>JBBSKN010000125.1:0-10614 GCA_038256265.1 Phormidesmidales cyanobacterium
GCGATCGCCCTCAAAATACAGCACCGTATCCACCAGGTGTTCGAGCACTTTCGGGCCGGCGATCGCCCCCTCCTTGGTCACGTGCCCGACGATGAATAGGGAAATATTCGCCCGCTTCGCCAGCTGCATCAGCGCCGACGTACACTCCCGCACCTGGGACACCGACCCCGGTGCTGAGGTCAGCGCCGCATAGTACAGCGCCTGAATGCTGTCGATGATCGCCACCGTCGGCTTCAGCGACTCCAGCTCCATCAAAATCGTCTCCAGGTCAATCTCCGGCAGCAAAAACAGCTGGCTATCCACCGCCTCTAATCCGGCGGCCTCTGCATCCTCCAAATCCTCTATCTCTTCCTTTTTTGCCTTCTGCCTTTTGCCTTCTGCCTTCTCTCCTCTACTCCCCTCACCCTCACCCTCACTCCCCACATCCCCCACCGGCCCCAGCCGCTGCCACCGCAGCTTTACCTGCTGCCCCGACTCCTCCGCGCACACGTACAGCACCCGCTGCCGCGCCGCCATCTGGTTCGCCACCTGCAACAGCAGCGTCGATTTGCCAATCCCCGGATCGCCCCCCAGCAGCACCAACGACCCCGGCACAATGCCGCCCCCCAGCACCCGGTCTAGCTCCCCATAGCCCGAAGCCAGCCGCGCCTGGGGGTGGTCTTGAATCTGATTGAGGGTCATCGCCAGGCGCGGCTGGCTGGCCTTAGCGGTCGTCGCCCCGCCTCGACTGCGCCCCAGCGCCGCTGCCCGAGGGGTGGCATCCTTCGCGGGCTGGGCCTGCTCTACCATTGAGTTCCAGCTGTTGCAGGTGGGGCAGCGGCCAAAGTACTGGGGCGACTCAGCCCCGCATTCGTTACAGACAAAAATTGAGCGCGATTTAGCCATGGTCTTTCTATGAACGGCTCCCCTCTGCATAGAAGGTCTTCAGCAACCCGGTTTCTGTATGCTTGGCCCAACGGCGCGGGTGATGGCCTGGGCAAGAAACCGAATTTATAGTATGTCTGATCTAATAACACAGTTGGTGATCGGGGCAGGCGACAGAGCGCCATCAACCTGAGAAATCTGCCGCTGCTCCGCTAAAACCTTAAAAAAGCCTGAAGTGCAGAGATTCCACGCTTGCGGCATGAATCAATACCCATAGAATAAGCAGACGTCGTCGCCCTACTTTTGCAGCGTTTTAGGAGACTGCCCCGGCAATATCCGCGATTGTGCAGCGCCATCGACTAGATCAACTCCAGATCGGGATCTGTAGCTGCCCCTGGGCAAACTCAACTGCTGAGCATGGATGGAATTTAATTAGCTTTCAAAAGTTAATCATTAAACGTTGCGATTGTTTATAGAATATGACGTTATGTAGGGAGCCTTGAGAGCCTTGGAAAACAACAAAGAAAGAATCCTGGTGGTCGATGACGAGGCCAGCATTCGCCGCATTCTCGAAACCCGCCTGTCGATGATTGGCTACGATGTGGTCACCGCCGCCGATGGCGAAGAAGCCCTAGAGACCTTTCGTAACACCGATCCAGACCTGGTGGTGCTCGATGTGATGATGCCCAAGCTCGACGGCTACGGCGTTTGCCAGGAGCTGCGCAAAGAGTCTGACATTCCTATTATTATGCTCACCGCCCTGGGCGACGTGGCCGATCGCATCACCGGCCTAGAGCTGGGGGCCGACGACTACGTGGTCAAGCCCTTCTCACCCAAAGAACTCGAAGCCCGCATTCGCTCGGTGCTGCGCCGGGTCGATAAAACCGGCATGACCGGCATCCCCAGCTCTGGCGTCATCTCCGTCAACACCATTCGCATCGACACCAACAAGCGCCAGGTGTACAAGGGCGACGAGCGCATTCGCCTCACCGGCATGGAGTTTAGCCTGCTAGAGCTGCTGGTCAGCCGCTCCGGGGAGCCCTTCTCTCGCTCCGAAATTCTGCAAGAGGTGTGGGGCTACACCCCCGAGCGCCACGTGGATACCCGCGTGGTCGATGTCCACATTTCTCGCCTGCGGGCCAAGCTCGAAGACGACCCCAGTAACCCCGAGCTGATTCTCACCGCCCGGGGTACTGGCTACCTGTTTCAGCGCATAGTGGAACCCGGCGAAGAATAGTCGGTGGGGTAGTCTGCTAGAATTTGCTCAGGTTTTTAACAGATTTAACCGATGGGCTTTAACCGGGCACGCATTGCCATTGACGCCATGGGGGGAGACTTCGCCCCCGGCGAGATTGTTGCCGGTGCCATTCGCGCCAAGGCCGAGCTAGAGGTCGATGTCGCCCTGGTGGGCGATATTGACAAAATTAAGGCGTCAACGGCTAGCCCTGACCAGCTGACGGGCATTGAGCTGGTGCCCGCCGAGGGCAGTATTGAAATGCACGAAGAGCCGCTCAGCGCCCTGCGCAAAAAGCCCCAGGCCTCCATCAATGTGGCGATGGATTTGGTCAAGCGCAATGAGGCCGATGCGGTGGTATCGGCGGGGCACTCAGGGGCGGCGATGGCGGCGGCGCTGCTGCGCCTGGGGCGGCTCAAGGGTATTGATCGGCCGGCGATCGGGGCCGTATTCCCCACCGTGGTGGCCAATAAGTCGGTGCTGATATTAGATGTGGGGGCCAACGTAGACTGTCGCCCCAAGTATCTAGAGCAGTTTGCCATCATGGGCACCATCTATTCTCGCTACGTGCTGGGGGTCGAGCACCCTCGAGTCGGGCTAATTAACATTGGCGAAGAACCCAGCAAAGGCAACGACGTCGCCCTCAGGGCGCACCAGCTGCTGGAAGAAAACCCGAATATTCCCTTTGCGGGCAATGCCGAGGGGCGCGACATTCTCTCGGGGCAGTTTGACGTGGTGGTGTGCGACGGCTTTGTGGGCAACGTGCTGCTCAAGTTTGCCGAGGCCGTGGGCGAGTCGGTGCTGCAAATTTTGCGCGAAGAGCTGCCCCAGGGCGTGCGCGGCAAGATTGGCGCGTCGATTCTTAAGCCCAACCTGCGCCGTATCAAGCAGCGGGTTGACCATGCCGAGCACGGCGGTGGCCTGCTGCTGGGGGTAGCTGGGGTAACGGTGATTAGCCACGGCAGCTCTCAGGCACCCTCGGTGTTTAACGCCATTCGCCTGGCTAAAGAGGCGGTCGAAAACCGCGTTCAAGACCGCATTCAGGCGCAGTACCAGCGGGTTGCCATGCCCGCAGCAGACGGAGAATAGCCCGTGGAACAGTTTATGCCCGGTGTGTCACTGGTGGGCAGCGGTTCGGCTTGCCTAAGCGTACCGCTCACTAACGACGGTCTCAGCCAGCGCGTTGACACCTCCGATGAGTGGATAGCGACCCGTACCGGCATTCGCCAGCGGCACATTGCCGCCCCAACCGATTCCCTCACTTCCCTGGCGACCGAAGCAGCTCGCAACGCACTGGAGATGGCCCAGGTGGGGGTAGGCGAAGTAGATTTAATTTTGCTCGCCACCTCAACCCCCGATGATTTGTTTGGGACGGCCTGTCAGGTGCAGGCGGCCTTGGGCGCTACCCGAGCCGTGGCCTTTGATTTAACGGCAGCTTGCTCTGGGTTTGTATTTGCCCTGGTTACAGCGGCGCAATACATCCGTACCGGGGTGTTTAAGACCGTCGTGGTGATCGGCGGCGACGTGCTCTCGCGGTGGACTGATTGGAGCGATCGCACCACCTGTGTGCTCTTTGGCGATGGGGCCGGGGCCGTGGTGCTGCAGGCGGCGGAGCGCGATCGCCTGCTCGGCTTTGAGTTGTGCAGCGATGGCTCCCTCAACTCCTGCCTCAACCTAGCCTACCAGTCCGAGTCAGAGACGTTGGTAGACGGTATCACAGTCCAAAAAGGCTCCTTTTCTCCCATCAACATGAACGGGCGCGAGGTCTATAAGTTCGCCGTCAACCGGGTGCCTGAGGTAATTGAGAAAGTCCTTTTCCGCGCTAGTCTCACCACCACCGACATCGACTGGCTGGTGCTACACCAGGCCAACCAGCGCATTCTCGATGCGGTGGCTGATCGCCTCGGTGTACCCTCCGAGCGGGTGGTCAGCAACATGGCCCGCCACGGCAATACTTCTGCAGCTTCTATCCCCTTGGCCCTCGACGAGGCGGTGCGGGCGGGTAAGGTACAGGTGGGGGATGCGATCGCCACCGCTGGCTTTGGGGCTGGGCTAACCTGGGGCGCTGCCATCATTGAGTGGGGCTAGGCGATATTTCCCTGGAAACATTTCCCCTTAAACAACTGAAGAGTGACCATCTTGGCCACTCTCCGTTAAGGCTTTACTTTTGTGTATGCCAGACAATAGGGAGATTGCCGTGGCTGGAATCGCTGCCTGCTTTGGCAAAACAGCTTGAGAATTGGCGAAAAACTTAACAGAATTAGCCAGCTCACTAAACGACAGTGCCTTTAACAACCGTTGTCTGACCGACAGTTAGGGTGGGTATAGCCAAGTTTGGCGACCCCTAGGGTGGTTGTGGATCGGCGGGGTTTGGGGTTATTCCGAACTAAACGCCAGCTCGTAAAAACGATGAAACCGAGTTAGGCCGGAGCTATTCAGTTGTTTTCTATATCTCCAAGTTATCACAAGCAAATGGGCGATCAGGGCGAGTTAACGTATTGTGATTCGTCTTTACAGTGGTTTGCAATTTTTCCACGCTAGGGCTGTGGCTTTAATCAGCTGCCAACTGGTGCGGGCGCTTTGATGGGGGGAGAGGGAAGGCATAGCAATCACCCAGATCCGGGCTAAGCGACGGGACGCAGAAAGCTGTAGTGTTGCATTCCCCCAGCGGCATCTGCAACCGTCCGGGGGCTAGCGTCAAGCCCATTGTCAAGCTCGGGATCGAGCCCATGATCAAGCTAGGTTGAGCGGATCTACATCAATGGTGAGGTTGACCGGGGCGGGGCAGTGGTGCTTAAGGTCTTGCAGGTTGGGCAACGGCTCATTTAGCGGTCCCTTGACCAGCAAATGCCAGCGATAGCGCCGCGCCACCCGAGGAATCGGGGCCGGAGCTGGCCCCAGCAGTTGGTAAGCTGTGTCCTCTAACCGTCGCATCACTTGCTCAGCTAGGGTTGTGGCGGTCTGCTCCACGGCCTTGGGGTCGTTGCTGCTCAGCCGCAGCAGCACCATTTGCCCGGCGGGGGGGTATTGCAACATCTGCCGCTGCGCCCATTCTTCGGCGATAAACCCCTCGTAGGCGTGGCCCGTCACCGCTTTTACCACCGGATGGTCGGGGGTGTAGGTCTGCAAAAACACCTGCCCTGGCTGGGTGCCGCGCCCGGCCCGGCCCGCCACCTGAATCAGCATTTGCAGGGCGCGCTCGCTAGCCCAATAGTCATTCATATATAAGAGGCCGTCGGCGGCGATGATGCCGACGACCGTCACCTGGGGCAGGTCAATGCCCTTGGTCAACATTTGGGTGCCCACCAGCAGGTCGGCCCTGCCCTCGGCAAAGCGGGTGAGCAAAGCGCGATGAGCGCCTTTGGTACGGGTCGTGTCGCTGTCGAAGCGAATGCAGCTGAGATCTGGAAAAGTCTCGGCCAGGGCATTGACCACCCGCTGGGTGCCGCTGCCAAAGTGCTTGAGGTAGGGCGAGCTGCACTCTGGGCATTGCTTGGGGTGGCCCTGGCTGTAGCCGCAGTAGTGGCAGCGCAGGGTCATGGCGCTATTGGATCCAGTCTGGTGGTACGACAGCGACACGTCGCAGTGGGGGCACATGATCACGTGGCCACAGCTGCGGCACGACACAAAACTGCTGTGCCCCCGCCGATGGATGAACAATAGTCCCTGGTTGCCCTCTGCTTTCATCCCAGTGAGGGCGGTTTGGAGGGGGCGACTGAGAATGCTACGGTTGCCGTCTTGCAGCTCGTCGCGCATGTCGATGACTGTGACCTCGGGCAGGAGCTGGGCCTGGACGCGCTGAGGGAGGGAGAGGTAGGTCCAGGGTGGGGGAGTGGGGGAATGGGGGAGTGAGGGAACGGGCGGGGGAGGTGCCGATTTCCCCAGCATTGGGGGATTTAAGGGGCTTTTTGGGGCTGCGGCTGCGGGTGAATCGGCAGGTTTTGGGCTGATGGTGGGCAGTGCCCACCCTACTGGGCTTTCCTGCTGGTTTTCGCCGAGGCCTTGGCACTGCACCCAGGTGTCGAGGGAGGGGGTGGCGGAGCCGAGCACTAGGGGGCAGTTTTCTAGCTCGGCGCGCCAGCGGGCGACGGTGCGGGCGTGGTAGCAGGGGGGCACGTCTTGCTTGTAGCTGCTGTCGTGTTCTTCGTCGAGAATGATCAGCCCCAGGTTGGGCAGGGGCATGAAAATGGCGGAGCGGGTGCCGACGATCACCAGGGGCTTAGAGGGCTTCAGGCTCTGTCGCCAGGTGTCGTAGCGTTCGCCATCCGATAGCCCGCTGTGGTAAACCCACACCTGATTGCCAAAGCGGCGGCGAAAGCGATCAGTAAGCTGGGGGGTAAGGCCAATTTCGGGCACCAGCACCAGGGCCGACTGGCCAGCGGCGAGGCGAGGGGCGATCGCCTGCAAGTACACTTCGGTCTTGCCCGACCCGGTCACTCCGTGGAGCAAAAACTGACTGCCCCGCTGACTCTTATTTATATAGAGAAGCGCGGTGGTTTGGTCGGGGGTCAGCGGCTTGGGCTGATCGGCGGCGAGCCGTGGCCCCGCTGCGGTGCGCAGCTGCTCGCGCGGTTCAATCACGAGGCAGCCTGCCATTCCCAAACGTTTGAGGGTAGGGCTGGTGGTTTGGCACAGCTGCAGGGCATCGCTGAGCCACAGGTCGCCCCCCTGGCGACGCAGGGTGGCAAGAATTTCCTGCTGGCGGGGGGTGAGATCGGTGGGCGGGGTGTCGCCACAGACTAGGGTGACCGCCTGCCGCTGTTTAACTCTGGGCGGCTGGGGCGGTGCCAGTTACGACTCAGCCCAGCCCAGCTGAATCAGCTGTTGCAGGGTGCGATAGCTGTGGCCCCGCTTTTGCAGATAGGGCCAGGTGTAGTCGCCCGTGGTGGAGCGCTGGAGATCATTTAATAGAGTAGTTACCCCAGGCGAGAGGGAGTCGGGCAGGGGTTGGGGAAGGCGATCGCGCCTCAGCCTCAGTCTTCGCTGCGACTTGGCCAGCATCCCCGGCGGCAGCGCCGTCTTGAGCACCTGCATCAGCGGCACCTGGTAGTGGTCGGCCACCCGCTGCAGCAGCGCCCAGTAGGCCGGGGCAAAAAACCGCTGCTCGACAATGCCTTCTACCGGGCGAATCTGGCTGGGCACCAGGTTGGTCGGGGGAGTCGTGGAGAGGGCAAGGGCGATCGCCCCAATGCTCTGGTGGCGAAAGGGCACTGTCAAAATGTCACCCACCTGCACCTCTAAATGGGCAGGCACTGCATAGGTATAGGCGGCGGGCTGGCCGCCATAGTCCACCAAAACATTTACCCAAACGCTGCCCGACTGAGGTTGGGTGTCACTGTCGCCAAGGCCCACGCTGCTTACACCACCTAGGTTACCTATGTCAGTGTAGGAGGTTGTTGAAAAAGCCAGCAGGGGGAGTGGCCGATTCTAGCGCCTCAAACACCCAAGTTTTCCACAGGCACTGACCAAGTCCAGTTCGGGATCTGTAGTTGTCCCCCGGGTAGAACCCCACTTCGGGACTTAAATGAAGTTGACTGTCTGTGGAAAACTTTTTCCCTCTGTGGAAAACGTAGCTCAAGCGCATAGAAGAAAAGATCTAGATCACTTACCCAAGCCGACAGCAATCTGGCCACACCTTGCCAGACAGCATGGATCTCTAGAAGGTGATCCATGCCGAGACAAAGCATCTGAGGATAGCAAAAAACAATTCGAGTTTTCTCTCTATTTGCGGTTCATTTTTCAATTTGGCTGTTACACTACGCAAGATGCCAAAGAAATGTTACATTGCCTTGGAATTCACAAAAAAATTCGTATTGTGGACTCACAAAATAAGACCGAGATTTAATTCTGGGATCAATTGTTTTGTTAGGGGTTGCCATCGGCAGGGTAGCCCGAATATAAATGCCTCCAATCTGCATGCTTCGCCCTGTAGGTATATCGTTCTACTTACCCCATGACTACTACATATAACTCCGACAGAGATAGCTCTATTGCCTGGCCCGATGAATCTATCGACGGGCTAGACACCGATCTAAATCGGGTGGCCGAAAAGGTTTCCGCTGCCGATAGCCAACTCACCCCCGACCTGACTGCCTGGGATGAAGATCGAGAGGTCTTGGCTAAGTTTTCTCAGTCCGAGGCCATGTCAGAGATGGGGCTGTCGGGTTACAGCAAGACCCTGACCGACGATGCCGTAGGGGCTTTCTTTAAAGAGATGGCCCGCTATCCGCTGCTCAAACCTAGTGAAGAAATTGAACTGGCCCGGCAGGTCAGATTTTTGTCTAGGGTCGAAACTGCCAGCGAAAAACTTCAGAAAGAGCTGGGCCGAAAACCAACCCGACCGGAGTTGGTAGAAAAGATGAAGGTCAGCGAAGCCGATTTCACCCAAAAGCTCCATGAGGGTCGCAACGCTAAGCGGAGAATGATCCGATCTAATTTGCGGTTGGTAGTGTCGATCGCCAAGCGCTATTTAAATCGAGGCGTGCCTTTTCTAGATTTGATTCAGGAGGGTGCTCTGGGGTTAAACCGCGCCACCGAAAAATTTGATCCCGATAAGGGCTATAAGTTTTCTACCTACGCCTACTGGTGGATTCGTCAGGGCATTACTCGAACGATCGCTAACGATGCCCGCACCATTCGTCTGCCGATCCACATTGTGGAAAAGCTCAACAAACTCAAAAAAGCCCACCGTGATCTGCGCCGTGATTTGCAGCGTAACCCCAGTGAGCAAGAGTTGGCCGATGCCCTCGATGTAACGGTCGATCAATTGAGAAGTTTGCAGCAGGTGCGCAGGCGATCGCTTTCACTCAACCACCGGGTCGGCAAAGGCGAAGACACTGAGCTAATGGAACTGCTTGAAGATAGCAGCACCCAAACCCCAGAGTCTCAAATCAGTGAAAATATGATGCGCCAGGAAATCACCAGCGTGCTTTCTGAGGTGCTCACCGAGCGCGAAAAAGACATTATTACTCTGCGCTACGGCCTGACTACGGGCGAGACCCACACCCTGGAAGAAGTGGGCGGCATCTTCAACCTATCGCGAGAGCGAGTGCGCCAAATTCAAACTAAGGCCATGCGCAAGCTGCGCCGTCCCCAGGTAGCGGCCCGCCTCAAGGGCTGGCTCAAGTAGGGGCAAACGGTCGTTTGCCTTCCAGTCGTAGCGGTTGTTTGCTCCATTGAGCACCCTCCATCCCATGGATGCCATTCATCTAACCAATATTCGCGCCTACGGCTACACCGGGGCGCTGCCCGAAGAAAACGTGCTGGGTCAGTGGTTTCAGGCCGATGTCACGCTGTATTTGGATTTAGCAGAGGCTGCAAAGAGCGATCGCCTCGCCGACACCCACGACTATCGCACCGTGATCGCGGGGACCCAGCGCATCATTCGCGAGGAAAAGTTTGCGCTGATTGAGCGGCTGGCGGGGGCGATCGCCACCATGGCCCTGGCGTCAGATGCCCGACTTCAGCGAGTGACGGTCAAGGTGACTAAGCCCACGCCGCCCATTCCTGACTACACCGGCCAGGTTGCGATAGAAATCACCCGCGATAGAATCCAGTAGGGGCAAACGGTTGTTTGCCCTGAGCTGGTTAGGGTGATTTCATCCTGCTGGTGGCAAAGAATTTGGTGGGTAGTGCCCACCCTACGGTGGCTAATGACTCCTTCTACAACTAATTCGCGTCAGCAGCTTAGGGCTGAGATTGAGCGCATGCCCCACTGGCTGCGCCGCCCTATTGGCAACGCCAGCGACATCTCGGCGGTGCAGCGGATTGTCAAAGAGCGGCAGATCCACACCATTTGCGAAGAGGGCCGCTGCCCCAACCGGGGCGAATGCTACGCCAACCGCACAGCGACGTTTTTGCTGATGGGGTCGGTGTGCACCCGCGCCTGCGCTTTCTGCCAGGTGGAAAAAGGCCACGCGCCGATGGCCCTCGACCCCCACGAGCCGGAGAAAGTGGCCGAATCGGTCAGTCTGCTGGGCCTGCGCTACGTAGTGCTGACCTCGGTGGCGCGGGATGATTTGCCCGACCACGGGGCCAGTTGGTTCGTCACCGTTATGAACCGGATTCGCCAGGAGAATCCGGGTACGGAAATTGAGGTGCTGACCCCCGACTTTTGGGGCGGAACATCGCGGGAGGTCGGACAGGCCAATCGCGTTCAGACCGTGGTTGCGGCCAAACCCGCCTGCTACAATCACAACCTCGAAACCGTGCGGCGGCTGCAAGACCCGGTGCGGCGCGGGGCCAAGTACGATCGCTCCCTGCGAGTCTTGTCCTTAGTAAAGGAATGCAACCCGGCCATGCCGACCAAATCGGGGCTGATGGTGGGCCATGGCGAAACCGAAGCCGAGCTGATTGAAGCGATGCAAGACTTGCGGGGGGTGGGGTGCGATCGCCTCACCCTCGGCCAGTACCTGCGCCCCTCCCTCGATCACCGCCCGGTTGATCGCTACTGGACACCCGCAGAATTTAATCGCCTGGGCGACATTGCCCGCGAACTGGGCTTTGAGCACGTGCGC
>JBBSKN010000126.1:0-10534 GCA_038256265.1 Phormidesmidales cyanobacterium
GCCAATCTCAAACACCCGCTCAAAGCCGCCCACCACCAGCCGCTTCAGGTGCAGCTCGGTGGCAATGCGCAGGTAGAGATCCATCTCTAGGGTGTTGTGGTAGGTGGTGAAAGGGCGCGCCTCAGCCCCCCCGGCCTCGCTCTGCAACACCGGCGTCTCAATTTCTAAAAAGCCCCGATCTTCGAGGTAGCGGCGAATGCCGGAGGTGATCAGCGCCCGCTTGCGAAAGGTGTCGCGCACCGTGGGGTTGACGATCAGATCGACGTAGCGCTGGCGGTAGCGCTTGGCCACGTCGGTGAGGCCGTGCCACTTGTCGGGCAAGGGCAACAGCGCCTTGGTCAGCACCGCATACTCCTGCACTTTGACCGAGAGCTCGCCCTTCTCGGTGCGTTTAATCGTGCCCCGCACGCCGAGAATGTCGCCCACGTCGGTGAGCTGCTTGAGGTGCTCAAAGGCCTGCTCATCTGCCGCACCCATGTGTTCTTGAATGGTGGCCTTTTCTAGGTAGAGCTGAATCAGGCCGCTCTCGTCTTGCAGGGTAAAAAAGGCCAGCTTGCCAAACACCCGCCGGGCCAACACTCTCCCGGCGAGAGAAACCTCAACATTTACCTCAGCCCCGGCATCTAAGTCGGTGTACTTGGCCTGGAGGTCGGCGGTTTTAGCCGTTACAGTCCACCGATAGGCAAAGGGGTTTTGGCCCAGCTGCTTGAGATCCTCAACCTTTTGCAGTCGTGCCGCGCGAATGTCTTCGAGGCTGGAGGCGCTTTGGCTGGGTCGGTTTGAGTCGGAGGACATAGGGGAATGGCAGAACGTCACAAACCCCCATTATAGGGAACCCTGGCCCCCAAACATGACTAAACCTGACGACAGAATACCCTAGGAAATTTCGGATATTCTACCGCCAGGCTCAAGTTATTTGAAACCATGGTCTAGAGCAACTTCTAGAAAACAGTTTCTCCAATGGTGGGCAGTGCCCACCCTACAGCGGCCATAGTCGCTGGATTAAAGCTGCATATCGTCTTTCCTAGAAATTTCCTAGAAGGAGGCGTAGCTGGAGGCGGTAACAGCGGCAACCGCGACCAGACCCTGGCGCAAAAATGACAGCAGCAGAAACGCCAGAATTGGCGAGAGATCAATGCCGCCCAGGGGAGGAATGATTGACCGGAACAGGTTCAGGTAGGGATCCGTCAGCTGGCTGAGCACCGAGAAGGGAGGGCTAAACCAATCCACATTGGGAAACCAGCTCAAAAGAATGCGCACGATCAGCAGGATCGTGTAAATCGAGAGAAACGTAGTGAGGGTTTGTACCAATATGTCCATCTGAGAACCTCGGCGGTAGTCGTTACCAACAATACACGGAACGGTTTTGTCTGTCAGCTTAGTGTAACGGTTTGCCCATAAGGAATTTAGGACAAACCCGGTAGATATCGTTAAGAGTCAGTGCGCGAAGAGCTTTCCCAGGGGCGCTCAGAGTGGCCGTTGATGCCGCCGAGCTGCTGGCGCACATCGTCGATCGCATCGTTGAGCTGGGCAATTTTGTCTTCTAAGCCCAGGCGAGCGGCTTCAATGCTTGCTTCGTCGGGGTCGTCAAATTCGCCAAAGGCAAGGCTGTCGCTGGTTTTGGGTAGGGCAGACTTGGTTTTGCCCCCCGACTGAATGCGCGAGGCCGCTAGGGCACCGACAACGCCCCCCAGAGCACCGCCCACCAGGGTGCCGAGCAAAAAACCGCCGACAAAGTTGTCTTGCTGACTCATAGGTCGCTATCCATCTGTTTGATAAAAACAGGCCCAGCCAAAGAACCGATGCCTAGCATACTTCATTGTGCCAAAGCCGAAGGGCGAATGGGTATCCCCCAACTGCTAGGTGCCGAAGGCGCGATCGCCCGCATCCCCTAGCCCCGGCACAATAAACCCCTGATCATTCACCGTCTCGTCGATCATGGCGCTGTAGATGGTCACCGCCGGGTAGGCTGCCGCGAGCTTTTGCAGCGCTGGCGGGGCCGCCACGATTGAGATGATTCGCACTACCGCCGGGTCAATGCCCCGCTGGGTCAGCTGATCCATCATCGACATAATGGTGCCGCCGGTCGCCAGCATCGGTTCGCTAATGATCACCCGCGTGGCAGGGTCAAGCTGGGCAGGTAGTTTATTGAGGTAGCAGCTGGCCTCTAAGGTGTCTTCATTGCGCACAAAGCCCACGTGGTAGACCGAGGCCAGCGGCAGCAGCGCCTGTATGCCCGGCATCAGCGCCAGCCCTGCCCGCAAGATCGGCACAATCACCGTCGGCACCTCGGGGTTAATAAAGGTGGCCGGAGCCGGGCCGAGGGGCGTATTCACGGTGGTATCGACGGTGGGCACCCAGTCGCGGATGGCTTCGTAGGTTAGCCAGCGGCCCAGTTCTTCCATGGCGGTGCGAAACAGTGGCCCCGGTGTGTCGGCATCGCGGGCGACCCCCAACCAGTGCTTAACCAAGGGGTGCGGCGGAACATAAATGCGCAGTTGAAAGGATGACATAGCCCGGCTCCACCAAAATCTGCCACATCATAACCTGGAAGCCCTATTCAGCGGTGATATATCACCGCTGAATAGGGCTTTACGGCTTTTGCTGTACGGTCGATTCGGTGTAAAAACCCTGCGTTTGCAAGGGTAAGCCACACCTGTGCTGACCGATTAGTTCTGTCAAGATAGTTTTGTCGGCCCAAGGAAATAGCAATGGTAAAGAAATTTTTCGGCAAGCCTTTTATGAACTGGTATCGTCAGCTGCTTCGCAACTCAAAATATCGGTGGGTTGTGTTGTTTGGCACCCTGGTTTACTTGGTCAGCCCCATTGATATTGCTCCCGACATGATTCCCATTTTGGGCTGGCTTGACGATGGCCTAATCGCCACGATCGCCATCACTGAAATCAGCCAAATCTTGCTGGATCGCAAGCGTAATCTGCGTCAGGTAGATGACTCTGTCGCGAGGACAGAAGCGGTAAACACCGATGAAACAGTAATTGATGTAGATTCTGTCGCGCTCATCTAAGCCTAGCTAAGCCCAGCATTTTCTCCCTGCCTGTGAGCAGGCTGTGCCCCAAGCTGGGCTTGAATCAACAGCCTTTCAGCCGATTTTCATTTTAGGATTTAATTTAGGAGAAGCCCCATGACTAACACTGTACAAGACCGCGTTAAGACCGAGTGGGAAAAAGCCCAAAAAGAGGGTGGCCAGCGCGCCAGCCGCATTCGCGACATCGTTAAAGCGGCGGCCACCGAAGCTCTAGCTGAGCTAAGAGACGGCTCTAGCGAAATCGAAACCCAGGGCCGTAAAACCCTGTCGGAAATGATCGAGCAGCTCAGGGCCAACGAAGCTGCCGACGCCGCTACCGCCGAAGCCGTAGCCGACGCGGTCGCTGAAGCGGTTCAGGCTGAAGCTGTCCAAGCGGAGGCCGACGCCTCTGCCCCCACCTGGGCGCAAATCTTTGCTGACCTGCGCTACCTAGCCAATGATCGCAAAGTCGACTGGGCCCAAAGCCTGCTGACCAAGCTGCAAACCCAGGTTGATCGCTTTGACGCCACCATGACCAAAGAATACGCTGATCGCTATGGCGTGGTGCGGCCCTTGGTGCGCGGCTTTCGTTCCCTTGTAGCGCTGGCCTACAGCAAGCTGGGGCAGCCCGCTGAGCCGACTGCCCCCACCCCAGTCCACATTGTCGTGCTAGACGACACAGACACCTCCCCAGAGGATTCGACAAACGCTTAGTTTTGATGGGTTGTGTGTTTAGCCCCTAGGTAAGATCAAAGCGCCCCTGAACGACATCACGGGGCGCTTTTTTATTGGAGATGTGCCTGTACAAACCTGTACAACGTTTCCTGGCGTTGTGCCTAGGCCAAATGTCCGCTTCAGGGGGTAGACTCGTCGCCCGTTCTGACCTGTAAGTCGTTTCGGCCCGTGGATGTGGAAATATGAACCTGCCCCGGCGGATACAGCAGCACCGCTGCCCGGTTAGACGTCGCCGCGTGGCGCTGAATGTGCCCCCAGCTCAGGGTGACGGCTCCCCCCGCCAGCAGCAGGCCAAACACCGCCAGCGATACTTTCTCTTCTGCAGCGCCCATTAGGCCATCGACTGCGCCCATGGTGAGCGCAGTAGCAATCCACGGTTGTTTTCTAAAAAGCGCCTTAATGGGTCGGTCTCCAAACAACTACAAAGAACGGGGGGGAAGGGGGTTGGGTGTTGGGTGTTGGGTGTCGGGGGTCGGGGGTCGGGGGTCTACGGTTTAAGGTCTACGGTGCAAGGTCTGTCGCAAGCCGTAAACCTTGCACCGCAAACCTAAGACCCAACACCTGAAACCTAAGACCCCTCTATCGCAACCCCAACCAGGTGACGATCGCCTGCCCGGTCACAACCTCAAACAGCACCAGCGCCACAAATCCCAGCATGGCGGCACGGCCGTTGAGGCGTTCGGCGTAGTCGTTAAAGCCCGATTTAGAGCGCTCAATGGTAGGGGTGACGGTGGGTTCTAGGTTGGCCATGGGTTTTAATGCGATCGCGTATTCCCCTAGACTACCCCATGGTCTGGCCGTCGTGACAAGCACAGGGGTCAGTGGCAAACTTGGCCCACCCACCCTAACCCTGCCTGCCATAGTCATCACTATATTTGCCACCGCCGCGCCCCTTACAATAGATACTCAATCCTCGACCTTCCATCCTCGACTTTAAGAAATCGCTGTGGCAGCAACCTCTTCCCAGGCCGATCGGCCCACCCTGATGCTGGTAGATGGCCATTCCCTGGCCTTTCGCTCGTACTATGCCTTTGCCAAAAATGCCGACGGTGGCCTGCGCACCTCCACGGGCATTCCCACCAGTGTGTGCTATGGCTTTCTCAAGTCGCTGCTCGACATGATGGAGGTCGAAAAGCCCCAGTATGCCGCCGTGGCCTTTGACTTAGCTCAGCCCACCTTTCGCCATCAAGCTGACGCCACCTACAAAGATGGCCGCCCCGAAGCGCCGGAGGGTTTTATTGAGGATGTGAAAAACCTCAACGAGTTGCTGACCGACTTTGGGTTGAATATCTACGTTGCCCCTGGCTTTGAGGCCGATGACGTGATCGGTACCTTGGCGACCAAGGCTCTGGCCGAGGGGTTTTGCGTCAAAATCCTCAGCGGCGACCAAGATTTGTTTCAGCTGATCGACCCCGACGAGTGCATTACCGTGCTGCATCTGAGCACAGTTAAAAACACCTTAATTCAAGAATTCAAAATTCAGAATGTAAAAGATAAGCTAAATATTTTTCCAAACCAAGTAGTTGACTATAAAGCTCTGTGTGGAGATAAATCAGACAATATTCCTGGTGTAAAAGGAATCGGTGAAAAAACTGCTGTAAAACTCTTAAACGAGTACGGCGATCTGGATACCATCTACGCCGATATCGACAACATTAAGGGCGCGACTCAAAAAAAGCTGATCGAGGGCAAAGAGTTGGCCTACCACTCGCGCTATATGGCGAAGATTATTACCGATATTCCCGATGGGGAATTGCCCATCGACCTGGCCACCTGCAAGCTCGATGGCTTTGACCCCGATGTGGTGATTCCGGCGCTGAAGAAACTGGAGTTTCAAAACTTTGTCAATCGCCTGGGCAAGCTGCAAACGGCCTTTGGCGGGGGAGGGGCAGAGGAGACAGCGGCGAAGGCCAGCCAGGCGCTGAGTGGGGGCAGCGGCACAGAATCCAGTCACTCCAGACGTTTTGAGGACTCCGGCGGGGCGGATGTGGCCTTCTTTACCGCCGAAGAAACTGATAGTGCCCAGGGGGTGGATGAGGTCGCTATTCAGCCCCAGATCATCACCACCGAGGCCCAGCTCTACGAACTGCTGGATATTCTCTCGGAGCAAAAAGACCCTGCCGCCCCCGTCGCCTGGGACACCGAAACCACTTCCCTAGAGCCACGGGATGCCACCCTGGTGGGCCTCGGCTGCTGCTGGGGCCAGGGCCGCGAAGACATGGCGTACATTCCCCTGGGCCACAGCGAAGGCAAGATGTTGCATTTAAAGATGGTGCTAGAGGCGCTGCGCTCTGTGCTCGAAAGCGACGAGTTCCCCAAGGTGCTGCAAAATGCCAAGTACGATCGCCTGGTGCTGCGCCACCAGGGCATTGACCTGCGGGGGGTGGTGTTTGACACCATGCTGGCCAGCTATGTGCTCAACCCTGAGACGACCCATAACCTCACCGATCTCAGCCTGCGCTATCTCAACCTGGTGGCTCAGAGCTATGAAGACCTGGTACCCAAGGGCAAAACCATCGCCGATGTAGACATCGCCAAAGCCGCCCTCTACTGCGGGGCCGATGTACACACCACCTACCTGCTGGTGCCCCAGCTAACGGCGGAGCTAGAGCCATTGACCGATATCAAAGCCCTGTTCACCGACATTGAGCTGCCCCTAGAGCCAGTGTTGGCCGAGATGGAGAGCACCGGCATTCGGGTGGATGCTGAGTACCTGGCCACCTTCTCAAAACAGCTGGAAACCGACCTGGCCCGCCTAGAGCAAAGCGCCCATGAAAAGGCGGGGGAAGCCTTTAACCTCGCATCTCCCAAGCAGCTGAGCGAGCTGCTGTTTGAAAAGCTCGGGCTAGATAAAAAAAAGTCGCGCCGCAACAAGTCGGGCGGCTACTCCACCGATGCCGCCACCCTCGAAAAACTCCAGGGCGACCACGCCGTGGTCGATTTGGTGGTAGAACACCGCACCCTCTCGAAGCTGAAATCTACTTACGTCGATGCGTTGCCGACGTTGATTCGCCCTGACACCCACCGGGTACACACCGACTTTAACCAGGCGGTGACGGCCACCGGGCGGCTGTCGTCGTCCAACCCCAACCTGCAAAATATCCCCATTCGCACGGCCTTTAGCCGCCAGATTCGAGCGGCGTTTTTGCCCGAGCCGGGCTGGCGACTGGTGGCAGCCGACTACTCGCAGATCGAGCTGCGGATTTTGGCCCACCTCAGCGGTGAACCTGTGCTGGTGGAAGCTTACAAATCGGGCGACGATGTTCACGCCCTCACCGCCCGGCTGCTGTTTGAGAAAGAGGAGATCACCCCCGACGAACGCCGGGCGGGGAAGGTGATCAACTTTGGCATTATCTACGGTATGGGGGCGGTGCGCTTTGCCCGCGAGGCCGGGGTTAGCCGCAGTGAGGCGAAGACCTTTATTGATCGCTACTACGATCGCTATCCAAAAGTGTTTGAGTATTTACAACAGATGCAGCGAGAGGCGATCGCCCAGGGCTATGTGCAGACCATTTGCGGTAGGCGGCGGTATTTTAACTTTACCGAGGGGAAGTTGCGATCGCTCAAAGGCACCGACCCCGCCACCATTGACCTCGACAGCCTGCGCACCAATGGCTACGACGCCGGATCGCTGCGGGCCGCCGCCAACGCCCCGATCCAGGGCAGCAGTGCCGACATCATCAAAATTGCCATGATTCGCCTGCACGAGCTGCTGAAAGATTACCAGGCCAACCTGCTGCTGCAAGTGCACGACGAACTGGTGTTTGAGGTGCCCCCCGCCGAGTGGGCCGAGCTAGAGCCAAAGATCACCGCCGTGATGGAATCGGCGGTGGAGCTAAAAGTGCCCCTCAAGGTCGAGGCCCACGCTGGCCCCAACTGGATGGAAGCCAAGTAGATACACCAGGCAGAACTATGGGGAAGCGCAACCATCGAAAAACGATTAGAACTTTAGAAATACGGATTCAGGAACATTTAGAGAAAATTGATCTAGAGCAACAAAAGGATTTTCCAGATCTGGGATTAATCCACCATTGGGAAAGAGAGATTAGAGCATTCGAGAAAGGGATTCGGCAAGCCAGGAAGCGACTAGGGAGATAGCTATGCAGTTAGGTACGCGCAATTTGGCAATCCAGGATACAACGCTCAGGGTCTTGGTGCGAGAGCTAGGTGATGAATGTGGACGCGTGATAGAACTCATTCATCAGCTCCAACTGCCTGGATTAAAGGACAGTCAGAAAGCCGATATCTTGGCAGAATTAATAGCTTCAGCCATACATCTCAACAGCCACTGTGATGAGACATTTCAAGGTTTGTTGTCAGATGAGCTAGAGCACCTTTCGGATGATGGAGAGCTTTAGACTTGGGCGATCGCTAATAGCTGCAACTTACTGCTTCCTTCACCGGCCCCCTCTCTACTACACCACTTGATGCATGCAGCGAGGGGAATGGCCAACCAAAATCAGCCATCCCCCTCGCGTGTTTTTTGGGAACGCTCCCCCGGCGCTGTGCGCCCCAACCCCACAGGATGCAGGAGCGTCAACAACACCGTGTCCACGCAGAGCGTGGGCACGAGTAAGAGTAATATCGTTAAGGTTTGGGGCAAAATGCCTGGGCTTTGGGGATCTGTCGCTAAGGTTTGAGAAAAGAATAAAGAGATTCTGCCCCTTCTGCCCCTGCCCCTATGCCCACCACCGCTGACGGCCTCCGCACCTTTGTCGATTTCGTCGATACCCACCTCAAAGGTGACGAAAAGGGCGAAGCCCAAACCTTTCTTGATCGCTTCTTTCGCGCGTTTGGGCATGAGGGGGCGATGGAGGCTGGGGCCACCTACGAAGAGCGCATTGCTAAGGGCAGCAAGAAGGGCAAAACGGGCTTTGCCGACCTGGTGTGGAAGCCCCGCGTGCTGATCGAAATGAAAAAGCGGGGGGCCGATCTCTCGAAGCACTACTCCCAGGCGTTTGACTATTGGCAGCGGGCGGTGCCCAATCGGCCCCGCTATGTGATGTTGTGCAATTTTGACGAGTTTTGGGTGTATGACTTTGACACCCAGATTGATACGCCCATCGACATGGTGACACTGGCGCAGTTGCCCGATCGCATTGCCACCTTTGGCTTTATGGAGGTCACCGAACGCAAGTCGGTGTTTGGCAACAACCAGGTGGAGGTGACCGAAAAGGCCGCCGGACGCATGGGCGAACTGTATGCGATGCTGCGCGATCGCCTCACCCGCCAATTTTCCGTAGGGGCAAACGGTTGTTTGCCCTCCGATACCCCTGGGGCAAACGACCGTTTGCCCCTACGTGACCCGGCATTGATTGCTCAGCGGTTTGTGTTGCAGTGCGTGCTGGCTATGTTTGCCGAAGATCGTGGCCTGCTGCCCGACAGCCTGTTTGTGCAGTGCGTGAAAGACTGCATCGAGCGAGATGAGAGCAGCTACGACCTGCTGGGCGGCCTGTTTACGGCGATGAACACCCCCGGCATGACCCCGGCAGGGCGCTACAAAGGGGTGGACTATTTTAACGGCGGGCTGTTTGCCGACATTGAACCCATTGAGCTGACCCAGCCAGAGCTAAAGTTGTTGGAGGTGGCAGCGCTAGAAGACTGGAGCAAGGTGCGCCCGGCGATCTTTGGCAGCATTTTTGAATCGGCGATCGATGCCAAAACGCGCCACGCCCACGGCATTCACTACACCGCCGAGGCCGACATTATGAAAATCGTGCGGCCTACGATCTCGCGCTATTGGGAAGAGCGGATTGAGGCGGCCAACACCATTGGCGAACTGAATGCCCTACAGCTAGAGCTGCAAAATTACCGGGTGCTAGACCCGGCCTGTGGGTCGGGCAATTTTCTCTACATTGCCTACCAAGAGCTAAAGCAAATTGAGCAAACGCTGCTCGATAAAATCGCCAGCCGCCGCAAGTCGCCCCGCGACCAGATGCAAATGAGTTTTGTGACGCCAAACCAGTTTTTTGGCATCGACAACAACCCGTTTGCGGTGGAGCTGGCACGGGTGACGCTGATGATTGCCCGCAAGGTGGCGATTGATCGTCTGGGGCTGCAAGACTCTGAACCGGCCCTGCCGCTGGATACGCTGGATAAAAACATCGTCTGCCAAGATGCCCTTTTTACCGAATGGCCGAAGGCAGATGCGATCATCGGAAATCCTCCGTTTTTGGGTGGACGAAATTTGAGAAGAGACTTGGGCGATGAATATACCGAATCGATTTACAAGAAATTCCCAAATGTGAATGGACAAGTCGATTTCTGCGTTTTCTGGTTTAGGAGAACATCTGATGTTCTAGGCCAGTCTGGAAGAGCAGGGTTGGTAGGAACAAATTCAATTTCTCAAATTCAAAGTCGAAGAGCGAGTTTAGATTACATCGTTGAGAATGGAGGCTATATACATGACGCAATTTCGACACAAGAATGGTCAGGCGATGCAGCTGTACACGTCAGCATTGTTAACTGGCAATATGAGCAGCCTGAGCAAATGTTCTTAGACAATATTCCTCAGAAACATATTTCTACACAGCTTAAATCTTTCAGAACAGTTTCATCATCAGAGCGTTTGGCAGCCAACAAGGGCTACTCCTATCAAGCTTTTGAACTTGGAGCAAAAGGCTTTTCAATTTCAAAAAAGGATGCTCAGGCTTGGATTTCATCAAATTCTCGAGATGAAGACGTTCTTAGACAAATGGTAGATGGCAAAAATCTTCTGAATCCAGCCGAAACTTTGGACTGGGTGATTGATATGAATCACTTGGATATAGAAC
>JBBSKN010000127.1:0-10428 GCA_038256265.1 Phormidesmidales cyanobacterium
GCCCGAAGCTGATCCCGTTCGTCTGCGCTCAAGCGAACAATGTATTTCTTCTGCATGGCACTCTGCCTCATTCCACACAGAATAGGTTAGCTCACCAGGCGCGATAACCCTAATTCTTAGTCCTGACGCTGCACTAGTCTCCTCTGCTAACGCAATAAACTGATGGGGAGACACCAGGCCGCGCTGGGGGCATTGCCACCGCAGTAGCGCCTCAAAGCCGATTATTTTGCCTGTGTTGAGGTTTAGGAGGGGCTGATAAACCAGAAACAACTCGCTGTTGCGCACGGCATTTTGCAGGTCAGACTCCAGCTTAATGTCGTCTAAAATTTGCTGGTGCTGCTGACTCTTGGCGTAGGCTATCTCCGTCACCGCCGGGCTGGGCAACTCCCCGTGGGGATGGGCCAGCATTCTCAAATAAGTATTGCTGGCTCGGTTGCGGTGCAGCGACATGAATATGAACAGCCGCACCATTGGCGATGACGACTCAATGCGCTCGGCAATCTGGACCGCCGATACCACAATGCATCGGCAGGGGCTGACCGCCCTCGCCGATGCCGACCGGGGCGATGCATCAATAATCCCCATCTCTCCAAAAATATCTCCTGGGCCAAGCATATTGAGCTGTAGAGAATCGTCACCTGTGCCCACAAAGATCTCGACCAAGCCCGACTCAATAATGTATGCCTTATCGGCGGAGCTGCCCTCAATAAAAATAGTTTCTCCCCTGGTAAAGAGCCGAATATTGCACTCCGGAGCCATGGCAATATCGGTTAGCAAGCCGCTGCTGTTACGATCATCTGAGGCGGGGTCCATATTCTCTGTAACCCTGAGGGGAAAAGGGCCGGATAGAGCAGTGACAGGCTTCATAACAGGAACAATCTTCAGGAACATGGTTTTAGCATCCCCTATTTCTCAGGCAGCATTCATAGCCAAACTGTGAAGTATTAGTGAGTATTCCCAAAAATCCTGGCCAATCACAGGATCATCATGTAGCTGTCACCCGTGACGATGATCTAAATCACAGCCATTCCAAAGTAAGAGCTTAGTAAGCTAGCAGCTATCGGCCTGTTCCTAAGACCCAGCCAAGTTCCCTGGTAGGCTAAGGACAATCAACTGTTCTAGCCGATGCTATCGCCATGACCGACGCCTCGCTGCCCCTGCCGCACCTCCCTAGCCAGGTCACCATTGTGGGGGCTGGCAATGTCGGCAGCACCCTGGCCCAGCGCATTCTCGAACACAACCTGGCCAATGTGGTGCTGGTTGATATTGTGGCGGGGCGGCCCCAGGGGGTGGCCCTAGATCTGTCCCAGGCGGCGGGCAGCGAGGGCCACAACCGCACCATTGTCGGCACCAGCGACTACCAAGACACCGCCCACTCAGACCTTGTGGTGATCACCGCCGGGCTACCCCGTCGCCCCGGCATGACCCGCGACGACCTCACCCAGGTCAACGGCAAAATTGTGGCCGATACCCTCCGCCAGGCGCTGGCGGCGTCGCCCAACGCCAGCGTGATCGTGGTGACTAACCCCCTCGACGTGATGACCTACCTAGCCTGGAAGGTCAGTGGTTTGCCGCCCCACCGGGTGATGGGCATGGCCGGGGTGCTCGACTCGGCCCGGTTTCAGACCTTTTTGGCCTGGGAACTGGGGGTGCCGCCCCGAGACGTGTCGGCCATGGTGCTGGGGGGCCACGGCGACCTGATGGTGCCCCTGCCCAGCTACACCACCGTCAGCGGCATACCGGTCACAGAGCTGATCTCCGCTCCGCGTCTAGGGGAGCTAATTGAGCGCACCCGCAATGGCGGGGCCGAAATTGTGCAGTTGCTGAAGCAGGGCGGGGCTTACTACGCCCCGGCCTCGTCTGCCTATGTGATGGTGGAGGCAATGCTGCTGAACCAGCGGCGTATTTTGCCCATGGCCGCCCACCTGACGGGCCAGTATGGCCTTGATGATCTCTACCTGGGGGTGCCCTGCCGCCTGGGGCAGGGGGGCATCGAAGACATTTTAGAGCTGACCCTGACTGCAGAAGAGCAAGCGGCCCTGGCGCGATCGGCGGCCTCGGTCAAAGAGCAGATACCCCAGGCCCTGGCGTTGTTAGACTCCTAATCGCCGTTGATCATCCAGGGAATACCAAATTTATCGGTGGCCATGCCAGAGCGCTGCGCCCAGAAGGTCTTTTCTAGGGGCATCTGAATGCTGCCGCCTGCGGCCAGGGCGGTAAAGATACGTTCGGCCTTGTCTGGCTCAGAAATGTGAGGTTAAAGTTTGATTGCGCCGATAATTCTGAAGCCAAGCGGCGGTGACCTGACCAGTTGTTTAGCCCAATACTATGAATTCAACCGCTCTGCCCGAGTTTCTGAAGCAGTCTTTGGCTCACTACTGGCTACGTAATGCCCGCCTGCCCCTGGCCTGCATTGATGAATCGGTGTCGTGGAAAGCGGCGATCGCCGCCCTAGCCGCCCCCCCGATATCAGAAGACCTGGTCGCCGCCCACCTAGAAATCCGAGATGGCCGCATTGTCGCTATTCTTCCAGCCAGTCAGCCCCTGGCCGCCGATCAGCCCACCTGGGACCTGCGCCAGAGCATGGTGTGGCCCTGCTTTGCCGACTGCCACACCCACTTAGATAAGGGCCAGACCTGGTTTCGCAACCCCAACCCTGACGGCACCTTTAACTCAGCCCTAGAGGCTGCCGAAGCCGACCACCGCCACTGGAGCGCTGAGGATCTCTACCCCCGCATGAGCTTTGGCCTGCGGTGCAGCTATGCCCACGGCACCCAGGCGGTGCGCACCCACCTAGACTGCCTGGACGGGCAGGAGAACATTAGCTTTGCGGTCTTCGACCGGCTGCGGCAGGAGTGGGCGGGTAAAATTGCCCTCCAGGCGGTGAGCCTGGTGCCGATGGATTACTACGATCGCCCGGAAGCTGAAAAGCTGGCGGATACTGTGACCCAGTACGGCGGCATTTTGGGCGGCGTGATCTACCCTCAGCCGGGGATCGCGGCCCAGATTGAGCGGGCCTTTGAGCTGGCTGAGGCGCGGGGGCTAGACCTCGACTTTCACGTTGACGAAAGCCTCGACCCCGACGCTGAGGGGCTGAGGGTGGTGGCTGAGATCAAGCTGCGCCGGGGGTTTGCGGGCAAGGTCAACTGCGGCCACTGCTGTAGTCTGTCGGTGCAGAGTAGCGATCGCGCCCAATCCACCCTGGCCCTGCTCAAGCAGGCGGGCATTCGGGTGGTGAGTTTGCCCATGTGCAACCTCTACCTGCAAGACCGTCAGCCGGGCCGCATGCCCCGCTATCGGGGGGTGACGCTGCTGCCCGAGCTGCGCCAGTTTGAGGTAGCGATCGCCCTGGCCAGCGACAACTGCCGCGACGCCTTTTTTGCCTACGGCGACCACGACATGGTGGAGGTATTTACCCAGTCGGTGCGCATTGGCCATCTGGATCGCCCGATTGGTGACTGGCCCCAAGCCGTGACCCGCACCCCGGCCCAGACCATGGGGCTAGATATCGGGCTGATCGGGGTGGGTCGCCCCGCCGATCTGGTGGTGTTTAAGGGCCGCAGCTTTAGCGAACTGCTGGCGCGGCACCAGGGCGATCGCGTGGTGATTCGCAACGGCACTGCCATCGACACCACCCTGCCCGACTACGCCGAACTCGATCAGGTGATTGGCGTGAGCTAGGACTTGACCAAGCTTAGGGTTTACGGTTCACGGTGTACGGTCTAAGGTTTGCCGTGAACCGTACACCGTGAACCGTAAACCGCATACCGTGAACCCCGCCCGCCTGTCACCTTGACTTGGCAGACTACTAGTTTGGCTAGAGCTAAACCAGACCCACTTCGATCAGGAAAACCGAACCCTCTCTGGCCCTGGGTTTGTTAGTCTTGATCTAGACATAGGCAGGGCTTTGGGCGGTAGGCTACGGCTTTCCCCGGAGCTAACCGCAATGCTGACTACAATAGAGGCGCCCTGTCGAGCTAGGGCAGGTTTTTAAGGAGGACGGGAATGGCTGCTACGGGCTTTAAAGACTACTATGCGGTGCTGGGCATCAGCCGCACGGCAAGTGCCGATGAGATCAAACAGTCCTTTCGCAAGCTGGCCCGCAAATACCACCCCGACGTCAACCCCGACGACAAGACTGCCGAGGGTAAATTCAAAGAGGTGAGCGAAGCCTACGAGGTGCTCTCTGACGCCGACAAGCGCAAAAAATATGACCAGTACGGCCAGTACTGGCAGCAGGCCAGTCGGGGTGGGGGCGGTAGCGCCTACGGCAGCCCTAGCGACATGGGCGGTTTTGACTTTAGCAACTACGGCAGCTTTGACGAGTTTATCAACGAGCTGCTGGGCCGTTTCGCCACCCCAGGCAGCGGCGGCGGACGCGCTTACCCCTACGGCACTCCGGGGGCTGGCACCGCTGGGCCTGGGTTTGGCTACGACCCGGCCGCCAATCGCTCCTTTGACCAAGAGGCTAGCATTCGCCTCACCTTTAGCGAGGCATTTCACGGCACCCAAAAGCGTCTGCGCATTGGCAGCGACAGCGTCGATGTCCGCATTCCGCCCGGTGCCAAGCAGGGCAGCAAGATTCGCCTCAAGGGCAAAGGCCCGATCAACCCCTACAGCAAGCAGCCCGCCGACATTTACCTGGTGGTGCAGCTCGACTCCCACAATTTCTTTAAGCTAGAGGGCGACAGCCTCACTGCCGAGGTGCCCATCGCCCCCGACGAGGCGGTGCTGGGGGGCAAAATCGAGGTGCCTACCCCCGACGGCAGTGTCACCATGAACCTGCCGGCGGGCATCAAGTCGGGCCAGAGCCTGCGGCTGCGGGGCAAGGGCTGGCCGAGTCCGAAGGGCGATCGCGGCGACCTGCTGATCAAAGTGACGATCACGCCCCCGGCCACCCTGAGCGACACCGAGCGCCAGCTCTACGAACAAATTCGTGACGGCCGCACCGCCAGCCCCCGCCAGAGCCTGGTCAACACTCGGCTATAGCTCCAGAGCCAGAACCCCCGAGCCAAAACCCAGAGCAACAAAAGCCCCCTGACTCATTCTCTAGAGAACGAACGAGTCAGGGGGTTGCTTTAGGCGAGGTGAGAGCTAAATGGTGTCGGCTCGGCTGAGGTCGCCGTAGAGCAAACTCAGCAGCGCGCCACAGCCTAGCAGCTTGAGCGCCTCTAGGCCAAAGTACAGGCCGTGCATTTTGGCCATGGCGGCGGGTACCTCAACGGTGGCCGCAAAGGGGTCTAGGGCTGCGCCCAGGGCACCCATGGTGGGGGCGATCGCATAGGTGAGCACCAGGGTCAGGGCCAGCAGGCCTAGGCCTAGCTCGATGGCCCAGCGACTGAGCAGACCGCTAGCCATTACGGGCTGCTGCGAACGAGACTGACGGGCCACCAGTAGCCCGGTCACAATCACGGCGGCACACAGCAGCTCTAGGCGATTAAACACCCAAAACATGGCGTAGCCTGCCGAGCCAAAGTCGGGCTGGCTCATCATGCCGCCGACAAACAGGCCCGGCATAATCACAAAATCCATCAGCAGGCTGCTGCTGAACCAAAACATCAGCGCAAACAAGACCGCTCCGACCCAGCGGGTAGGGTTAGCGATGGGGATAGTAGCGCGGGGATTAGACAGGGTATTCATGGATGTATGCCCGTGGAAGGCTGTAGGTTAAGGCGCGGTATTGGTTATCTATCAATGACTTCAGCCTAGCGAATTTCCCTGACGGCCAATGTGAACTATTCTTTCTGCAAGGCAGGCTTTGGCGTAGTTGTGACGGTTTAACAGGGGCTGTAGCCCCTGTTAAACCGTCATTCCAAGTTATTTTTCGGCGCTTGCGGGTTGCCCTGGGGCGACAAATCGTAACCTCTCGTCACAAGTTTTATAGCGATCGCCAGTCTGGTTAGGCCCTGCCAACGCTGACACCGGGGTCAAAGCCCGGTAAGGTGGGTCTGGTAATTTTGGGTGGGGCAATGACGATGGCCATTACACACATTGTGTTTGATATGGGTGGGGTGCTAGTCGAGCTACAGTGGCTCGACCGGGTCAAAACCCTGCTGGGTCGCCCCATTGCTATCGATGAACTGCATAAACTCTGGGTGAGTGCCCCCAGCACCGTCGACTTTGAGAGTGGCCGCACCGATTTTGATGCGTTTGCCACCGCTTTCATTCAAGAATTTGACCTGGCTCTGGCCCCGGAGGTGGTCAAGCACGAGTTTTTAGAAATTGTGCAGGCCCCCCTGCCCGGCTGCAAGAAGATGCTCAGCACCCTCAAGCCCCGCTACCACCTGTCGCTGTTGTCGAATACCAACCCGGCCCACTATGAGCGACTGCGCGATCGCTACGACTTCTTTGATTGCCTCGACCGGCTGTTTTTGAGCTACAAAATTGGCCTAATGAAGCCCAGCGCCGCCATCTTTGAGCACCTGCTCACCGCCCTCAACGCCCCCGCCGACACCGTAGCCTTTTTTGACGATGGTGCTCGCAACGTCGCCGCCGCTCGCGCCCTGGGCATTCAAGCTTACCGGGTCGACTCGCCCACCGAAATTATGGCCATTGTTGAAGGGTTTTCGTAATTGGATTCTCGTGACTACCCACTCTTCACGGAAACCGACAGACCACCTGCCCCAAAATATCTTGCTGCAACACCAGGCCAAACTCGCGGCTGTCGGTGCTGGCGGCGGTGTTTAGCCCCTGCAAAAAGCACTTGCCTGCCTCTACATACACCACCCACTTGATCAGCCGTAGCCCCGGCTGGTACGGGTGGTGCGCCACCACCAGGTCGCCGGGCTGCGGGGGCTGCTGGCGATAGGCG
This sequence comes from Phormidesmidales cyanobacterium, assembly GCA_038256265.1. Classification (GTDB taxonomy): domain Bacteria; phylum Cyanobacteriota; class Cyanobacteriia; order Phormidesmidales; family Phormidesmidaceae; genus Nodosilinea. The sequence goes on from JBBSKN010000127.1 coordinate 6,812, forward strand.
GCGGGATTGATCAAGACTTCGGTGCCTGCCTCTAGCAGCGGCAGCATAGACGCCCCCACAACGCGAAACCGCCGCCGCTGCCGCAGCAGCCAGAGCACCACGTCGGTGGGTTGACTGTTGCGCAGCTGCGACGGCGGCTGGAATGGAGGGGAAGTCACGGGGGGGAAGATGAGGAGGGTGGAGAAGGTAAGGAGGATGGGGAAAGTGAGGAAAAAGGCTCCCCTATCTCCCTCATCCTCTTCTCTCTCCATCCCCTCATTCCCTCTAGCTCGCGGTGTACCAAGAAACATCACGATTCTTGGTGGCCCAGAACATGTTGTGAACTTTTTGCACGGCTTCCATCAGTTCAGTGGCGTGCTGCACGCTCACTTCCACCTTGGTGGCGGAGCAGAGTTTGGCGGCCTTCCAAAAGGTGTCGTGCAGGTCGGGGAACTGCTCTAGGTGTACGGGCTTGAAGTAGTCGGTCCAGAGCACGAGCAGTTCGTCTTTGGCGATTTGGGCCTGCTCTTCTTTGATCGCAGTAAAACGAGCAAAGGTGTTGTGGTAGGCCACGGCAGCGGCTTTATCACCACCGGAGGGCTGTTCTAGATCGACTAGCTTTTTGGTCATCGACAACACGGCCTCAGCTGCAATGCGGGCCGAGGAAGGGTCGTAGACGCCACAGGGGCCATCGCAGTGGGCGTGCACTTCAGCGGCGGGGAACCATGCCTGGAGTTGGGCAATTGCTTGGTTGAGCATAATCATCCTGGTAATGAGTAGTTAATACGTTAAAAACGAAGAGTTTTACTGCGTTTGGCTCTAGCTAGGCCCCTCGCCTACTGGGAGGATGCCATCAGTCAAAACATCCCGTTCAGAAACTCCAGTTCGGCCCGTGGGGCTGAACGTAGTAGACCTCTGGACAGGCATGTTGGGACACTCCTCTAATTTAGGCTCCGTGATTCCTATGCCGGGTAGGGGGATAAGCCAGGCCATGGTTCACATTGTTAACGCTATCGAGTCCTTCCGCAACCTCTATCTCTTAGCCTGACGGCGGAGGCGGCCCGTAGGGTTAGGGGACAAGGGTAGCGATCGCCTACAATCTGAGTCCGTTTGCATGGGTGTTGCTGCATGAGCATTCCGTCAGGGAATGCTGAACTCATTCATCTACTGCTTAGCTATGGTTTTTTCTCCGATGGGTTCCTGGAGTCGGCTGCTGGGGCTGTGGGCCTTGGCCCTGGGGCTGACGGGCTGCGGTGTACCGATGCTGGTGAGCAGCTGGCTCACCCCCGTAGACTCGTCAACCCTGCCCCCCTGCGTCGATGACGACTGCAACTGTGGTGACTTTGCCAGCCAACCCCAGGCCCAGGCGGTGCTCGATGCCTTTGCGGGCGATCCCTACGGCCTCGACGGCGACGGCAACGGCGGGGCCTGCGACCTGCTGCCCGCCGACCTACCCCCCGCCGACCCACCGGCTCCGCCCTCCAGCCACCCCCACCTGGTGCTGGGCAACCCCAGCCAGGCCGCGATCACCAACCCCAACAACTATCTGATTCAGCGCGATCAGTACGCCCTCAGCTACAGCCGTGATCGCAGTGGGCTCAACTGGGCCAGCTGGGCAGTCGACGCCGCCTGGCTCGGCTCCGTGGGCCGCCAAGATGACTTTCGCCCCGACGGTGCCCTGCCCGCCGGGTTTTACCAAGTCGGCCCCAACGACTACCGAGGCAGCGGCTACGATCGCGGCCATGTGGTGCCCTCGGGCGATCGCACCAACACCTCGCGAGATAACTCTGCCACCTTTTTGATGACCAACATCATTCCCCAGTCGCCTGAAAACAACCGTGGCCCCTGGCGAGAGTTAGAAGAATATGGGCGATCGCTGGTCTATCAGTACGACCACAGCCTGCATGTCTTTGCCGGGGCCTACGGACGCCAGGGGAACGTGGGCAACCGAGCCGTAGCCGTACCCTCCCGCCTGTGGAAAATTATCGTGGTCTACGACCAGCTACCCGATGGCGGCCTAGGCATCGGCAGCGACAGCCAAATTGTTGCCGTAGACATGCCCAACGTCAGCGGGGTAGACCCAGATTGGCGACGCTACCAAACCTCGATTGAGCGCATCGAGGTTGCCACAGGCTACACCTTTCTCGAAAATCTCCCTCCAGACCTGCAATCCTACCTCAAAGGGCAGCGTAGCGCTGATCGCTGAGGAGCTTGTGCTACACCATTCCGGCGTGAGAGGTTAGAGCCTATAATGATAGACACGTAAAGCAACATTATATTTTTACGAAGTCAAGCTCGCTGTTTCAGTTAGCTACTGCTATGGTTTAGGTCTATCAGCGTAAAGAATCTTATCTTAAAGATATTTGTGCATAGCTACTTTGCTCTACTAGTCAATGTTCAAAGAATCAATAGCCTACATAAAATATTATTCAGAATGCGTAAACTTACTGGGATGCACAAAATTGGTTGATCAACCAATTTTGATAATGATTGAGCTTTTTAAGGGCTGACTCACTAGCTTAAGAGGCTGGGTGTCAGAGGTAATGTGTTACACAACGCCACAAGCCGGGGACCTGGGTTCATGACCCATTTCTAAGTTGATTGCTATTAATAACTTTGCCATATAACCCTTATTCAGATCCAGGAGTGGGCTTCTCCCGATGGGAAGACCATAGATGCCGAGCCAGACTTAGTATATCTAGATCGAGCCCTAGCTTTTTTTTAGACAACCCGCTAGAATTTTAGACTTATCACTTTTATATATGATGCCCTATACGCAATCGATTGCAAAACTAGCCTTGGTTGATTTGTCAGCATCAGCCATCTCTCGCTTAAAACCCACGCCCTGTTCTGAACGTTAGCTAGCATCTACATCGACTATAGATAGATTGCCTAAATTGTTCGCTTAACTGCTTCATATTTTTTCTTTTATGTCAAATAAATACGGCCCTAAGCGTCTATCAATATTTGTAGACGGCAACAATATGTTTTATGCCCAGCAAAAAAATGGCTGGTTTTTTGACCCCAAGCGAGTGTTGGAATACTTTCTCAGTCTGGATGGCGGTACAACATTAGTCAACGCCTTCTGGTACACAGGTCTAAAAGATCCTCAGGATCAGCGGGGCTTTCGGGATGCTCTAATTAGTCTCGGCTATACTGTCCGTACTAAGATTCTCAAGGAATATTACGACGATACGTCTGGACGATACTCTCAGAAAGCCAATCTAGACATTGAAATCGCCATCGACATGTTTAACACTGTCGATCAGTACGACGAAGTGGTTTTGTTTAGCGGCGACGGTGACTTTGAACGAGCTATCGAACTGTTGCGCTCTAAAAATACTCACATCACCGTAGTTTCAACCGAAGGCATGATTGCCCGCGAGTTGCGCAACGCCACTGATCGCTATATCGACCTCAACAGCGTCCGCAAATATATCGAAAAAGACTAGACGTCTATGGGTGGATAGGGTGATCGCCACCTATGGACGCTGTTTCCAGCGCTGGGATGAGCCGCTGCGATCGCCCAGCGCTGTTATAATTATTGACTGTGAATATCCATTGCCGATGTGGCTCAGTGGTAGAGCACTCGATTCGTAATCGAGCGGTCGCGGGTTCAAATCCCGCCATCGGCTTCC
>JBBSKN010000128.1:0-10421 GCA_038256265.1 Phormidesmidales cyanobacterium
ACGACGTGTAATAGTGTTGCATCTGCTGTTCGATAGCTACAGGGTAGGGAGTCTGCATAACCTCATGGGGGGCACTGCAGTTTCAGCCTATCGAATTCCTGAAAGATTGGGGTTTATATAATCCTCATTCCTTAGGAACCTCACCTGTCAATGCCCTGGGCTAGTCTCTGAGTTTTCTGTGTTATGGCCAAAGTTAGCCTGCGTAGTCGTCTATTTTTATCTCACCTGGCGGTGATGGGGGTCGGTATTTTGACCCTGGCAGTCATTGGTCGGCTCTACACCCCCCGTCTGTTTGTCGTTTCCCTAGAGCGTTACGAAAATGGGGTGCTCAGCGTTCAGCGTCGCACCCAGCTGGTGAAGGGGTTTGAGGCGGCCTGGAGCCGGGGCATGCTCTGGGCTATTTTGGTCGGCGGCGGCACCGCCGGAGGGCTGAGCTATCTGGTGTCGCGGCGTATTATTCGACCGCTCGACCAAATGACCGAGGTGACGCGATCATTTGCCGCAGGTCATCTCAATGAGCGCGTGCCGCCCTCAGAAATTCTAGAAATTCAGCGGCTTGCCAGCAGCTTTAACCGCATGGCGGCAGACTTAGAGGGCGTAGAAGAGCACCGCCGCGAGCTGATTGGCGACCTCACCCATGAGCTGCGCACCCCGCTGACAATCATCCACGGCTACCTAGAGGGACTAGCCGACGGTACCGTCACCCCCGAGCCAGAGCTTTACCAGCGGCTAGCGGGGGAGACCACCCGTCTACAGCGCCTAGTCAATGACCTGCAAGAGCTGTCAAAACTAGAGGCAGGCTACCTCCCCATTCAGGCCCAAACGGTGGCCCTGTGCCCGCTGCTAACCGCCCTGGTGCGCCCCTTCGCCGACCAGTTTGTCAGCAGCGATCGCGTTGTGATTACGCTCCAATGTCCGCCTGACCTGCCCACGGTGCATGCCGACCCCAGCCGCATTGAGCAAATTGTGATCAATCTCCTGGGCAATGCCCTCCGCTACACCGAGAAAGGTTCGGTGACGGTAAATGCCTGGGAGCAGCCGGGCCGGGTTTATGTCAGCGTGGCTGACACGGGCATTGGCATGGCCGAGGCCGACCTGCCCTACGTGTTTGAGCGGTTTTGGCGGGCCGATCGCTCCCGCAACCGCAGTTCTGGGGGCACAGGGCTGGGGCTGACTATCTGCCGTCGTCTGGTAGAAGTGCAGGGGGGCAAAATTGAGGTCAAGAGCGAGCTGGGGAAAGGGAGTGAGTTTACCTTTTGGCTGCCGCAGGAGAAGGGGAGTTAGGGGGGAGTGGATGGATGGGTAGGTGGGTGGATGGGTGGGCGGGGTTTCTAGGCTAGATAGGCGGGTGGGGTGAGGAGCTGTTGGCGGAGGGCGTGGGATTGTTTGCGATCGCACCGCACCTCCAGCACCCGTACTCCCCGCTGGGGCAGGCTGGCGACGCTGGCCTCTAGCTGCCCCCAGGTCTTTACTCGCTCGTAGCTGACCCCGTAGGCGGCACAGAGGCGGTTGAGGTCGACGGTCTGGGGGGTGGCAAAGAAATCTTCAAACAAATTGGCTTCGGTAGACGGGTTTGCTTCGGCACAAGATACCTCGGCGATGGGCAATCGCTCAAAAATACCGCCGCCTCGGTTGTTGATCACCACCACCGTGAGGTGGCCCCGCAGGCGGGGCACGCTGAGCCAGCCGTTGGTGTCGTGGAGCAGGGCTAAATCTCCTGTCAGCAGCACCGTGGGCAGGCCGCCGTGGGCAATACCCAGCGCCGTAGACAGGGTGCCGTCGATGCCGTTGGCTCCCCGGTTGCAGTAGGGGCGAATGCCGCGATCGCCCCTACTGCAACCGGGGAGCCAAAACCACTCCACATCGCGAATTGGCATGCTGTTGGCAATCACCAGGGGCGTCTTGGCGGGTAAACAGCGGGCCAGCAGCCAGGGCACCTTGCCTTCAAAGAGTTCTTCCACCGCCCCCAGGGCCTGGTCTAGGTGGGGCCTGAGACGGGCTTCTAAAGCGAGCCACTGCTCTAGGTAAACCGTATTCCTAGGCAGCTGGTCTGATGGCAGGGCCAGCGCTAGGGTCTGTAGGGATAGGGACACAGGCGTAGTGGGGCCGTGGAGCGGGTCGAAATTGGCCCCTGTGGGCTCCACCATCCAGCGCCGGGGCTGGGTCGCTTGCAGCCACTGGCGCAGCCGTTTACTGGTGGGCAGCGGGCCGAGCTGAATCACCTGCTCAGGCACCAGGTCTACCATCCCGTCGGGCTGGCCCAGGGCCAGGTCGTAGGTCGTCACCAGGTTGGGGTTGAGGGCGGCGGCGTTGCGCAGCGGCGACAGCCCCTCCGCCAACACCGGACAGCCTAAATAGATAGATAGCGCGGCGACGGCTTTGGCGTAGGCCAGGCCATCGACGGGTTGGGCCGGGCCAGCGATGATGAGCGTGCGATCGCCCTCCCGCCACCGTTCTAGCCAGGGCAAGGCCGACCCAGCCAACTCCAGGGGTTCAGGGGCACCCACCATCGCCGGCCCCACGGCCATCAAGAAGCGCTCGTCTAGTGCATCCTTGAGGTGCACCACCGAGTCATCGACGAGGGGGGCGAGGGGGTCACGAAAGGGGCAGTTGAGGTGTACTGGCCCTGCCGCCGGGTAGAGCGATCGCCCCCAGGCCTGCACCAGCGTCTGGCGCAGATAGCGCAGCATCTCCACCTCGGCCCTCGGCACAGCCAGTTCTGTATACCAGTTGGGAAAGGTGCCAAACAGCTTTTGCTGATCGATGGTTTGGCCCGAGGCACAGTCCCGCAGTTCGGGCGGGCGATCGGCGGTGAACACCAGCAGCGGTAGGCGGCTTTCGCGCGCCTCAATCAGCGCTGGGTAGTAGTTAGCCCCGGCGGTGCCCGAGGTGCAGACCAGCGCCACCGGCAGCCCCGTTCGCCGGGCCACCCCCAGGGCAAAAAACGCCGCCGATCGCTCATCGAGCACCGGCACCGCCTCGATCTCAGGCTGTCGCACCAGGGCCACCGTCAGCGGCGTCGACCGAGAACCTGGCGAAATTACCGCCGTTTTTAGTCCCAGCCGGGCTAGGGTAGCCGCCAGCACCGAGGTCCACAGGGTGTTGGTATTGCGAAAATCAAAGCTCATAGATCACGATCATGGGCGGGCAGCCTACACCAAAGACTCTCCCAGGGCGCGCAGCTTGAGCTTAATTTCAGCCCACTCGCGATCAGGGTCAGACCCTGCCACAATACCAGCCCCAGCGTACAGACGTACCCAACTTTTTGCCACCAGCGCCGAGCGGATGCCCACAATAAACTCGCTGTCGCCATTGGCCCCCACCCAGCCCAGCGGGGCCGCATACAGCCCTCGGTCAAAGTCTTCAAACTGCAAAATTTGGTCACAGGCCTCTCGGGTGGGCACCCCCGCCACCGCCGGAGTCGGATGCAGCGCCTCCACAATGTGCAGAGGGTGAACGCGGCGTGGCACCCTAGCCCGCATCGGCGTGTGCAAGTGCTGAATGTTAGACAGTCGCCGCACCCCAGGCACCGGCTGGCAGTGGGGCCGCAGCCCGATCGCCTGAATCTGTCGAGCCAAAAACTCTACCACCAACCGATGCTCGCCCCGTTCTTTGGAGCTGTTCAGCAACCCCTGGGCCAGGTGGTCATCCTGCAGGGCATCGTGCCCTCGCGGGGCCGAACCTGCCAGCGCATCGGTAATCAGCTGGCCCCGAGATAGGCTCAGCAGTCGTTCGGGGCTAGCCCCCATAAACGTCTGGCCGTTGCCCTGGCCCAGGGAAAAGATGTGGCAGTCGGGGTAGCGCTGCCGCAGGCGACCAAGGGCCACCAGGGGCTGAAACGGCTCAACGCTGCCCCAGTCTAGGGCGTGGGCCAGCACAATTTTTTGTACAGGATGACAGTCCATGTAGCCCAGGGCGCGGTTTACCGCCGCCCTAAACCGCTGACCGGTCTCCATTGCCATCTGTACGGGCAGCATAGTCGGATGCAACGGCTCTGGCCAGGGCGTTACCCCCAGCCGCTCCACCGTCCGCAGCTGAGCGGCCAAGTCATCGATCAACGCCCCCACCTCCGTGGTGGCGGTCACCAGGTGGTTCAGCGTTAGCACCCCCTGGGTACCCTGGCGCACCAGCTGCCACTGGGGCAACACCACCGTCGCCCCAGGAAATCCCCCCGTCTCACCCTGGGGTTCGGCAAAAAAGGTAAACGCACAAAAAAAACGAGACCAGTTGTTCCCCTGATCGCTCGCAGACCCAACGGCTTCACCGTAACAGCGAGTTTGACGGCGCCATTGCTCAATAAACTGGCGCGCCTGGGCAAACCGGCCGTGTCCCTCAGTTTCATAGGTTAAAGCTGCCCCAAACCCCACAACCGAGGTCTGAGCTACGGGGTTTTCAATGTATAGATGGCGATCACAGCTCGAAGCCAGCTGAGCCATCACCAGCAGCGGATCGACGGGTGGAACAGCAAAGCTCAGACTTACCAACTGGGGCTGATGATCTTGCCGGGCCTGGCTGAACCAGCGATCTAAAAATCGATAGGCCGATTGCAGCCTTTGGCCGCGGTCGGAGCCGTGAGAGACAACAGGCATAAACCTTTGATTGAGTATCCCTACTGGTAGCATATTCAGCTGTGGCGTAGCCATTTCAAGGCCAGTCGTTCACGCAGCTTAATAGTGGGTGGCAGTTCTGCGATGGTGAACAGCGGTTTTGCCGTTGCCGTCTAGCACTCGCCCCGCCTCGACCGTGGCGTAGACCAACCAGTGATCGCCGCACTCCATACGCTGGGCCACGGTGCACTCCAGATAGGCGATCGCCTCAGCCAAAATTGGCGCGCCATTTTCCGCCACCTCGGTCTCCACCTCCGCAAAGCGATCTTCCCCCGGAGCAAAGGGCTTCAGAAACTGCTTCATCGGCCCCAGGTGACGCCCCTCCGCCAAAATATTCAGCACAAAAGAGTGACCGGCGTACAGCAGCGACTCGATCGCCCGATCCTTGGCCACCGCCACCGTAAACCCCGGCGGCGCAAAGGAAGCTTGGGACACCCAGGAGGCCAGCATCGCGCTCGACACCTCGCCGTGGCGGGCGGTGACAATACACAGCGAGCCCACAATGCGGCCCACGGCCTGCTCCACCGATGAAGCAGGAGTCCGGGGCTGCTTCGCCCGCGTCGCCTTTTTGAGCCCCTGGGCAAAGTCGGTGCCCACTTCTTCGCAGTACTTGAGGGTGACATCGGTGGGCTTAAACTTAACCCGAATTGGCTCAAAGGCCAGGGTGTAGCCGCCGTCCTTTAGCTTGCCCTCTAGCAAATCAATGGCCTCACCACTCCAGCCAAAGGAGCCAAATACCCCGGCGGGCTGAGCCTTAGAGGCAGTCGATAGCACAATGCCTAGGGCCGTCTGCATCGGGGTCGGGGCATGGCCCCCCAGGGTCGGCGATCCCAGCAAAAACCCGGCGGATGCAGCCACGGCGGTTTTGATATCGTCGGGGTTAGCCTGTTCAGCGTTGATCGCCTCAACCGCTACCCCAGATTTGGTAATGCCCCGAGCCAGGGCCTGGGCGATCGTCGCCGTATTGCCGTAAGCCGAGGCATAGATTAGCGCTACCGAGAGATCTTGGGCGGTTTGGGCCTGGCTCCAGTCGCGATAGCTCTGAAACAGCTCGTGGGGGCCATAGCGCACTACCGGCCCGTGGCCCGGCGCAATGGTTTGAAACGGTAGCGCCTCCAGTTTGCCCAGGGCGGCCAGCACCTGCCGGGTACTGGCGGCAAATAGGCAGTCAAAATAGTAGCGGCGATCTTCTAGCAAATCCTCCCAGCTGAGGTCAAAGACCGCATCATCACAACGGTGGGCACCAAAAAACTTGTCGGTATAAAGCATCTTGGCGTAGGGATCAAAGGTTGCCAACCCTCCGGGATAGCGGGGTGTGGGAATCAGTTCAAATTGCAGACGATGCCCCTGGCCTAGATCGAGACTGTCATCGCCGCCACGGATGACGTGCAGCCGTGGCGACATATCGGGCAACAGGTCTTTAAGGGCAAGCGCAGCCGGGTTAGAGCACACCACTGTGACCTCTGGCAACCGCTGAAGCAAGATTTTTAAGGTTACAGCTCGGTTGGGGTTGATGTGCCCCAAGACAACGTAGTCTAACTCAGGCAGGTCGAGGTAGCCCCCTAAAGCATCTAAAAACACCTCACTAAAGGACTCCCCAGGGGGATCGATCAGCGCGGTGCGATCGCCCTGGATGAGATAGCTATTAGCGGTGGTACCCCGCTCTAGGGCGTACTCAACCTCAAAGCGGAGGCGGTTCCAACTGCGACAGCGCAGCACAGTGGTAGCTGCGGCTATGGAGTAAAGTTGAACATCGCGGTTTTGAGAAGTCATGGGAACTAGGCGAAAGAAACTAAGCCAAACAGCGGGTACCCATAGAACGAGATCAAGGTAAACCCTACAGCTTTAGAGTATAAGGCGCGCTGTTCAGATGGTCTCAAGCCATCGTTCTGTCATCGGGGTTATAACTCCACAATCCTTAAAGAGCCGGCCTCAGAGAGCAAGCCCTAACCATCTCGCCGGGTGCGTACCCAACGCTGCTCAGGATTGACGAGAAAGGCAACATAGAGTGGAACTTTCCAGAGAATGTAAAGCGGGATCATCGCCAACTGACGCAGGCTGAGATCGGATCGCCCGTAGCCATACCAGGCTAAAATCACCCCCCCAAACAATGCTCCCCCGGCCAGCAGAGCAATATAGAAAGGCAACCAAATCTGACTCACCAAGGCAAATACCAAACTTGCGCCCCCTACAGCCACCCAAATCATCACCAGCAGAGACAGGGGCAAAACCAGCAGTTCGAGGGCAAGGGCCAAGAGGTCTACACGCCCCTGCCGCAGAGATTGCCCCATGAGCTTAGGCAGATACTCTCGCACAATTTGTAAGTGGCCATGCTCCCAACGGGTGCGCTGTACCTTAGCGTCATCGTCTTTACTGGGTAGCCGACTGGTCACCCGAGCTTCGGGCAGAAATGTGGGTGCATGACCTGCCAAGGCTAAATCCAGTCCCCATTTCATATCTTCAGCGATATGACCACTGGCCACATCAACGGCGATCGCTTCGTCCCAGGGCAACGCAATTCCTGTACCCGTAAGCAAACAAGGAGCTCCCATATGATATAAACCCAGAGGCCGCACCAGGTTTTTCACTTTAATAGCGAAGGCGGAAATAAATCCCTTCAGACTAGTGGAAGAAGGCTGCTCAATTAAATATTGAGCTTGTACCGGGCGCTGACTGGCAAGGGCGTGGCTGGCAAGCAGACCCAGGGTACCGACCTGAATGCTACAGTCCGCATCCATTAAAATAACCACATCCGGGGGATCACTTTTCAAGTGACTCAGCCCATAGTCCAGAGCATACCCCTTGCCCCTGAGGTTGCCGTCAAAGCGCTCTAGCACTGTTGCCCCGGCAGCCCGAGCAATCGCGGCAGTATTGTCACAACAGTTGTCTGCCACAACAAGTAGCCGATCATGCGACCTCAACTCTGGCTTCAATTCAGCCAGAGTCTGACCAATGCCTGCCGCCTCGTCATGGGCTGGAATGAGGACAGCTAGCCTGATGTCGTCAGAGATAGTAGAGAAGCCATGGTTGAGCTTAGGCGCTTTCCTCCAGATAGCAAAACCCGCCTCGGCTAACAGCATCAAGCAGGGGATCAGGAGGACAACGGCGATCACGCTCAGACAGATAGCTAACAACGCCATAAAAATAGTCATAAAGCAAACCTAAAATAACAGTAGAAGCAACTACCCATACAAATCTGCTATGGATAATTAAAAAGCTTAAACTACTCTGTAGACTAGGCTCTTGCTGACCATCAGGATTACACCACAAATATGTAAAGCCTTAGCAAAGACAGACGCCTCACCTACCAACAGTCCAGCCAACCAAAGGTCACGAATCCTTAATTGTCATTACACAAGATAATTCGAGCCTTTATCTTCATACATTCTTCACACAACTGCCCTCGCAGAAATAACCCTCCGCAGGAAGCCTCAGATTCAGACTAATTAAAAGTTAGCTCCGTATCCAAGACAACTAAACCGACAGGGTTGGGATAATACAGTTTGCTAAAATCAAGCTGATCAGTTCATCATTTCTCCCATTGCCTGCCTAAATTTAGTTTCTCGCCGGCAAGCAATAGTTCGGATTCTTTGCTGTTCAAACGTTGAAACCCTTGATTTCTCGTTGATGAGACTGCTGTGGAAGAGGTCTGAAACTCAGATTCTGTTGTTGGCTATCGAAAAACGTCCGGAGTTGTGAGCAATGATAAATACGTATACTCAGCCATGTCGTCCCTTTGGGCTACACTTTACAACAACTTCTGCTTCAGTGAAGCACAGGAAAACTTTTGAAGAACCCGTTCAACAAGAGCTTTGCAATGGGGTATCGTACTTGGTCTGGCAAAGAGCAGTTACTTACCTTAAGCCTAGATTTAATGAAATATCTGTAAATCTGAGGGTTTCTAACTACTGCCTAGTTCCGCAACTTAGTATGCTTGGTCACAAAGAGCGCTAGAGCACTTTGCCTTGAGTCCTTTATGCTAGAGAACCTCTACCAGGTAGAAATGATAAAAATAAAAATGCATCATGAAATCTAGCGAGTACCGCAAGACAGAAGGCTGAAAGAGGGTTTCAGGAAACATAAAAGTTTCCGCCCTAGCAAATAGGTGGATTACTTCCGCCTCAGAGTGCTAGGAAGAAATCGCCTGGTTCTTCTTAGCGCTTGAGCCATAGTTTCTAATATAAACCTTTTCTAACTTGAAACCTGGAGTTCCCCTCTCTCAAAATCTCTCTCCCCGAGAAGCGGGATTTTGAAAGGTTTTTCCGATTCTCCTCTCCCTTTAAGAGAGGGACTGGGGGTGAGGGGCAAAACTAAGTTTTTACCATGACTTAGCTTAAATATCTATCTTTTGATGGAGGTTGATTTTCCAGCTGTCTCAACATAGTTTCATTTGTGGAAGTCTTACATTCAGGCAATTTTATGGATCCGCAATCCACTCAGCCTTTTTCCTCCGAAAAAACTGAAACCTCATCCTTGAATCTAAACAATTCATCTGAGGTTGAATCTTCTTCTGGTCAAACTATTCCTGCTCAAGAGGTTCAACAGCTATACAAGCAATTTCGGCAAGCAGCTTTAGAGTCCACAGCACGTGAACTTCAGCGACAGCAGCAAGAGCGTATTCAGAAGCAGGTTGAAATTCTGAACGTTCCCATTGACAACATTCAAGTCTCTGATTTTCTAAGTCAGCTTAAAAGAGGTGTAGTATTCACACCCAATGTTGACCATCTGATGAAACTTCAGAAAGATTCTGACTTTGTCAAAGCTTATAGTAAAGCTGATTTTAGAGTTTGTGACAGTCAGGTGCTAATGCTGGCCTCAAGATTCTTAGGCAAGCCTATTAAAGCCAAAATTTCTGGTTCTGACCTGTTTCCTATGTTCTGTGAGCATCATCGCTATAATGAGAACATAAGGATCTTCCTGATGGGAGGAGCGGAGGGCATTGCCGCGCGGGCGCAAGAGCGCCTCAATCACCGCACGGGCCGCAAGATTATTGTACAAGCTCACTCCCCTTCCTACGGGTTCGAAAAGGACGAAGAGGAGTGCCAAAGAATTTTAGAGATGATTCGCCAATCTCCCGCCAATGTACTGGTGGTAGGTGTAGGCGCCCCCAAGCAGGAAAAATGGATTGCCAAGTATAAAGACCAACTCCCTTCAATCGATATCTTTATGGCAGTTGGAGCTGCCATTGACTTTGAGGCGGGTAATAAGCCAAGGGCTCCTGAGCTAATGAGTAAGCTTGGCTTAGAGTGGCTCTACCGTCTGGCTTTGGAGCCAAATCGTCTGTGGAAGCGCTATCTTCTAGATGATTTTCCATTTCTCTGGCTGATTTCAAAAGAGTTTTTAACTCAGCTGTTCAAACCCCAGAGATTATAGGATCCATTACATTCAGTGACCAAGCCCTGCGGTGGAGTGTGGTCTTTCGTAAGGTCACCTATGGCTTTCGCTCTAACTGGAGGGAAGTTGTTCGCTCAGGGACCCCACTGGCCGGAATGGGACGCTGTCGCTGTATCCATCGTGCCGTTAACTCGGGCATCAGCGCCCAAGACACCTGACTAAAGACCCGCGCTGGTGGTCATAAGCATAGGGTGTGGAGTTATTTAGCATTATCGCAGTAGGGGTAAAAACCCGATTTCTAGACATTATTTACTGCGATTGCCAGAGATGCGGCGAGAAACTAGTGCAGCGTCAGGACTAAGAATTAGGGTTATCGCGCCTGGTGAGCTAACCTATTCTGTGTGGAATGAGGCAGAGTGCCATGCAGAAGAAATACATTGTTCGCTTGAGCGCAGACGAACGGGATCAGCTTCGGGCCGT
>JBBSKN010000129.1:0-10337 GCA_038256265.1 Phormidesmidales cyanobacterium
AAAGTGAATCGTTTCTCAATCCTTGTTGTTTTTAGCAGGAGTGCTATTCTCCTAGCTGTTACGTTGTGTAATATGCCGGGCAGATTAGCCTCTGTCTGAGCAGGGACATGCTACTGGGGATCAATGCTGAAGCAGGTTACGTTACTGGTCTGCGGGGGGATGCACCCGCCTAGCTACACGGGGCAAATTTTGTCCACGATCGCTAGGGATCAGGAGTTGAGCCACCGGAGCCGGGTGGTCTGTGCGCCCCAGCAGGCTCGGGGGGTGCTCTCGCCCTTTGCCCTGCGTCAGACCCTCGAACGTAATTTGGAAAGTAGTTTGGAAAGTAGTTTGGAAAAATCCTCTGCTGAGGCCGCCCCGCCGGCGCTGATCATCTGGGCGTTTAGCGCGGGCTGTGTGGGGGCTGCGGCCCTGGCGACCCACTGGCAGCGATATCGAGGGCGGGTGCTGGCTCTGTTTATGGCAGATGGCTGGGGATTGCCCCGCGACCCAGGGGTGCCGGTGCATCGCCTCAGTCACGACCAGATCACCCACGATACCTCTCGCTGGCTGGGCTCTGGAGATGAAGATTTCTACGCTGACCCAGCGGTGCCCCACCTGACCCTGTGGCAGCAGCCCCAGCTGGTGACTGGCTGGGCGATCGCCTCGGGGCCAGCTCGGCAAAGCATGACTGCCGCCGAGTTTCTCTGCGGGCGATCGCGCCACTACATCGACCGCTACCAGCGATTAAACGAGAGCTGAATATCAACGGCCTATAACCAGCGGCATAAAGTGGGCTGCATACCCCTAAAGACCTCTGCCTCTGCTGCTAATATGAGAGGAAATGTTTCTGATTTAACAGCTTTTCTCCGCTATTTCTGTAGCGCCATTCTGTAAAGCAGCGGCGGTGGGTATATCCACTGTCTGTGGGGCCTGAAGGGGAGAAATGGTTTAACTTAATTTTTGCTTTACCCCATGCACCCCAACCCAACCCAAGCACCCGCCGCCATGACGACCCTCGTTGCCGCTCCCAATAGTGTTCTTGTGCGCCGCGCCTCTGGTGCCTTTGCTCTGATCGACAGCCTCAGACGCCACGGGGTAGAGCATATTTTTGGCTATCCCGGCGGGGCCATTCTGCCGATCTACGACGAGCTGTACCGGGCCGAGGCGGCCGGGGGCATTAGCCACATCTTAGTGCGCCACGAGCAGGGGGGTGCCCACGCCGCCGACGGCTACGCCCGCGCCACGGGTAAGGTGGGGGTTTGCTTTGGCACCTCTGGCCCTGGGGCCACCAACCTGGTCACCGGCATTGCCACCGCCCAGATGGACTCGGTGCCCATGGTAGTGATTACTGGGCAGGTGCCCAGCCACGCGATCGGCAGCGATGCTTTTCAAGAGACCGATATTTTTGGCATTACCCTGCCCCTGGTGAAGCATTCTTACGTGGCGCGGCGGCCCGACCAGATTCCTCAGATGGTGGCGGAGGCGTTTTACATTGCCAAGACTGGCCGCCCCGGCCCGGTGCTGATTGATATTCCCAAAGACATCGGCCTGGCGGAGTTTGACTACGTGCCGGTGGAGCCTGGTCAGGTCAATTTACCCGGCTACAAGCCCACGGTTAAGGGCAACCCCCGCCAGATCAACCACGCTCTGCGGCTGATTCGCCAGAGCGAGCGGCCCCTGCTGTATGTGGGGGGCGGTGCGATTACCGCCAATGCCCACGGTGAGGTGCTGCAGCTGGCGGAATACTTCCAGATTCCGGTGACCACCACGCTGATGGGCAAGGGCTCGTTTGACGAGCATCACCCGCTGGGGCTTGGGATGCTGGGCATGCACGGCACCGCCTACGCCAACTTTGCCGTCAGCGAGTGCGACCTGTTAATTGCGGTGGGTGCCCGTTTTGACGATCGCGTCACCGGCAAGCTGGATGAGTTTGCCTCCCGCGCCCAGGTGATTCACATTGACATTGACCCGGCGGAGGTGGGCAAAAACCGCAGCCCCCAGGTGCCGATTGTAGGGGATGTCAGGCAGGTGCTGACCACCATGCTGGGGCGCATCGAACAGGATAACCAGGTGCCGTCTCCGAGCCAGACCCAGGCCTGGCGCGACCGCATTGACCGCTGGCGGCGCGACTACCCCCTAGTGGTGCCCACCTACCCCAGCGAGCTGTCGCCCCAGGAGGTGATTTTTGAGCTGGCCAAGCAGGCTCCCCACGCCTACTACACCACCGATGTCGGCCAGCACCAGATGTGGTCGGCCCAGTTCTTAAAGAATGGCCCCCGCCAGTGGGTGTCGAGTGCTGGCCTGGGCACCATGGGCTTTGGCATGCCTGCGGCGATGGGGGTGCAGGTGGCGCTGCCCAACGAGACGGTGATCTGCATCAGCGGCGACGCCAGCTTCCAGATGAACCTGCAAGAGCTGGGCACCCTGGCCCAGTACGACATTCCGGTGAAGACCGTGATTGTCAACAATGGCTGGCAGGGCATGGTGCGCCAGTGGCAGCAGGCCTTCCACGGCGAGCGCTACTCCTCTTCTAACATGGAGGTGGGCATGCCCGACTTTGTGGTGCTGGCCCAGGCCTACGGCATTAAGGGTATGGTGGTGCGCGATCGCAACGACCTCACCGCCGCTGTGGCCACCATGCTGGCCCACGACGGCCCGGTACTGCTCGACGTGCGCGTGCGCCGCGACGAAAATTGCTACCCGATGGTGGCTCCAGGCAAGGGCAACCACCAGATGTTGGGGCTGCCTGAGGTGCACGGCACTGGTGCTGGTGACGGCCCCGACCCCTGCGTCAGCTGCGGCCATCAAAACGCGGCCACCAGCAACTTTTGCTCAGAATGTGGCACCAAGCTGTAGCCGTCTCATCTGGGGGCAGTTTTGCTCGGTTAATGGCTCAAGTTTTTCAGAATGCAGTATCCTAACCTCAGTTTCATAACTGGTGTGGGTCGTCTATGTCCGCTGCGCTGAAATCCTATGTACCTCGTCCCTTGCCGTCTCGGCGGCAGACAGCGACAGCTCGAGCCACGCTCCGCCCTACGTCCGCTGCGCTGCCCGTAGAGAGCCAGCCCAGGGTTGCGCCGCTGGTGCCCTTGCCCACGGCGCCGGGGCTAGAGGCTCCGGCGGTGCGGGGGTTGTCTCAGCTGCACCTGGTGTCGTCGGCCCTGGCTGTGTCGCTGGTGTCGCTGACCCTGCTCAGCTATGGGGTCTCAGTCTACGTCAGTCGCCAGCTGAGCCAGGCCAGTCAACAGCTCAGCCGCCTGCAGCGCAGTGAGCAACAGCTCACCACCGCCAACGAAGTCCTCAAGAATCACCTGGCCCAGCAGGTGGCAGGCGACACCACGGGGTTTCAGCCGCCCCAGCCCAGCAGCGTTATTTTTCTCAAGCCTTCTGCCCCGACAGCGGCGGTGGCCCTGCCTAGCCAGGTTTCTAACAGGGTTATGGGGCGTTTGGCCCTGCCTCAGGTCGACGTACCCCTGGGGTACTAAGCGCCAGCCCAACCGGGCGCTAGACCAACCGTTTACCCGCTGTTTTCCCTATGGCTAGTTCTGCCTACTCTCGCCGTCGCCGCCGCCGTTCCCAACCCACTCGTCCCCCAGCGGTGGTCTCCTTTAACCCGGCGGCAACCCAGGTGCGGGTATTGCTGGTGTGGGGGCTGCTGGTGCTGTCGCTGGTGGCGATCGCCGGTCGCCTGGCCTGGCTCCAGCTGGCCCAGGGCGACAGCCTGGCCGACCTAGCCCAGCAGCAGCGGCTGTCGCCCCCCGTGCAGCGACAGGTGCGCCACTCTATGGTTGATCGCCAGGGCAATGTGCTGGCCGTTGACCAGGTGGTATATACCCTCTACGCCCACCCTCGGCTGTTTAACCTCTCTACCCCAGAGGTGGCGGCGAAACTTAGCCCGCTGCTAGACATCTCGGTGTCGGCGCTAGTCGGTCAGTTTAGCCAGCGCCCCACTGGCATTCGGCTCGGAGACGGGCTGTCTGAAGAAACCCGCGATCGCATCCGTGCCCTGCGTCTCGATGGCCTAGAGCTAAACCCCCAGCAGCAGCGCTTTTACCCCCAGCAGCAGTTGTTTGCCCCCATCGTGGGCTTTGTCAATTTTGACGGTCAGCCCCAGGCGGGCCTAGAGCTGACTTACCAAGACCAGCTCTCCATGGTGCCAGCCGTAGAAGAGACGGTGGCGGAGTCAGCGGCAACAGTGGCTGGAGCAGCAGAAATTGGCCCGAATCTGGAGGTCTATGGCCCGCCAGATAGTGTCTTTGCGGCAAACACTGCCCCTACTGAGAACAATGCAGGAGACGAGGGCAGCGCAGAAGCCGAGGGCAGCCCGCCAGAGCTTTGGCACGACGGCAACGCCACCCTGCACCTGACCCTTGACAGCCGCTTGCAGCGAGCCGCCCAGCAGGAGCTACAGGCGACGGTTGCCAGCCACCGAGCCAAGCGCGGCACCGTGATGGTAATGGATGCCCACAGCGGCGAAATGTTGGCCCTGGCCAGCGTGCCCACCTACGACCCCAATCAATATTTCAAAGCCGACCCCAGTGCGCTGCGCAGCTGGGCCATTAGCGATCTCTACGAGCCGGGATCTACCTTTAAGCCCATCAACATTGCGATCGCCCTAGAGGCTGGCCTGATTGGCCCCGATGAGATGGTTGACGACAGCGGTCAAATGCAGTTTGGCCAGTGGAAGATTAGAAACCATGACTACGCTACCGCAGGCGGGCGGGGGCCGATTTCAATCACCGACGTGCTGAAATATTCCAGCAACGTGGGCATGGTGCGGATTATGCAAAAAATGCCCACCTCCGACTACTTTGCCTGGCTCCAGCGCCTCAGCCTCGACTTGCCCACTGGCATTGATTTGCCCGCCGAGGCCGCAGGGCAGATCAAAGACCGTGAGCATTTCATTAACAGCCGGGTAGAGTCGGCCACTACAGCCTTTGGCCAGGGCTTTTCGCTATCGCCGATTAAAATGGTGCAGCTGCTAGCCACCCTGGCCAACGGCGGCAAGTTGGTAACGCCCCACGTGGTCAGCGGCATGGTAAACGACGACAGCGGCGAACAGTGGACTCCACCCCGCCCTGAGCCGCAGTCTGTCTTCTCGCCCCAAACCACTCGTCAGGTGCTCACCATGATGGAAGCCGTGGTAGACAGCGGCACTGGCGACGTGGCCCGGCTACCCGGATATCGCATCGGCGGCAAAACGGGCACTGCCCAAAAGGCTGCCTCTGGAGGCTATGGCCGAGGCCGAGTCACCAGCTTCGTGGGCATTTTGCCCATCGATGCCCCCCGCTATGTGGTGCTGGCCGTGATTGACGAGCCCCAGGGAGACGACGCCTACGGCTCTACCGTGGCCGCTCCTCTGGTGAAGAAAGTAATTGAATCTCTGGTGGTGCTAGAAAGGTTACCGCCTAGTAACCCCTAGCTCTAATAGTCTGCCAGGCCAACGATGACAGGTTAGTGGGGTACACGGTGTACGGTTTAAGGCCTACCGTGTACCGTACACCGTGTAGCCTTTCCCCTAAGCCGTTAGAGCTTGTCAAAATCAGCTTAGTCAAGTGCTAACGCTTCAAGGCTGGGCTATTAAAACTCAGGTTCTGAAACAGTGCCGCCGAGATTTTCAACGATGGCGCGGGTGTTGGCCACCATCATCTTGAGGTAGCTGTCGCCGTCGCTGCCGGAGGCACCAATGGAGTCAGAATACAGCTCTTGAGAGGCGAGGGTGACGCCCGCTTCTGCGGCCACGGTGCGAATCAGCTGGGGGTTAATGGTGGTTTCGGCAAAGATAGCGGGTACCCCTAGGGTCTGAATGGAGGCCACCAGCTGCTGCACGGTGCGGGCGCTGGGCTGCTCTTCGGTGCTGAGGCCAATCAGCGTGCCCACCACATTTAGCCCGTAGGCGGTGGCGTAGTACTGAAAGGCGTCATGGGTGGTGATCAGCTGCCGCTGGTTGGGGGGAATTGTGGCGGTTTGGGCCTCAATCCACCCGTGGAGCTGGGTGAGTTCGGCGATGTAGGCCTCGGCATTTTGGGTAAATAGATCGGCCTGGTCGGGGGCTAGCCCAATCAACTCGTCGCGAATGGCTTCGACCATGGGCACGGCGTTGCTGGCGTCGCCCCACACGTGGGGATCGGGCACAGTGCTGCCGCCTTTCTCTAGCGCTAGGGGGGCTACCACTTCACCGACAGCCACTTGGCGAGCGCTGACCCCGGCGGCGTTGAGCAGGCGAATTAGGTTTGGCTCCAGGTTGTAGCCGTTGTAGAAAATTAGGTCGGCCTGCTCAAAGGCAATGCTGTCGGCGGGTACAGGTTCGTAGACGTGGGGGTCGGCACCCGGCTGCAAGATGCCGGTGAGTTCGATTTGGTCGCCGCCTACCTGGGCGGCCCAGTCGGCAAGCAGGGTGCTGGTAGCGACCACGGCAGGGCGAGCATCGGCGGTGCCCGGTGGCGCAGATGCCCTCCTTTCGGCAGAGTCGCAGCCGGCTAATCCTAACCCTGCGGCTAATACGGTGGCGACTAAGCCGCTATACCGTGGAAACAGATTAATTCGCTGCATAGACTGCATTTCATATTCCTTTCATTTTCAAGATACAATACATTTCATAATCGTTTCATTTTTGACTTATTCCCATCCTGTGAACATCCTACCCAGGAGAGATCAGGTGTTTTCTGTGCGGGAGCTATGGCGATGGTGGCTATTTCTAAAATTACGGTTGATCACCTCAGCGTGAACTACCGCGATGTGCAGGCGCTGCGGAATATTAGCCTCACGGTGCGGCCCGGTAAAGTGGTGGGCGTTTTTGGCCCCAACGGCGCGGGCAAAAGCACGTTGATCAAGGCCATGCTGGGGTTGATGCCAGTGGTGACCGGGCGCGTGACCTATGGCGACGACATCCTGGCCCACCAGCTGGATCGGGTAGCCTACGTGCCCCAGCGATCGCAGATTGACTGGACCTTCCCCGCCACCGTGTGGGACGTGGTGATGATGGGTCGGGTAAAGCAGACCGGCTGGCTGAGGCGGTTCTCGGCTTCCAGTCGCCAGATTGTCCAAGACTCTCTAGAGCGGGTGGGCATGGCTGACTTTCGCGATCGCCCGATTGGGGCGCTGTCGGGCGGTCAGCAGCAGCGGGTGTTTTTGGCTCGCGCCCTGGCCCAGCAGGCTGAGATCTTCTGTTTTGACGAGCCCTTTGTGGGGGTAGACCAAAAGACCGAAACCGTGATCTTCACTATTTTTCAAGAGTTGGCGGCCGCCGGGAAGATCGTTTTGGTGATCAACCACGACCTAGGCGAGTCGATCACCAACTTTGACCAGCTGATTTTGCTCAACAAAGAACTGATTGCCGCCGGGCCGCGAGACTGGGTGCTCACCCGCGACAATATGACCCGTGCCTACGGCGGCCATGTGGGCTTTTTTGGCCATGTCGCCTGACCTAGCGCTCAATCTGGCGATGCTCGATTGGTTCTTTGAGCCGCTGCAGTTCGCTTTTATGCAGCGATCGCTGGCGGTGGCGATCATGGTAGGCATCATCTGCTCGGTGGTAGGCAGCTATCTGATGGTGCAGCGGCTGGCGCTGCTGGGCGACGCCATTAGCCACTCGGTGCTGCCGGGGCTGGCGATCGCCTTTTTGCTCGGCGTCAACATTTTTATTGGGGCCTTCATCGCCGGGGTGATTAGCACCGTGATCATTGGGTGGATCCACACGCGCTCACCGATTAAAGAAGATGCGGCCATGGGCATTGTGTTTTCGGCCTTCTTTGCCCTAGGCATTACTCTGATCACTACCATTCAGCGCGACAACAAAATCGACCTCAACCATTTTCTCTTCGGCAATATTCTCGGCGTTACCGGGGGAGATGTGCGCGATACCGCCATCATTGCGGTGCTGGTGCTGTTGGCGGTGGCGCTGCTCTATAAAGAGCTGCTGTTCTACAGTTTTGACCCCCTGGGTGCCCAGGCTAACGGTTTGCCCACGGGCCTGCTCAACGCCGGGCTGATGGTGCTGATTGCTCTGACCGTGGTGGCCAGCATGAAGGTGGTGGGGGTGATTTTGGTGCTGTCGCTGCTGATTGCGCCGGGGGCGACGGCCTACCTGCTGGTGCCGCGCCTGCACCAAGTAATGCTGTTGGGGGCGGCGATCGGGGTTTTCTCGAGCGTCAGCGGCATGTACTTGAGCTACTACATCAACCTGCCCTCTGGCCCGGCGATCGTCATGGTGGTATCGACCTTGTTTGCCCTGGCCTTTTTGCTTAGCCCCCGCCATGGGGTGCTGGTGGGGCCGGGTCGAGCGCGCCCCTGGCGGCAGCTACAGCGCCTGCTGCGCCAGGGCTCCTAGCGGAAGATTGGCGTTTGCGGCTGAGTTTGCTCTGGCCCTAGTGGTCTGTCAAGCCTAAATTTGTCGGCTGGGTGGCGCGATCGCACCACCCAGCAAGGCTTGCTGCTGTTGGGTTTCACTTCGTTTCACCCAACCTACGCGAACCCTAGTTTTTAGTTTTGACGCTGCACTAGGGCGTTGTCTAAACTTGGCCTTGAGAGGGTGAGATCCAGCCGTAAAAAAATGCGCTAAGGAAACCTTTTTGACGAATATCTATCTTTAGACATAGGTTACGAATGCGTCCTGACTGACTCATTCGTTAGTGTTTAAACTTAAATGGAAAAGGCTTTTGGCCATGGTTCCGAATTGTGAGCAATGGATGTTGAGTTAAGCCACCATGCGATATCTCTGGAAGACTCGGCTCCCAAGGCTAAAGCCGGTGCGACTCAAGGCCGTGCGTCTAAAGCCGCTCAATCTACAGCGGCTGCGTTGGCCAAAGGCTGACCCACGCGGGCTGTGGGCTTGGGCATCGGGCAAGCCTGCCACACCTCTCAAAGTATTTGGCGGGGTGGCTTTTGCGAGTCTCTTGCTGGTGCAGGTGTCGTCGCCCCTGGGCAGCCGCAGCAGCGCCAATTCTGGCACCCTACGCCCGGCCCTGTGGCAAACCACCGGTATGGTGCGGCAGTCGATTGTGGATCTGTACCGAGCGCGACGGCTGCTGGTGCAGACTACCCTGCCTGTCGAGCCGACCGCTGCTGCTGCCGCTGGCGCAGCAGCAGCAGCAGCAGCAGCTCCGTCTGATCAACCTGTAACCAACAGTGCTCCGGCCAATGCTCCTGCCCAGTCTGCTACCGTTGGCGGGGCCAGATCGCTGCCCCAGCCTGCGGCTCCGCCGGCCCCCAATGCCGCTGGCAGCGCCTTTGACCCCGCCAAAACGATCGATACCAATCTAGAGATGCGGGTGGCGATCGCCAAAAATTCCTCAAATCTAGAGGTCGCCACCTCCGTCGACGGCTACCTGATGGATCTTGGTGGCCAAAACTACTGCAACCTGCCCGCCCAGAGCAGCGTTGTGATCAGACCCCAAGGCTCGGGCATGGTTGCCGGTAGCTGCACCCTGAGCAGCTCAGTGTGGCTAGAGCCGGGCGAAGGGGGCTATGTCTACCTGGGCAATAGCTGGTACAAAGGCCGCGTGCTGCTGCTCACCGACGGCTCGGGCCTGATGGCGGTTAACTTTGTGCTCATGCACGACTATTTGAGCAGCGTAGTTGGCAGCGAAATGTACGTCAACTGGCCCGCCGAAGCCCTCAAGGCCCAGGCTGTGGCGGCAAGGTCTTACGCTCTGGTGCACCACGTGCGCCACGCCAAACGCGCCTACGACCTCGACAACACCCAGCGCTACCAGGCCTATCTGGGCATTGGTAAAGAAACCAACACGACTCAGGCGGCGGTAGTGGCCACCACCGGCGAATTTATTAGCCACGACGGTGGCATTGTCGAGTCGCTCTACGCGGCCTCCGATGCGATCGTGCAGACGGCCCACGGCGGCAACGGCATGAGTCAAGCTGGCGCGATGGAGCTGGCCTCCCAGGGCTACAACTACACCCAGATTTTAGGCAACTACTACCCCGGTACCAGCCTCTCTCGCCTGGTGGTGGAATAAGGGGTTGGGGGGCCGATAGAACAGAGGGCAACGCTGGCGGCGGGTAACAGGTGTACGGGGCAAGGGGCAAGGTGTACGGGGCAAGGTGTACGGTGTAGGGTGCAAGGTGTACGGGGTTTAGCTTGTGAGAATCAGGGCTGGTTTTCCCTAGGCTAAGCTCTACCGCTGGCCGGAGATGACGGTGAATGGCATCTCAAAGGCCGCCTAGACGGTTAAACTGGGGCAGACATTAGCGGCAGGCAGATATAGCGGATCCTAGACGGGCGAGGTACGATCAAAGTAGAGGAAATGCAGAACGGCGCTACAGTCTCGCGTTTCCGGTAGGAGGACATAATGAAAGCCTACTCACTTGATTTTCGAGAAAAGATCATTGATGCTCACTTG
>JBBSKN010000130.1:0-10161 GCA_038256265.1 Phormidesmidales cyanobacterium
CCGGTCTTCAAAAATTCTTCAATGGCCTTGAGCTCGCCGGTGGTTGGGTAGCGCAGCTCGTCGTCGGCATTCAAAATAACTTGGCTAACAACAGACATAGTTAAAAATGACGGGGATGACCTATTTCATTGATAGTTTAGCCACTTAGGGTGCTCTAGGGAAAGCTAAACTCTCATTTAGTTGTAGAGCAATCACGGTGAGTCAGGCTGGGCACAGCCGTCAAAAATAGGCAAAAACAGGGAATCAGCATTGTTTTTGCCCATTTAGCTGACTCAAAAACCTCTGAGAAGCAACGAAGTCTGTGTAACGTTTTTGCAATAGTCTAGCCGGTCAAGATTTTCCTGCCGCGCGGGTCTGCTAATTCGGCAGAGGGCATCGCCACTGCCCTTGCACTGAGCGGGCGTCAATAGCAGGCGGCAGCGGTTGCTGGGCGAGGTGCGGGGCGGCAGCGCTTTTAGAGAACGCCAAGCCGACTGAACCTCTGCCGTTCGATACTAGTAATTTACTTCATATAACTACATAATACAGCCAATTAAATCTTGCTGATGAACGAGGCTGATCGACGTGCGCCATAGCTTAAACCCAGCGCCAACGGGCATTTTAGTCGCTTTAGTGATCATTGCGCTCTGGGCTAGCAGCCTGGTAGCCCTTTTATTTACAGACATAGCTCAGCTGGGGTTCCTGTGGATTTTGCCTGCCGTCCTCGGGCGTACCTATATCCAGACGGGGTTGTTTATTGTGGGCCACGATGCTATTCACGGCTCGATAGTGCCCAGCGATCGCCGCCTAAATCACGGTATTGGACGGCTAGCCGTCACCCTCTATGCTCTGTTGTCGTACCGCAAACTGGCTCTCAACCACTGGAAGCACCACCGCTATCCGGGGCAGGCCCAAGACCCCGACTTCCACGATGGCACCCATCGTGACTTCTTACTCTGGTATTGGCGGTTTATGGATGGGTACATGAATGACAAAGAGCGAACTGTCATGCTGTTCAAAATAATTGCCATATTTTTAGTGGCCAGTTTTGGGTTACATATTTCTGTCACAAATATGTTCTTGTTTTGGTTTTTGCCGATTGTATTTAGCTCAACGCAGCTGTTTTTCTTTGGCACCTACTTGCCCCATCGATCAGAGAGTGACGGGGGTGACCACCATGCCGTTAGCAGCAACTATCCGATCCTGCTTTCATTGCTGACCTGCTACCATTTTGGCTACCACTGGGAACATCACGAATATCCTGATATTCCCTGGTATGGTTTGCCTTCGATACGCCAGAGCTAGTCACGAGTGCATCCCCAAGAAACTGGGGTTTTTACCCTACTGTGCCAATGCTCTAGGATTACTCAGGGGGTGTAGCATAAAGCTGCAATGCGGTTGTCAATCAGGAGGTTATATGCAACTAGAGGCAGGGTGCCAGCTTTTGTTTGAGACGACCGAGACTTCTCCGTTAATTTTGATGCTGCGATCGCGCAGTGGGGCAGCGCAGCAGATCATTCGCGAAGACTACCAACTCGAACCGAAGGTGCCCGTTGCTGACTACACCGATAGCTTTGGCAACCTGTGCCAGCGACTCATTGCCCCTAAAGGGCAGCTGCGGATCAACAGCACGGTGACCGCTGACACCTCTGACACCATTGATGTGCAGCCTGGGGCCGCCTTTGTGCCCGTACAAGACCTGCCGGTCGAGACTCTACAATTTCTGTTGCCCAGCCGCTACTGCCAGTCCGATATGCTGGGTGATTTAGCCAGCGATATTGTCGCCAATACTGACACAGCCTACGAACAGGTCGAGGCGATTCGCCACTGGATTCATACCCACATTGAGTATCGCTACAACACCAGCGATGCGTCCACCTCAGCCTTAGAAACTGAGAAAACCCGCGTGGGCGTGTGCCGCGATTTTGTCCATTTGGGCCTGGCCCTCTGCCGCAGCCTGACGATTCCGGCGCGGATGGTGGTGGGCTACCTCTACGAGCTAGAACCCATGGATCTACACGCCTGGTTTGAAGCCTACGTGGGCGATCGCTGGTATACCTTTGACGCTACCCAGCCCACGCCCCGAGGCAACCGCATTACCATGGCCTACGGTCGAGACGCCGCCGATGTAGCCCTGGCTACCCAATTTGGCCCCTTAAACTTAACCGAGATGAATGTGTGGGTGAACGCTGCTGAGCTGTGATTAACCTGCTATTAGTCAAAGCCTATCGAGACCAACTAGAATAGAAGAATGCCAGCGACGATGCCATCCGCTGCGAGGCCTACCCTACGTTGGCTTTTGCAGTCAGGTTAAGCGGCAGATTTTTTGGTTTCAAAAAATCTGTTCATTCAGGCCATCATTCATTTAGGTTTAGCAGGTAATTAATCATGGGCAAAGAAAAGAAAGGCAACAAAGAAACGAAGAAACCCAAGGCCGAGTCGAGCGACGACAAGAAAAAGAAAAAAGACCCCAAACGCTACGATTAAGCTGCACTAATCAGAGTCTCTCCAAGTCCAATACTTCCCATCGCTCACTCCTCCAGAGCGATTTTTTTTGCGTTTACCTTCTCCCCCCGTCCCCACGCACCGTCTCCCCTCGTTCCCATGCTCTGCGTGGGAACGCTGCCCTTAGCGCTCCTGCACCACAGGTTTAACAACGCTGGAGCGTCCAAGAGCATGTCTCCACGCTCTGCGTGGAGACGATTAACAAAATTCGATCAGGATGAGGATTGTTTGCATGGAGGGCTGAGGCAGTTTCTCTAACTATAGTCTCAGCCCCAGAACTGGCGGAAATCCTCGTCTTGGTGGCTGAGCTGCGCCCAGGGGGCACCCCACTGCCGTACAAGCTCCGCCAGGCGATCGCATGCCGGGCGTTCGGTAGCGTAGTGGCCCGCGTCAATCAGCACCAGACTGCGATCGCGCCCTTCTTGAAACTGGTGAAACTTGCAGTCTGAGGTCAGGTAGGCCTGGGCACCGGTCTTGGCCACGGCCCCCAAATAGCTGGCCCCGCTGCCCCCCAGCACCGCCACCCGGCTGATAACTTGCTCTAGGTCAGCGGCGGGAGAATAAATCAGGCGCGGCGGCGAGAGTTTAGCCTGAATCAGATCGAGCAGCCCTCGCAGACTGAGGGCGGGGCTGAGGTCGCCCACACGCCCGTAGCCCAAACCCGCCTGGGTGGGCACTACGGGTTCTGCATTTTGCAGGTGCAGCAGCTGGGCCAGCAGATCGGCGGTGCCATCTTGCACCTGGTCGAAGTTGGTGTGGGCGGTGTAGATACCGATGTTGTGGGCGATCGCCAGTTGCACCATATCCCCCACCGGGTCACCCTGGGTGACGGTTTTGAGCGGGCTAAAGATCAGCGGGTGGTGGGCCAAAATTAGGTTTACCCCAGTGCCTTGCTCTCGCAGTTTGAGAGCTTCGGCCATCACCGCTAGGGTGGGGGTAAGGCACACCAGCACCTGGGCCGGTTCGTCGAGCACGCCGGGCTGCACCTGCCAGCCGCAGTTGTCCCAGCTTTCTTGCCAGGCGGGGTTGGCCCAGGCTTCGAGTTTGGAGATCAGATCTGCGATCACAAGAACCATAGAGCAAAAAATGCTAGGTGAAGAACTAAATAGAGTGGCTATACCGTCCAGTTTCTGAGTTTCTGGATTGCCCCCATCCAGACCGCATTGCGCTATTGGCAAGCTCTAAAAAAACCGTTGGTCGAGGCAGCCAGCACCGAGAGCAATCTCCCTCAGTTTACTGTGCTACCCCCTGACCAACGGCGCAGGAACGTAGGTTGAAAACTAGTGCTTAGCTAAGCTGATTTTGACAGGAAGCCGTAGCCCTGGGTTCACGGTATACGGTACGCGGCCTGTCTTGAACCGTATACCGTACACCTTGAACCATCTACCCTCCTGACTTTTCATCTTTGCCTTGGCAGACTGCTAAATTAGTTGACGATATTGCTCAAGGCGTCTTTGATTTTATCGACGGGCGCGGTGGCCTGGCCAGAGTTGGCGGGATGGTTCATTTGGCTGGTGTCAGCATTTTTCTGCACTTCGTTCAGCCCTTTGTTGGCCCGGTCAGCCATCTTGTCGCCATTGAGCGCATTCTCAGGCTGCACAGACTTTTCGGCTTCGTTGTAGATGCCGTTGAGCGGGGCAGTGCCCTCGTCAGGGCGGCTGGGGGTGCTGCTATTGGCTAGAGCTGCGGGGGTAGAGGTTAGCAGCACTAGGGCACAGGCGAAGGCGATCACTACAGTGCGTAGCCAGGTCATGGCTGCGGCAAAAACGGTATTCATACTCAGTCTCCAAAATCGGAAGGGGAAATCTTGCCCTGGCGACTGAGGGACTGCGCGGAGCGTCCGTCGGCCAAGACCCCATAGTTTTACCCATTCACCTCCTCTCACGGCATCACTCTAAAGGAGTAGGGGCGGGGCAGAGATTTTTTGCAAAAGCGCTCTTTCTTTAGAAATAGAGCCACCACTAGAAAAAGGCTGCAACTTTGCCCTACCTGGCCTTCACCAAAAACTTCTCAGGAATTTGGGTATATTCTCTAACAATCTGGCGAAACTCTTCGCCATCCACGGTTTCACGCTCTAGCAGCACATCCACCAGGTGATCCATCAGTACGCGGTTTTCGCGCAGCAGGGTGCGGGCACGCTCTAGGCACGACAGGGCAATGCCGCGCACCTGGGCGTCGATTTTGCTGGCCATTTCCTCAGATACCTCTTTGCGGGGCATCAGGTTGCGGCCCAAAAACACCTCGTTATCCATGCTCTCTAGGGCCACAGGGCCAAGCTCAGACATGCCGTAGAGGGTCACCATCTGGCGGGCCATGTTGCTCACCTGCTGAATGTCACCGCTGGCTCCCGTGGAGGTTTCTTCGTCGCCAAAGACTTCGGCTTCGGCTGCAAAGCCCCCCAGAGCTACGGTAATGCGGTCAATCAGCCAGTTGCGGGTGTAGAGGCCACTGTCGATGATGTCTTCGTTGGGCAGCGACTGGGTAAAGCCTTCAATGCCGCCTGATCGCGGAATGATCGTCACCTTGTTGAGCTCGTCAGAGTGGGTCAGCAGGGTGGTGATCAGGGCGTGGCCCACCTCGTGGTAGGCGGTCATGCGCTTGCGGCTGCTGTCGAGCAGCGGGGTGAGGCTGAGGCCAATGGTGAGACGGTCGATCGCATCTTCGATTTCAACCATGCCCATGGCGTCTTTGCGACGACGGGCGGTGAGAATGGCCGCCTCGTTGAGCAAGTTAGCCAGCTCTGCCCCCGAAAAGCCTGGGGTGCGCCGGGCCACCGCCTCTAGGGAAACCTCTGGCTCAATTTTTTTGTTGCGGGCATGCACGTCTAGAATGGCCAGCCGCCCTTTGTAGGTGGGCAAGTCGACCACCACCTGGCGGTCAAATCGGCCCGGACGCAGCAGGGCCAAGTCGAGCACATCGACTCGGTTGGTGGCAGCGATCACGATAATGCCGCTGTTGCCCTCAAAGCCATCCATCTCGGTGAGCAGCTGGTTGAGGGTTTGTTCGCGCTCGTCGTTGCCGCCGCCGATGCCCGCGCCCCGCTGGCGACCCACCGCGTCGATTTCATCGATAAAAACAATGCAGGGGGCGCTTTCTTTGGCCTTGCGAAACAGGTCGCGCACCCGCGACGCGCCCACGCCCACAAACATCTCGACAAACTCAGAGCCAGAGATGGAGAAGAAGGGCACCCCAGCTTCTCCGGCGATCGCTTTGGCCAGCAGGGTCTTACCGGTACCCGGTTGGCCAATCAGCAGCACCCCCTTGGGAATGCGCGCGCCGATGGCGGTGAATTTCTCCGGGCTTTTCAGGAAAGTGACCACCTCCTGCAATTCTTCCTTGGCTTCTTCGATGCCCGCCACATCGTCGAACACCACGCCGGTTTTGGCTTCCATTTGAAAGCGAGCTTTAGATTTGCCAAAGCTCATGGCGTTACCCGCCCCCGAGGCCGATCGCCGCAGCAGCATCAGCAGACCAAAGATCAAAATCAGCGCCAGCAGCGAGTTGGTTGCCAGCCAAGCCAAAGCCCCGCTGCGCGACGAGTCGCGAATTTCCACATCGACATCATTGGCCCGCAGGCGGCGAATCAGCTCGGCGTTGCGCTCGCCCGCAAACAGGGCCACCTGCTCAGGGGGCGCATCTTCAGCAGCACCGTCGAGGGTGACGTAGGCAATGCCCCGCACTTCATCTAGCTCGACCGCTTCTACTTGGCCCTGCTCAATGCGCTCCAAAAACTGGCCGTAGGTTAGCTCTTCGGTTTTCTCCTGGGCCAGGGCGGCAGGCAGTGGCAATAAGCTCTGTAGCAAGACCCAACCGACGGTCATTAGGCCGGTGGCGGTGACGCCAGCACGAGAGCCCACAGAAGCTTGCTTACCGGAAGAGCGCATGGTCATAGATGTTTAAACTCAGCGAGACTATGCCCGAGGCTAGTATCGCCAGATACCGCATGGGCTGTTGTCTAGTCTAACTCCCCCAATCTGAAATGACCGGCAGCATAGATAGTTTTTGGGCCTCGAATGAATCATTCGAGGCCCAAAAACTATCTATTTAACTAGAACGGGCCTGACGGGATTCGAACCCGCAACTTCCGCCGTGACAGGGCGGTGCTCTAACCGATTGAACTACAGGCCCTTGTGGTTGTGCGCCCTTCAATTGGGCGATCTCTATATTCCGCTGTGGGGGGGCTTTTGTCAAACAACTTTTGAAAAATCTTGGAAAATTCTTTTGCTCCGGCCTATTTCAAGACCTGAAGCACTGTCACCGTTGGCTCTGGCAGCTCGGCGTAGCGGCTGGCGGTGGCCTGGATCTGGCGCAGCTTCCCCAGGGCCAGGCCGGTTGGTGTTGCCGGTGGCAAACATTTGCAGATCCGCCGAGACCCGATCAAAATGGTGTGCCAAAATACCGACTTTGCTCCAAAACCAACAGGTGATCGCACCCTTCCTGTACCGAGGGCGGCGCTCCCTGTAGCTGGCGGTGCATAGCGGCGATCACATCGGTGGGCACTTCGCGCGATCTCCCCCGGTTTCTCCCCAGCGCCAGACTCAGGGGCAGGTCAAACCACACCAGGGTAATCGCGGTAAAACCCAGGTCGCGGGCGGAGGCGATCGCCCCTCGGCGATTTTTTCTGCGAGTGTTGGTGGCATCATAGACCACGCCATCCAGCTCTCCCCGCCGGATCGCCCCAATCCCCTCACGCCAATCGGTCAGCACCCGCTGCCAGATCTGCCCCCAGTCGCCCTGAATCGCCTCATCGCCGTAGAGCGCAGCGCGAGTAGCGTCGGTAGAGACAATGCGATAGCGGGGCTGGGCCAAAACAAAATCCCTGGCCCAAGTTGATTTACCACTGCCGGGAATACCCACCAGAATCAACAGAGACACAGGGACACGATCTGCTTTCACCAGATACCTGGTCGGGTTTACCCCACTTAGATAGTCATACCGTCGGGAATCACCGCATTCTTAAGCACCACGACAATGCCGCTGCGGATGTAGAAGCCCAGGTCTTCGCGCTCGGCCTCCTGCACATTGTCTTTGTTGACGATCTGCACGTCGCGGCCAATGCGGGCATTTTTGTCGATAATGGCGCGGCGAATAGTCGAGCCTTCGCCAATGCCCATGGGAATTTTGTTGCCGGTCACGTTCTGGCTGCTCTCCGACAGCGGCTCGTAGTAGTCAGAGCCCATCAGCAGCGAGTCTTCGATCACGCAGTCGGCATTTACCCGCTGGCGCAGGCCAATTACCGAGTGGTGAATGCGGCAGTTTTTGAGAATGCAGCCCTCGGTAATGCTCGACTGGGTAACGTGGCAATCTTGCAGCTTGTTGGGCGGCAGGTAGCGGGCGCGGGTATAAATGGGCGCGTCTTCCTGGTAAAAGCTGAAGTAGGGGTGGGGCTGCTGGGTCAGAGCCAGGTTGGCCTCGTAGAAGGATTCAATGGTGCCGATGTCTTCCCAGTAGCCGTCAAACAGGTAGGCCTGAACGTTGTAGTCGCCAGCCGAAGCCGGGATGATCTCTTTGCCGAAGTCGGTTTGGTCGAGGTTTTTGCGCAGCAGGTCAATCAGCACCTGCTTTTTAAATACGTAAATACCCATGGAGGCGATGAAGGGCTTTTCCTCGGCCTGGTCTGGGCTAAGCCCAAGAGAGGTGGTGTCCACCTTCATGGCTTCTAGGGCTTCGCCCTTGGGTTTTTCGCTAAAGTCAACCACGCGGCCGCCGTCGTCTACCTTCATGAGGCCAAAGTCTGAGGCCTGCTTGTAGCCAATAGGCACCACCGACAGAGTGATGTCGGCGTTGGTGGCCCGGTGACGCTCCACAAACAGACTGTAGTCCATGCGGTAGAGGTGGTCGCCGGAGAGGATGATAAAGTCCTCTACATTCCAGGAATCAAACAGCCAGAGGTATTTGCGTACGGCATCGGCGGTGCCCTGAAACCAGCTGGGGCTATCGGGGGTCTGCTGGGCCGCCAGCACTTCCACAAAGCCTTCGGTAAACTGTGAAAACTGGTAGGCACGGCTGATGTGACGGTTCAACGAGGCGGAGTTGAACTGGGTCAGCACATAGATCTGGTTGATGTCAGAGTTGATGCAGTTGCTGACCGGAATATCAATTAGGCGATATTTGCCGGCTAAGGAAACCGCTGGCTTAGCTCGAAACTTGGTTAATGGATAAAGGCGAGTGCCGGCACCGCCACCTAGAATTATGGCCAGAACTGATTTCACAAGATTCCCTCGATAAGCCCCACAAACTGGCTTGTTTTACACCATCTTTTTCACATTTACAGTTTGAGGCCGAGGGCACCGGTTGACAAGGGGTCTTTGGGAAGATTGTGATGGAATGTGACTTGCAACACGATAGCTGTCTTTGATGGATGGCTTTCGCTTTGATCACGCCTATGCCGACACTGGCCTAGGCTGGGGCGAATGGCTCGACGAATACCTCGACCCCTGGTTGAAGGGTATCTTTCAGACCATCAAGGCTCAGTACACCTCTTACATGCCCCGATAGTCTATCCCCTATGGCGAGGCTCCGTTCGCTGCGGCAAAGCGCTCTTCTGGCCCTCCTGCACCCAAGTGCGAGGCGCTAGATGCCCTAGATCAACTGCTGGCTCTCTAGCCCATCGCCTGAGGGCGTTGGTTGTAATCATCTTTTAATCGAGGATGGCAACTAAAAAACAGGCACAGGAGGTTAGGCAGAATTGCTCGGTCTAGCGGTATGCTTAGTCCGCTTAGTTCAGCCATTCCAGCCGGAATTGCCTCGTTTATGCCCCTATCTCCCGCGTTGGCGGCGGCTTTGTTTGTGCCTGCGGCGGCGGGGTTGCTCTACCAGGCAGGGCAACCTCACCCCTGGCCCCATCGGTTGCTAGCCCTGGCGCTGCTGTTAATGAGCTTTGAGCAGGCCCACATGGCCAGAGTCGATCTGCACCACGTAGAGTTGATCGCCCAGCGGTCGAGGGATCTGCGGCTGCACTACTTTGGCCGGGTGGTGGTGCTGGCGGTTCTGGGACAGCTGCTGGGTTTCTCGGTAGCCGCTGTCGGATATCTGGGCTGGGGCATGGCGTTGATTTTAGTCAGCCTGCTGGGGTTTAACCTGGCAGCAACCATTCGTCTAGAGCCTGGGGCTGCTCAGCCGATTCATACGGCGGGGTGGCGATCGCGTCTCCCTGTGCTGATCTTAGATGTGATCGCCCTCGTGCTAGCCCTGCTGTGGATCGCCCAACACTTTCAGGCTTGGGTAGCCGGGGGGCTATTTGCCATCACTCTGCTCTACGGAGCCAGCAAGCTATTGTCCTACCTCACCGCCGCCCGCCAACCGTCACTTATTCATGTCGCCCACGCCGCTCAAGAGCATCCACAGCCCCCCCAGCAAAATTAGCAGGGCCAGGCCGCCCATGATCCCATCCAGCGGGGTTGCTTCCATCAAATATCTCCCTCTCCTTCAAACAGCGTCTCTAGGGGCATCGCCTCCAGCTGCAACGATTCTTGCAGATAGCGCGACACCACGTCCGACTGGCCGTGGGTGACGTAGACCGTCTTCGCCCCAGTCTCTTTCACCGTTTGGATTAGCCCCGGCCAGTCGGCGTGGTCAGAGAGCACAAAGCCCCGCTCGTAGCCCCGCCGCCGCCGCGCCCCCCGCACCGCCATCCACCCCGAGGCAAAGGCGGTTTGGGGGTGCTTAAACCGCTTC
>JBBSKN010000131.1:0-10103 GCA_038256265.1 Phormidesmidales cyanobacterium
ATGTTAAGGACTATGTTGATTTACTCAGGTTGCTCAGGTTCGCGGCAGCCATTCCCGTATGATCATCCTTAAAGTTTGTAAATTTTCCTAAGATTCTGGAGATTCAAACGTGTCTCTTCCGCTACTAAATTACTCCCCGTCCAGCCAAAATCAGCGAGTCGCCGCTTACGAAGTTGGTGGTGATGAACAGCCGAGATTTTTCTCGACCGATGACCTGTATGACACCAGCGATATGGATGCGCTGATCAACGCAGCCTATCGGCAAATGTTTTTCCATGCGTTCAAATGCGATCGCCAGATTTTTCTGGAATCGCAGCTCCGCAATGGGCAAATCACCGTGCGTGATTTTATCCGTGGTCTGGCGCTGTCACCCACCTTCTACAGCAGCTTCTACGAGAAGAACAGCAACTACAAGTTTGTTGAACACTGCGTGCAGAAGATTCTGGGTCGCGACGTTTACAGTGATCGCGAAAAAATCGCCTGGTCTATCGTGGTTGCCAACAAGGGCATCCAGGGCTTGGTAGATGAACTCCTCGATAGCGAAGAGTACCTCACCAGCTTTGGCGACAACACCGTGCCTTACCAAAAGCGTCGGGTACTGCCCGGTCGCGCCGAAGGTGAGCGCCCCATCCACATCAAAAACCCCCGCTACGACGCCTACCACCGTAACCAACTGGGCTTTCCTCAGGTGGTGTGGCAGTCTCAGGTCAAGCGGTTTATTCCCCAAGAGAAAAAGGTTACCGCTGGCAACCCCCAAGGTTTCTTGAGTATGGCCCGCAGCATCGGAGCTACCGGCGCTGCCCCCGCTCGAGTTTCCACCAGCGATATCAACATCGCCACCGCTGTGCCCTACCGCAAGGTAACGGCTTAACTCGGTTAATAGAAGCCTTTAGCTGGGTTTCTATCAAAAAGGATGTGGGCTGCGGCCTGCATCCTTTTTTGTCTCTACCGCCGCCAACCCACGGCTGTGGGCACACCCGCCCAAAAGTGTCTTTAGCTGATTGGACTTGCTATAGCCATAGCCGACATCATTAGGACATTTTGCTCGTCACGATCCCTGTCTGTCATTCCCATGGATATGGGAATCCATTCGAGAGCAGTTACCAGCTAGTGGATTCCCGCCTACGCGGGAATGACGGCTTTGTCCTAACCGGAGTGGCTATAGCAGCTATACCAAGTCCAAAAAAAATCCCCTGGCTCTCGCCAGTGGGACTTATCAGGGTGCATCTACCATTCACCTTTTCTGCTTGACGAGCCCCCGTCCGGAAAAGTTGCGGGATTAGTTGGCGCTATCGACGTTACGCAGCGCGTCAGCTTGCTCCCGCAGGGACAATGCCCAGTCTTCAGACCCATTAGCCTCGAACAGGGTAGCCGCTTGCTCAAAATCGGCAATTACCAAATTCCGAGCCTCTAAGGGAATATCTTTTGGCCCTTCTAGGGCTTCTCCCTGCTCAAGGTATACCTGCCCCAGAACAGCCTGGGCGCGCCCCAGGTAGGCCGATGGCTGGTCTGGGTCGAGTTCAATCGCCTGGGTGTAGGTCGCAATGGCTGCGGGGTAGTCTTCGGCTAGGGTGAGGGCCTCGGCCTCGGCGAAGGTGACCTCAAACTCAGTAGATGTGCGTACTACCAAATCGTAGTCACCTCCCTGATCGGAAAAAGAGCGGGCAACTACGGTGTAGGTGCCGTCTTCGGGCAGGGTAACGATGATTTTGGAGTTGAGGCTGCCGCCAAAGTCGTCGTTAAAAGCAATTTCGGTTTCGTCAGGGCCAAGCAGCTGCAGCACCGGGTCAAAATCGGTACTGTCTAGGGTGATAGTCAGCTGCTGGCCGGTGGTGCCCTCAAGGGTGTAGAGAGACTGTGCTGGGTAGATGGTGCCCGCTTCTTGCAGCAGCGTATCGGCTCGGGCTGACAGGGCGACAGGCCCCGTCAGCAGCCCTGCCAAGGCTGTGGGCACTGCTATTGCCATCGAAAGCAGCTGCCCCGCCGAAAATAGCCGTAAAAAAACCATGCAACCTCCCTAGGGACACAATCACAACACGCAAATCTTGCCATGCAGCCTAGCACAGCCTTGGATAACGCTGGGCATGGCCCACCGCAAGCTATGGTAGTACTGAAGCTGCGCGATCAATGTACATGCTCCGCCTTTATTTGCTCCTAGTTGGGTTGGGCCTATGGGCCACTGTGGCGGGTAAGGCTCTGGCCCTACCGCCGATGGATGATATTCCTGAGGAGATTTTGCGTACTGAGGTGATTACCCAGGCGAGATCGCCCCTCAATGGGGAACCTCTCTCTGCCGCTGACTATGCCGTTCTCCAAGATCGCCTGCGCGATCCTAATGTTGAGGTGGCGGTCAGCTCTGACTTAGCAGAGCTCGTGCAGCTCTTGCGGCTCCGGCGGGCTTTGAGGCCTATTCTTCCCTTCCTGAGATAGGAGGGGAGCGAGACCACCAGAATCGGTAAAAATTTCCCGGTGGAAATCGCTAAGTTTTGTTACTCTATACCCAGTTCAGGTTGGGATCTGTAGTTTCTCCCAGTTAAGACTTCACGTCTGAACCTGAATTTGGTT
Source organism: Phormidesmidales cyanobacterium (assembly GCA_038256265.1). GTDB lineage: Bacteria > Cyanobacteriota > Cyanobacteriia > Phormidesmidales > Phormidesmidaceae > Nodosilinea. Next base: position 2,566 of record JBBSKN010000131.1, read on the forward strand.
TATGCCGCAGACAGCAATTTTACACAGCTCTTTAATATTCTTTGTGGACGTTTCATAATATGCCTGCAACCGTTGACGCTGAGCAAATTGACCGGATTGTCTGGAATCAACACCATGACCCCTTCGAAGTTTTAGGGCCGCACATGGTGCAGCAAGATGGCAAAACTCTGTGGGCTGTGAGGGCCTACTTACCTCAGGCCGACAGAGCCTGGGTAGTACTGGCCGAGGAGCACAAAGAAGTGGAGATGGAGTCAAACCACAATCCCCATTTTTTTGAGTGCGTGCTAGAAGGTCAAGATCTGGCCAACTACCAGCTCAAGTACGTCATCGGCGATCGCGTCCACGTCATCTACGACCCCTATGCCTTCAAAACCCGCGCCATTACCGACTTTGACATTCACCTGTTTGGCGAAGGCAATCACCACCGCATTTACGAAAAGCTAGGTGCCCACTACACCGAAGTCGACGGGGTGGCCGGTGTCTACTTTGCGGTATGGGCACCCAACGCCCGCAACGCCTCGGTACTGGGCGACTTTAACCTTTGGGATGGCCGCAAGCACCAGATGTGCCGCCTCTCCAACGGCATTTGGGATCTGTTCATCCCCGGCCTGGAGGTAGGTACCCACTACAAGTACGAGATCAAAAACTGCGACGGCCATATCTACGAGAAGTCTGATCCCTACGGCTTCCAGCAGGAAATACGGCCTAAAACGGCTTCCATCGTCACCGATCTCGACAGCTATCCCTGGCAAGATGCCGATTGGATGGAGCGGCGGCGGCAGACCGAACCACTGACTAAGCCCGTCTCTATCTATGAGCTGCACGTAGGCTCCTGGCTGCACGGGTCGTCGGCCACCCCAGCTCTGCGCCCTGACGGTAGTCAAGAGCCAGTAGTGACCGTGGCCGAACTCAAACCCGGCGCTCGATTCTTGACTTACCGGGAGCTGGCAGAGCGGCTGATTCCTTATATTAAAGAGCTAGGCTTTACTCACATTGAGCTGCTGCCCGTGGCCGAGCACCCCTTTGACGGCTCCTGGGGCTATCAGGTCACCGGCTACTACGCCGTCACCTCCCGCTATGGCACCCCCGAAGACTTTATGTACTTCGTTGACCAGTGCCATGCCAACGACATTGGGGTAATTGTGGACTGGGTGCCGGGCCACTTTCCTAAGGATGGCCACGGGCTAGCCTTCTTTGATGGCACCCACCTGTATGAGCACGCCGACCCCCGCAAGGGCGAGCACAAGGAGTGGGGCACTCTGGTGTTTAACTATGGCCGCAACGAGGTACGCAACTTCCTCGTTGCCAACGCTATCTTCTGGTTTGAGAAGTACCATATCGATGGAATTCGCGTTGATGCCGTGGCCTCAATGCTCTATCTCAACTACTTCCGCAAAGATGGCGAGTGGGTAGCCAACGAGTACGGCGGCTGTGAGCACATTGAGGCGGCAGACTTTTTGCGGCAGGTAAACCAGGTGCTGTTCACCTATTTTCCTGGGGTGCTTTCTATTGCTGAAGAATCTACCGCCTGGCCGATGGTTTCTTGGCCCACCTACGTCGGTGGCCTAGGTTTCAATCTGAAGTGGAATATGGGCTGGATGCACGACATGCTCGACTACTTCAATATGGATCCGTGGTTCCGGCAGTTCCACCAAAACAATGTCACCTTCAGCATTTGGTACGCCTTTACCGAAAACTTTATGCTGGCCCTCTCTCACGATGAGGTAGTGCACGGCAAGAGCAATATGATGGGCAAAATGCCCGGTGACGAGTGGCAGAAGTTCGCCAACCTGCGCTGCCTTTATACCTACATGTTCATGCATCCGGGTAAGAAAACTCTGTTTATGAGCATGGAGTTTGGCCAGTGGAGCGAGTGGAATGTCTGGGGCGATCTGGAGTGGCACCTGCTCCAATATCAGCCCCATGCCAGCCTCAAGCACTTTATGGGCAAGCTCAACGAGTTTTATCGCAGCGAACCGGCCCTGTTTACCCAAGATTTTGACCAGGCGGGTTTTGAGTGGATCGATTGCAGCGACAACCGCCACAGCGTGGTGTCGTTTATTCGCCGCGACAAAGACACCAATGATTTTGTGGTGGTGGTGTGCAACTTTACGCCCCAGCCTCACAGCCACTATCGGGTGGGTGTGCCTGAGCAGGGCTACTACAGGGAGTTGTTTAACAGCGATGCCCGTGATTTTGGCGGCAGCAACATGGGTAACCTGGGCGGCAAATGGTCCGAAGACTGGGCTTTCCACAACCGCCCCTTCTCGCTGGATGTGACTCTGCCACCCCTGGGGGTGATTGTGCTAAAGCTGACGTCAGAAGAAACTCAGAAAGCCCTATCGGCGCAGTAATTTGAATGAACTAGTCCTGCCATCAGTTCACGGATTGATGTTCTACCTGAGTCAATTTGTGGGGTTAAATTTGACTGCATCGGCCCTAGTGTTGAAGCCCGAGCATGTCGCCTTTGAAGCGGCGGCGGCGGTGCCTGGATCGGCTAGCGGTGGGCAAGATTGCCCCCTTTATTGGCCAGCGCTACGATCTAAGCGAAGTCCCTACGGCGCTTCGCCACCTCGAGCAGCTGCCGGTCATGGGAAAGCAGTTATTGGTGTTGCATAGCCATGGTCGATTTGCTGGGGTTAACCCCTGTCTTTTATGCCCATAATGGAGGCGGTACAGCCCGTAAAAATACGGCCGGGTTCGGGCAATTGGGGGGGTAGAGATGGTTCAGGTAATCAAGCAAACCACTCGAGACCAACGCATTCTCCAGGCTGAACGCACTTGGGAACAGTTCTAGTTAATTCGCCAGGGGTTTGACAAGGCCCCTGGGGTAAAGCTGTTTTACCCCAACAATACGGTTGAAATTCTCATACCTGGACGAGAGCACGAGCTCTTTAGCGCCGTCATCGCTTTGTTGCTAGGCATCTTTTTTATTGAGCGCGAGATCGAGTTTGAACCCACCGGCTCCATGGATCAAGAAAAGGTTGGAGAAGCCTTCGTGCAGGCCGATCAGTCCTATTGGTTTGGTACCTCTAAATCGATTTCTGACCTGTCGATTGAGATCATCTTTACCAGTGGCGGCATTGATAACCTGCCTCGGTACCAAGCGCTGGGCGTACCTGAGGTGTGGTTTTGGGAGGATGGCGTTTTTAGTCTCTATCGTCTGCGAGACGGGGGCTATCAATCAATTGACCGTAGCGAGTTGCTGGGGCTAGCCGATCTAGATTTCAGCCTATTGACCCAATGTGTGCTGATGGCGCAAACCTCTCGACTGGCGGCCGCCAAGGCTTTTCGTGCCGGCATTGAGCGGCAGGGTTACCAGGATTAAGATTTGATGATACATTGGTCGAGACCAATCGGTCTTTTTTGATGTCTAAAGCTCAAGCCACTAAGGCCCATATCATCGAGCAGGCGGCGACTCTGTTTAACCAGCAGGGCTACGCCGGGGCGTCCATGTCTGACCTAATGCGGGTTACGGGGTTACAAAAGGGTGGTATTTACAACCACTTTCGCAGCAAAGATGAGCTGGCCCTAGGGGCTTTCACCTTTGCCGTTGAGCGCATTCAGCAGCAGTTTAGGGGGGCTTTATGGGGGAAGCGCCATGCTGTAGACCGGCTGATGGCCATCCTCGATGTGTATGATCACTTCTTATCCGACCCGCCGGTGCAGGGAGGTTGCCCGATTCTCAATACGGCCGTCGAAAGCGACGATACCCATCCCGCGCTGCGCGAGCAAGCTCAGTTGGCGATGGATAGCTGGCGATCGCTGATCGAGCGCATTGTCGCCAAAGGCATTGCCCGTGGGGAACTGCAACCCACCGCCGATGGTCAGACTGCCGCCACGATTTTGATTGCCACCATTGAGGGCGGCATTATGTTGAGCAAGCTCTACGATGACCCTGCCCATTTAGAACGAGCCTTACACCACCTCAAAACCTATGTTCAACAGCAGCTAGCCATGACGAGCTAATTTTTTTGCCCTCAAAAAGACTGATCGGTCTTTTCTGTGTCCTTCTCCGGAACCCTTTGATGCTGAAGCTTTACTATGCCCGTCCCTCTGTGTATGCCCACCCAGTATGGTTGGCCCTGCTCGAAAAGCAGCTGCCCTTCGAGCTGATGCCCGTCGATCTAAGTGGCCAGCAATTTGAGCCTGATTTCCTGGCCGTGAATCCCTTTGGCCACATTCCGGTTTTGGTGGATGGCGATTTTCGGGTCATTGAGTCGCTGGCGATTTTAGATTACCTAGAAGCCCGCTATCCTGATCGCCCATTGTTGCCCGCTGAACCCAGGGCGTTGGCTATCGTCCGAATGGTGCAGTTGGTGGCGCTCAACGAACTGCTGCCGCCGGTCTTCAAGCTGCTCATGCAAGCCGACCGCTCCGGCGAGACCTCGGTTGAGATAGCGTATGCTCAGCTACGGGCAAAAACGACCCTGGGTTTTCTAGAAGAGTTGCTGGCAAACTCGCAGTATTTTGCAGGCGATCAGCTGACGCTAGCGGAAATTGTGGCGGGCACCATCGTCCATAAACTGCCTGATTTAGGGGTTTCGCTGGCCGGTTATCCTGGGCTAGGGCGCTGGTCTGAGCAATTGCTGACGCGCCCTACCTGGCAGCAGATCGAGTTGAGTGCAGAGGAGTGGGGCATCTTTAAGCGCCGGATGCGAGTAATTCCTAAACTTTGGCAGCGTCGTCGCCAGCAGCGCATGGCGGCGCTGGCGCAGCAGTGATTGAACTCCGTGGTGTCGTCAATACTGGCAAGGTCGGTGGTGAGATCCAAGCCAAAATGACCTGTGGATATAGCGAGGTTCACGAGTCCTGATTTGCTACCGACAAACTCTCCCGGCCGGTTTTATGCCCTCAACGCCCTACGACTGGATTGATAAATCTTTGGCGGCGCTGCACCGTGCCCACCGCTATCGGTCGGTGCAGACCATTGATGGTATGGCAGGGGCCATGGTGCAGCGCCAGGGGCAGACCCTAGTGAACTTTGCCAGCAATGACTACCTGGGGTTGGCCAGCGACCCCAGGCTGGCGGCTGCGGCGATCGCCGCCATCCACACCTACGGCACCGGCAGCACTGGCTCAAGGTTGCTGAGCGGACACCGGGAGCTGCACCGGGAGCTGGAGCGATCGATCGCCGCCCTCAAGGGCACCGACGATGCGATCGTCTTTAGCTCTGGGTATTTGGCCAATCTGGGGGCGATCGCCGCCCTGGTCGGCACCCCAGATTTGATCCTGGGCGACGAGTACAACCACTCCAGCCTGAGGGCAGGAGGCAAAGTTAGCGGTGCCACGACCTTAGACTACCGCCACGGCGATGTCGCCCACCTAGAGGAGCTGCTGAAAGCTCATCGCGCCAGCCATCGTCGCTGCCTGATTACCACCGACAGCGTTTTTAGCATGGATGGCGACCTTTGCCCCCTGGCCACAATTCTTGACCTGGCCGACGCCTACAACACCATGGTGCTGGTGGATGAGGCCCACGGCACCGGGGTGTTTGGTGATCGCGGCGCTGGCGTTGTAGAACATATGGGCTGTACAGGGAGGCCCCTGGTGACCGTAGGCACTCTCAGCAAAGCCCTGGGCAGCCTAGGAGGCTACATAACCGGGTCAACAGTGCTGATAGATTTTCTGCGCAACCGCGCACCGGGGTGGATTTACACCACCGCCCTATCCCCTGCCGATACAGCGGCGGCCCTGGCAGCGGTGCAAATTATTCACCAAGAGCCAGAGCGCCGCAAAACTCTCTGGCGCAACGTAGACTACGCAATTCACCAGATTGATGAGATTTTGGCAAAAACTACGACGGCAACCCCCAGTCTCCAAAGACTGCCCTCGGCTTCTCCAATCATTTGTCTACAAGGTGCCTCGGCCGCCTCAATAGTTGAGGCCAGCCAACATCTACTGCGGGCTGGCCTCTGGGTTGCAGCGGTGAGACCCCCTACGGTGCTCACCAGCCGCCTTCGCATCACCCTAATGGCTACCCACCAGCTAGATCAGCTAGATCAGCTAAGGGCCAGCCTTCTCACCCTGACCGGTCAGGCATAGTTAGGGGTCAGCGTTGCGGTTGAAAGAGATGTTCTAGCAGCCTGCTGAGCCGTAGGAGTCCAGAAAGATGGCACAAGGCTACCATCTAGCTCTTGCACCAGCTTATGCAATGGCAAGGGCATGGTTGCTAGCCCTGGCTTAATGTCTCGGTCTAAGGCATCAATGATCCAGGGCATTAGCCCCAGTGCTTCGTCAGGCAGCAGCGTCAAATAAAATTGACAGGCCTGATTGTGGCGACGAATACCCCGACCTCGACTGATGCCTGCCAAGAGCTCTGCTCCAATGTTTACCCCAATACGCAGCACTAGTAGACGATTGGGCACCAGCACATCTGGCGCAGAGTAGGCATAGATGCAAAGATAATTTTGTCTTTGCTGAGCATCTACCCAAGAAACCTTGGGTGGCGTGCTGGCGTAGGACTTCTCCTTATTGATAGTTACCACGGTATCTTGAGTGTCGGCAAACTGGGCGTAAAACTCGCTGCGCAGTTTAGAAACTTGCTGAGTTACCTCTGGGGTCATCGCTTGCCTCCAATATGAACACCTGCCTGATTGGCGCTTTGGCCCCTAACGCTTTGAACTCCAGCGGCGCTGCTTGTGGCGGGCCAGGGTCTTGCGCTTTTTCTTTTCGATGGGGGTTTCAAAGTGGCGATTTTTCCGCATGTCCGAAAATATACCTGCACGGGAAACCTTACGCTTGAAGCGTCGCAGGGCTGATTCAATATTTTCGTCTTCTCCCAAAACAACTTGGGCCATTAGTACTCCTGAAAATTTCTGTTGACCTGCTCTTACTATGACGCAACAGAGTCAACTCAACAAAAGACAAGGGTTGTTAAACCCGTCTAGACAACAATCAAACCAGTTTGCACAGATTTGGCTGCTTTGAGCGCTGACGTGACACTGTGCCCAACATATTTAGACAAACAAGCACCATCAACTCTGATGAAGCTTGGCATGGACTTTGGCAGGCCTGCTAAAATCCATGCCGGCTGCCGACTTAGGCCTAGCGGCGGTTGTTCCAGCCGCCGCCGCCACCACCACCACCGCCGCTACCGCCGCGAGATTCTCTAGGGCGAGCTTTGTTGACTTTGAGGTCGCGGCCCATCCACTCAGCCCCATCTAGGGCCTCAATGGCAGCGTCTTCGTCGGCTTCACTTTCCATCTCTACGAAAGCAAAACCCCGAGGACGACCGGTTTCACGGTCGGTGGGCAGGCTGACGCGGCTGACAGCGCCGTACTCAGCAAAGACCTCGGTGATTTGCTCTTGGGTGGCACCGAAGGCCAAATTGCCAACGTAAATTGACATGGTCACATCTCCAGCTAAAACAGGTAAAAAGAGAGGGGCAGAAAGTTATCAAGGAGATGTACACAAACTCAGACGAGAGCCAAGCCGGCAATGCAACTAACAACTTGCTTGTAACACAATAGCATAAGGCGATTGCGGGCTTCGAGTCAAAGCTCATACCGGGTTGCCCGACAGGTTGCCTAGTCTTC
>JBBSKN010000132.1:0-10034 GCA_038256265.1 Phormidesmidales cyanobacterium
ATCCATCACCAAGATCTGGTCGGCTTGCTGAATGGTGTTGAGCCGGTGGGTGATGAAAAACACGGTGCGCCCCCCGGCCCAGGCTTTGAGGTTCATCGAGACCTGGTGCTCGGTGTCGTAGTCGAGGGCGCTGGTGGCCTCGTCGAGAATCAGCAGGCGCGGGTTTTGCAGAATGGTGCGGGCGATCGCCACTCGCTGCCGCTGCCCTCCCGACAGGTTCGAGCCGCGTTCACCGACGCGGGTATTGTAGCCCAGGGGCAAATCCATAATGAAGTCGTGGCAACAGGCGATTTTGGCTGCCTCGATGATCACGCTAGCCTCGGCGTCGGGGTTTGTGAGGGCGATGTTTTCTTGCATTGTGCCCTCAAACAGCAGGCTGTCCTGGGGCACAATGCCGATCTGCCGCCGCAGCGAGTGCAGCTCGACCTTGCCGATGTCGTAGTTGTCGATCAAAATGCGTCCCGACTCTAGCTCGTAGAGGCGGGGCAAGAGCTTCATCAGGGTGCTCTTGCCCGAACCGCTCTGGCCCACCACGCCAATAAAAATGCCGGCCGGAAACTCTAGATTGACGTTGGCCAGCTGCAAGGGGCCAGAGGGGGCAAAGCGAAAGGCTACATTCTCAAAGGTGACCTGCCCGGCAATCTCGGGCATGGGGATTTGGTTAGCCTCGTCGGCATCGGTCTCCTGAGGGTGGTCGATGATGTCAGACAGCCGTTCCAGCGACAGGGCGGTTTCTTGGAAGTTTTGCCACAGCTGGGCCAGGCGCAAAATTGGCGCGGTGACGTAGCCCGAGATGATCCGAAAGGCGATTAGCTGGCCCAAGGTGAGCTGCCCCTCCAGCACCAGGTAAGCCCCCACCCACAACACCAGTAGGGCCGAGAGCTTGTTGAGGAAGTTGCTAGCGCTGTTGGCAGTGGTGGAAGTGAGCACGGTGTTAAACCCGGCGCTGACGTACTCGGCGTAGCGCTCTTGCCATTTCCAGCGGGTGCGCAGCTCGATGTTTTGCGCCTTGACGGTCTGAATGCCCGACAGCGACTCGACTAAGAGCGACTGGGTAGAGGCATTGCGCTCGGCCTTCACCCGCAGCTGTTTGCGCACAATTGGCGAGGCCAGCACCGTCACCAGCACAAACAGCGGAATCGTGGCCAACGCCACCAGAGTGAGCAGCCAGCTGTAGATGAACATCACCACGATGTACAGCACCGAAAACACCGCGTCGAGCACCACCGTCAGGGCGGTGCCGGTGAGAAAGGAGCGAATATTCTCTAGCTCATTGATGCGGCTGGAGAGCTCGCCCACGGGGCGTTTGTCGAAGTAGCGCAGGGGCAGTCGAAACAGGTGGTCAATGATCTCTGACCCCAGGGCCATGTCGATACGGTTGGTGGTGTCGACAAATAGGTAGGTGCGCAGGCTGGTGAGCAGGGCCTCAAAAATGGCCACGACCACCAAGAAGACGCCCAGCACTTGCAGGGTGTCGACGCTGTTTTGCACAATCACCCGGTCGATGATGATCTGCACCATCAGCGGATTGGCAAGGCCAAACAGCTGCACAAAGAACGAGGCGATAAACACCTCGATCAGCACCCAGCGATATTTTTGAATCGAGGGCCAAAACCACTGCAGGCCAAACTTTTGCTGGGGGGTTTCGCGGGTGGGTTCCAGCAGCAGCACCTCTCCGCTCTCGCCCCAGACCTCGGCAAAGCTCTCGGGGGTGCGGCGAATGATGCCCACCTCGGGATCGCCCAGGATATAGGCTTTCTCGCTGGTTTCATAAACCACCGCAAAGCTCTCCTGCCAACGGATCAGGCAAGGAGTGTTGAGCCGGCCAAAGGCCCCTGCGGGCACCTGCACCAGCTGGGTCTTGAGGCCCATCATTTCGCTCACTGAGCCGCAGATGGGCAGCGACAGCTGACCCATGCGCTCGTGCTGACTGGCCAAAATACGGCGAATCACATCCTTGCGGAAGGGCATGGAGAATTGCTGGCTAAGCATGTCAAAGCAGGCTAGGGCACCATCGACCTCGCCTCGGCCTCGGGCGAAGGGGTAGCTGCGGCCGGGTGATTTTTCTGCCGCTGAGGCGGCTTGAGTGCGAGGGGTTAAATTGGTCTCGGTGGCGTAGGGAATGTTGTTGACATCGAGCACTTCTACGGGGCGGGCTACGGCTTCAGGCTCCGCTGCAGCTGGCTCGGGCAGCGCCTCGGCTAGCGCCGCCGGGGTCATGCCTAGCAGTCGCGCCCCTTGGGGACTAAGCACCTCGATCTGGCGATCGCGCCTCAGGGTCGAGCCAATGGGTACATTCAGCACGGTGCCGCCGCTGAGCACCCAGACCAAAGTGGGGTCGAGCTGGGCCAGATCGCTGGGGCCGCTGGGCAGGGTGACAATGGTCGAGGCGTCACAGACAGTTTGGGCCTTGGCCTTGAGGTCGCCTACGTCAAGGGCGTTGGCCTTGGCATGCTCGGCCACCAGGTCAAAGGCTTCGATCGCATAGATGCGATCGCGCACCGCACCGCCAAACTCGGGGTACTCATTGAGCAGACTCAAGAATGTGTACGACGGCAGGGTAAGGGCCAGCACCTCGCTGGAGGCAATCACCGTCTCGCAGGGCACGCCGCGAATCAGGCTAATCACCCCCAACATTTCGCCCCGGTCAAAGCGCCCCAGGGTGACGGGCTGCTGGGTGCGCGGGTCGTAGCCCAGCAGCCGGGCCTGCCCTTCTAAAATCACCACCACCTGCTGGGTGAGCACCTCTCGACGCAGCAGGGGCTGGCCCACCCGGTAGCGCAGCGGCTGGGCAGTTTGCAGCAGCTGCTGCAGGGCCGCTGCTGGCAGTTGATCAAAGGGGGGCAGGGTCTGAAAGGTCTGCTGAATTGAAAGCGACGTTTGGGTCATGGCCAAGTTTGAAGGAGGCACGGTAGCAGCCAGCTGGGCATTTGGTGACAAAGCCCCTAGCTACCAGGTTTAATTGATACGGCCGGGGGCGATCGCCAGATGCATTAGATCGACACACAACGTAATTGAGGCCGAATATCGCTAACTGTCTGAACTATGCTACGCCGTGGGGTGTCGCCCAAAAGATAACGCCAGGTTAACGTCCCAACGCTGGGCTTCACCGACCAACCACCGCTGCCGACTAAAAACTTCATTCCATCTATCGCTGTGCCACTTTATACCCCCTGCTACCCGTCATATCTGTTCTATATAAGCCGCTGGTAGGTTCATGGATAGAAAGCCCACTGCTGATGACTGAGCCAATGACTGCTATACCTTTGTTAACTTCTCCGTTCTCCGTGTTCCGCTGGCTCCAGGCAGGTGCCCTGGGGCTGGCCCTAGGCCTGGTTGCAGGCTGTGAAAACTACCCCGCCACGGGGGAGGCCGTGACCACGGGCACCTATGAAGCCACCGCCACTGTCACCCAAACTTGGCGGGCCGAGTATGCCCGCAGCTTTGACCGTCGCCAAACCATCCACATGGAGACCTTTGAGTCCAACTCTCTGGTCAACCGCAACGGTGTGCGCCCTGAGGGGGCCGCCACCGGCCCCGACGATGAGGGGCTGTACTGGCCGCCGCTGCCGCCGCGCCCCACCGCCGATGACCTTGACAGCCGCAAGCGCGAACCCATTGAGCAGCGCACCGATCCCGCGATCCTCCGCGACGTGGACTACGCCATCACCTTTGACTACAACGGCCAGCGCCGCACCCTGCCCACTACCCGCACGGTCTACCGGGAAGCCTCGCAGGCCTTTGCTGACCAGCAGGCATTAGAAGTCACCTTTGGCCCCGGTGAGCAGAGCATCGGCGCAGCGCGGCGGATTGCGAATTTTGATCGGTAGGAGGGCATTGCTCAGCAGGTCACCTCCCGACTCCACCCATCCACGCCTCCTAAACCCCGGCCCCTCGGTAAATTCGCGCCGCCTGCTCCGGACTGAGGCGATTGGCTCCTGGCCAGTAGGGCTGCGCCGGCTCTGAAAATTCGGGCCGGGCAGCAGCGGCGGCACCAGACCTGCCATCGTCGTCAAACCTGACCGACAGCCCGCTGGGCTTTAGAGACCTCACGTCTTCAGTGTCGGAGTAGCTTTTGCTGTGGGGCGGCACAAAAGTCTTAGTTTTTTCATCGTAGGCTAGCAGCTGGGCGGTTTCGAGCTGATAGATCCAGCCGTGGATGTCGAGGGTGCCTGCGTGCAGCTTAGAGCGCACCGAGGGATAGGTTTGCAGGTTGTCAATCTGAGTGAGCACATTTTGAGCTACCAGCATGTCAAGCTTTTCTTTTTTGCCCAGGTGGCCGTAGTGGTCTTCGACCAGTTTGCGAGTGGCCTCGGTGTGGTGCAGCCAGTGGTAGACCAAGGGCATTTTTTCTTCTAGCTCGCCAATCTGCAGCAGTCCCTTCATAGCCCCGCACTGGGTGTGGCCGCAGACAATCACCTGACGAATATCCAGCGCCTCCATGGCGTACTCGATGGTGGCCCCTTCGCCCCCGTTGGTGGCCTCATAGGGCGGGATAATATTGCCCGCATTGCGGATGATGAACAGATCGCCAATCTCTGACTGGGTGATGATGGTAGGGTCTACCCGCGAGTCGGAGCAGCCGATAAAAAGCACCCTGGGGGACTGCCCCTTGGCCAGCCTGCGAATTAGCTCCTTGTGCTCAGGAATGTATTCTTCCTGAAACTCACGCAGACCTTGCAGCAACTTTTCCATAGGACAGATCAAAACCAGGGCAAAACATCAGGGCCGGCTCAGACCGCCGCCTGCACCCGCACCTATTGTTATCTCATATCTATGGTGTTGGCACGACAAAGATTTACTTATTGGAGCCATCACCGCTGCTTTTGTTCGGCAAAACACCGCCCTAGCGCGACCGCAAACCGACTTGTAGCGATGGCCATTGCGCTTAAGACATCAGCCCAAACTGGGCCAGCGCCATGACCTATAGCTATCGCTCCAGGCGAATAGGTTATGCCTCAATCATCCTGCAATGGCTATAAGCAACATACCAAAATTAGGATTCAGCGCAATAATGGGCATGACTTCTCTCGCCATCGCCATGCGCAATCCCTTTTCGCGGCTCAAGTCTTTGCCCTGGGCGATTTTGTTTCAGGTGGCGCTGGCAGCGGTGGCGATCGCCACCGCTGCCGACCTGCTGCTCGCCCAGGGGCTATCTCTACTGCTGGGCAGTGTGAGCAGTGGTCTCTTACCCCTGATGCAGCTTTTGTTTTTAGTGCTGCCCGTCGCCGCTGGCTTTGGCATTGGTGCCCTAGGCCTAACGATCTTGGAACGCTGGTTTACCCGTGTATATATCGAAACCGGAGTGCTGTGGGCGCTGGTGGCCTGTCTGGCGCTGGTGATCTTTGTCAAAGGGTTCTTACCGATTTCGACCTTTTTGGTGTCGATGGCTTACCCACTGGTGGTGGGGGTGCTGCTGGGCGTTTTTGTGGTGGGCAAGCGGCACTGGCGACGTTGGTAGCGCCCAGACTCTCCGGGGCAAGCTGGGTCAACGATGTAAGTAACCTTCATTGAGACCTAAAGCAATGTCGATGACATAGCCGCTGGCATGCGCTTTACGGTAGAAGATCCAGCATTGAGCGATCGCGGCAACAAAAACGGCGTGCTGGCGAGCTATGTGGCCCAAAACATTCGCCTAGGGCGCTATCGAGCCGAGCGCGAACAGTTCTAGGCTGACGCAACAAGGGGTAGGCCATTGCAGCCTACCCCTCTTTCATAGGGTTCACGGTTTGCGGTGTAAGGTTCAGGGAAGGCCGTAAACCCTGCGCCGTTTGCCGTGAACCTAGTCAAGGCCTAGCTGAATCTAGAAGCCCGTGCGGCGGTAGTTGCCGCCGTTGCCGCCGCCGCTGCCTACGCTGCTGTGGGCGTCATCGCGGGGGCGAGCTTTATTAACCCGCATTTCACGGCCCATCCATTCGGCCCCGTCGAGGGATTCGATGATGGTTTCTTCCTGGGCTTCAGCGGCCATATCTACAAAGGCAAAGCCTCGGGGCTTACCAGTTTCGCGATCAGTGGGCAGACTAACCCGCTTCACGCCGCCGTATTCAGCAAAAACCTGCTCTAGATCGTCGCGGGTGACGTCGTAGGATAGGTTGCCAACATAGAGTGACATAAACTTATCTCCTTACTGTACAAATGCAGTGAGTAAACGGAGACGAAGCTGTGTCGGAAATCAGAAATGAAATGAAACAAGCGAAATCTACCGAAAACTAACTAAGAGTATTTTAGCACCGCAATCCGTGGTTGCCCAAGGGCAAGACTCCATTGCTGGAACTGGTACAGGGCTAACTTCCTTAGTTGACGCTACTTAAGAACGTTTGGTCTAGCGCTGTCTAGAAGCTAGCATTTCTTAGGTGTCGTACATTAGGCCTTCGGGCGCTTCAGGGTTTTCTTCGAGGTATTTATCAAAGTTGGTTTTCTTAGGCTGCTGGTGCTGGTGCGATACCTCGGCTCGCATTTCTTCCACCTCATCCCAGGCGACGGCGGCCTCAGGAGAGGTTGCCCCCTTCTCCGCAGTCACCTGGTGGGCGTAGTCGATCGCCTTTTGCAGCTCGTCTTGAAAGTCTTTGCTATCAACGCTCATAGTGATTCTCCTCTAGTGAATTAATGAGTAGATTGATCCTGTAATAGGTCAATCAGGGCAGCGGCCAAACCCATCGTACTCCCCCGCTGAGGGTGGCGTCGAAAGGTCAGTGCTCAAACACGCCCTGGTACTGGAGCAGGTCGAGGGCGACAAAGGTGGGCAGGCAGCTAAAACAATCTTGGGCCAGCTCCCAGCGGCCCTCGCGCTTGAGCATGGCGGTGAGGGTTTGCTGAATGCTGTGCAGGTAGCGCACGTCGTTGGCGGCGTAGCTGAGCTGCTCGTCGGAGAGATTCATGGCGTTACCCCAGTCGGAGCTTTGGGCGGTTTTGTCGAGTTCGATGCCCTCTAGTTCTTTGACCAACTCCTTTAGCCCGTGGCGGGGGCTGTAGGTGCGGCTCAGCTTGCTGGCAATTTTGCTGCAAAACACTGGGGCGACAGTGATGCCCAGGTTGTGCTTGAGGGTGGCCAAGTCAAAGCGGGCAAAGTGAAACAGCTTGAGAATGTCGGGGGCTTCGAGCAGTTCTTTGAGTAGGGATGCTTCGGTTTGGCCCAGCTCGATACGAACGACGGCGACATAGCCGTCGGGGTCGGAGAGCTGCACCAGGCAGAGGCGATCGCGCAAAGGCAGCAGCCCCATGGTTTCGGTGTCGCAGGCGATCGCGCTGGCCTGTTTGTAGCGAGCTAGCAAATCGGGGGTGAGGTCGCGATCGCAAATTTCAAAACCGTCGGCCATAGGGGTTCCTAATCGTCAAGGGGGTCTGAGTCAGGCTGCCAGGGCAACCAGTCGGGGTCTAGCACCTGCTCCAGGGTAAACCACGACTGCTCAGGAATTGTTTCTTGCTTGAAATGACTGGCTTTAAGAAAAAGCCTACGCGCACTACTGTAATCCGCTAGGAAGTTTTCTTCCAGGTATCTTTTCAGGCTTGGGCTGTTTCTCAGGATAAGGTGCATTCTGACGCGGAAATTAGAAATCTCCAAATCCCAGCCGCGAAAGCAGCGATCGCGATCAGCCTGCCAATAGCACAGCTTAAAGAAATGTTCACAGAGCCGCATTAGGTAGCTGCTCAGCGATCGCTTATCACTTCCACCCAAGCTTTCAATTTCCTCAATCAGGTTTTCCAAATCGAGCGCATCGAAGTTGCGGGATTGCAGATAGGCAGTGGTCTCATCTAACCAGAGCTGGTAGTCCTGGTCATAGAGCGACTTGGGCTGGACGTTGGTGTCTGCGCTCATCTGCAATCCCCTCCCCCGTTGAATCCCTGATTTGGATCATTCAGCCTAGACAATCACCTACTCTAGCCCGCCCAGGGCTTTTGCCACGGTGTTTACATCCTTGTCGCCTCGGCCCGAGGAGTTGATCACCAGGCTGGGGTTGCCCGCCAGCTGCGGGCAGAGGGTTTCGAGATAGGCGAAGGCGTGGGCGGTTTCGAGGGCGGGAATAATCCCCTCCAGACGCGACACCCGCTGGAAGGCGTCGAGCGCCTCCTGGTCAGTGACGCTGAAATACTCGGCCCGGCCCGCATCTTTCAAAAAGCTGTGCTCGGGGCCAACGCCGGGGTAGTCAAGCCCCGCGCTAATCGAGTGGGCCTCAATCACCTGGCCGTCGCCGTCTTGCAGCAGGTAGCTCATCGCCCCGTGGAGCACGCCCACGCGGCCCGCCGTCAGCGTCGCCGCGTGCTTGCCGCTAGCCACGCCGCTGCCCGCCGCCTCAATGCCAATCATCCGCACGCTGTCGTCATCGACAAACTCGTGGAACAGCCCCATGGCGTTGGAGCCGCCGCCGACGCAGGCCATCAGAATGTCGGGCAGGCCGCCAAACTTTTCTAGGCACTGGGCGCGGGTCTCAACCCCAATCACTGCGTGAAAGTCTCGCACCATCATCGGGTAGGGGTGCGGGCCGGCCACCGAGCCGAGAATGTAGTGGGTATTCTCAACATTCGTCACCCAGTCGCGGATCGCCTCGGAGGTGGCATCTTTGAGGGTGCCCGTGCCCGCCGTGACGCCCCGCACCTCGGCCCCCATCAGCCGCATGCGAAAGACGTTGAGCGACTGGCGCTCCATATCCTGCACGCCCATGTAAATCACGCACTGGAGGCCAAAGCGAGCGCACACCGTGGCGGTGGCCACCCCGTGCTGGCCTGCTCCGGTTTCGGCGATGATGCGCTGCTTGCCCATACGCTTGGCCAAGAGCACCTGGCCCAGGGCATTGTTGATCTTGTGGGCACCGGTGTGGTTGAGGTCTTCGCGCTTGAGGTAGATGTCGGGGCCGCTGCCGTCGGGGCGGCGGTAGTGGGCGGTGAGCCGCTCGGCAAAGTAGAGGGGGGTGGCCCGGCCCACATAGTCTTTGAGCAGACCATCTAGCTCGGCCTTGAAGTCTGGCTCGTCGCGATACTGGTAAAACGCCTTCTCTAGCTCAAAGAGCGCAGGCATTAGAGTTTCGGGTACGTACTTGCCGCCAAACTGACCAAAACGGCCCAGGGCGTCGGGGCGAGCATCGGTCGCAGGGTTGAAAGGGTTGGGGCGAGGCGAGAGCGGCGTTTGGGTCACGAGGTTGGCGGGGGTGAAGGGTTAGAATGTGCCCCCATTATAGGGAATGCCCTGACCCGCCGCTAGCCAATTAGGCGGTGCGCCGCAGCGCAGCCGAGGCCTGTCGCCGCTGCAGCGAGTGCATGTGGTGGAACAGTTCCCAGCAGTATTGCTCGGGCAGGCCGCAGGTGGCAGCCCCGCGCATGACCACGCTGGAGTACCACTCGTTGGGGGCAATCTCTCTGTGGGTTTTGCTGATAACTGAGTAGGTGCGGGTGCTGGCGTAGGCTTGCCCGCTGGCGATGACGGCGACCATTTCGTGGCAGTAGCCTTCTTCGCGCCGGTCGAGGGCGGGGCTGAGCCGCCAGGGCAGATGGTAGAGCACCCCCTGCACCGTGGAGCCAGCCTCGGGCACAATGTCGAGCACGCCGCAGTCGCGCAACCGCGATCGCCGAAAGAACCCCAGCCGATACCCGGCGAGGGTCGCTGGCCCCACTACGTAGGCGTGGGTGCTCTCACCGAGGGAGCGCTTCAAATCCACCGGGCACATACAGGAGCCGTAGGCAAAGTAGTAGAAGCGATCATCTGGGTTAGAGAGGGGGATGACAGTGGTCATGGTCGTGGAGAGCGGAGGGTTGAGAGTAACAGTGTTGCGCCTAATTGCTTCTAGGAGAGGATGGAGACAAGGCTAATGCTATGAGCAAAGCTCTGCGATGGAAAGAACTACAAACGCAATCCATGGTTTTCCGGTCCGAATGCCGAAGATTAGTACTGTTACTTTCGCTTATATAGCAATCCTATTTGATTCATGAAAAGGATCCATATCGATGCATTTTGGGGAAATCGAACACCTCTAGCCTGAAAAACTGCTCGAAGAGGGCTTTAAGCGCAGAAAAGCAGGGGCGTAGCCCGGACATCCGTCTAA
>JBBSKN010000133.1:0-9944 GCA_038256265.1 Phormidesmidales cyanobacterium
AAGCCCCGAGCCAGGGCGGCGGTGAAATCGATGTCACATTTCCTCTGCCAAAGAGGACTGAATTGAAACAAGACTTAAAGCCATTGCTGTTTTCCTGCTAATTAAGTCACATTTCCTCTGCCAAAGAGGACTGAATTGAAACGATTGTGCTGTTGAGCTGGCTGATCAAGTTCGTCTGTCACATTTCCTCTGCCAAAGAGGACTGAATTGAAACAGTACGATAAACTCATGGCGCTCTGCTCGAAGCAGTCACATTTCCTCTGCCAAAGAGGACTGAATTGAAACTCGGCAATGCCGATCTAATGGCCCAGCGATCAACCGTCACATTTCCTCTGCCAAAGAGGACTGAATTGAAACGATTGCCATTGAGGGCGAATCTACCTATGGGGAGGTCACATTTCCTCTGCCAAAGAGGACTGAATTGAAACAGCTCGGGCACTGTAGTTCGCCAACGCAATCCCGGTCACATTTCCTCTGCCAAAGAGGACTGAATTGAAACGCCGGGTGCGCGGCACCCTACAACCCTTCGAGCAGGTCACATTTCCTCTGCCAAAGAGGACTGAATTGAAACATTTCTTCTAGATCATCGGCGGAGTCGGCGGAGTCGTCACATTTCCTCTGCCAAAGAGGACTGAATTGAAACAAATACACCCCCAGGGAAACCCGCGACTACATCAGGTCACATTTCCTCTGCCAAAGAGGACTGAATTGAAACAGCCAGACCGCTTGCAGCCCCACCGTGAAATTTAGCGTCACATTTCCTCTGCCAAAGAGGACTGAATTGAAACAGCGGGAAGTTAACTTCCTTCCAGTGGTCTAGGGGGTCACATTTCCTCTGCCAAAGAGGACTGAATTGAAACACGACACCCTGAGATGCGAGGCAAGTCCCCTGCTCGTCACATTTCCTCTGCTAGAGAGGACTGAATTAAAACTCTTCCCATTGCTCAGAGAGCACCTTGCCCCGCTCGTCACAGTTTGCCCAAGAATAATTCTTGGGCAAACTCAAACAAAGGAAGGTTGTCCCCACTCCTGTAGAAATGAACCGCTTCTTTTAACTACAGAGGTCGGTTGACCAGTCTTCAGAACCGCGACCGACTTGGCAGCGCACCTGGCGACCGGCCCAGTCAAGCTGCCACTGGTCGCCCTCGGGCACAAACTCTAGGCGGTAGCGCATGCCGTTGACCGAGTCATCGGCGAGGCCGGTTTGGGTGAGCACCACCAGCGCCCCATTGTCGGTTTCTTCCACTACCTCAACTTGCTCTTCAAAGTTGCCTTCCCCTGGCTCGGGGCTGCCAAACACCTCACGGGCAATTTCGGCGGGCTCTGCCCCGGTGGCCCCGGCGGGTATGGGTACTTCTTCGTAGTCGGCGCGATCGCCGACCCCATTATCCCCGGTCATAGGGGCTTCGGTCATGGGTGCCTCGCCGGTATTGGGGGTGGTCGCAGAGGGGTTGCAGGCCGCCACAGTGATCATCAAGGCGCCAGCGCCTAGGGCAGGAAGCAGATATTTTGTCAGCATGGGGGGGGCTCTCTAAAAGGCAAGAAAAGGGATGTAAATGTAATCTGGACTACAAAGTAATCTAAATTACTCGCAGAATACATGACGCTGCCGCTCTTTAGCTACATTCCTGCCAATTCCTGTTATTTACCGCAACCTTTGGCCAGCGAGAATTCTCAGTTTAGGGACACGCAAGAAAATAAGGTACCAGTTGCCATCTTTCCTATTGGTGCATTGCTTCGCGTTGGCGGAGCCTCGCCTTAGCGTTATGCACCCTACAGTGACCAAAACTTCCGGTACTTTATTTAGGCGCACGTCCCTTACGCCAGTGGCACTGCTGGCAGAAACCCACGCAAAATAGGCTCGCCCACGGGATCACCGGGCCGAAAAACCGCTGCACGCTCGATAGCTGCCCCCGCTTTGCTCCAGCGGGAAATTTCCAGCATCGCCACCCGCCCAGTCATCGCCAATCTCCCCCGCGCGATCTGACGCGACCGACGAATGCTGGTTTTCTGCAAGTCCGTCCCTAAGCCTTGCAGGAGGGCCAGGAGATTTAGAAAGGAATGTCACTGAATTAAGGCTGGTGGGCAGTGCCCACCCTACGGCAGATCAAGGCTTCTGGCGATCTGCGAGGGTTGATTTCAGCTTATTTCAGTGACATTCCATTTAGAAAGGACTTCTGAGTGTGAGGGGTTGTTTGGTTACCACGACTCTATTTCAGAAGCCCTTTCTCGTTTTGGCGCAGGTATTGCAAACAAACCGGCTGCTCGCGTTTACCCCCGCAGTTTCTCTGACCAGACGCGGGTGGGCAGGCCCCACACGTAGATAAAGCCCTCGGCGGCCTTGTGGTCAAACTGGTCGTCAGCGCTGTAGGTAGACAGGGCATCGCTATAGAGGGCCAGATCAGACTGGCGACCCACCACCCGGTTGGTGCCCTTAAACAGCTTCACCCGCACGGTGCCCGTCACCCGCTCCTGGGTCTGCTGAATGAAGGCATCGAGGGCCAGCTTCAGGGGGCTGTACCAGAGGCCGTTGTAGACCAGACGGCTATAGCTTTCTTCGATGCCGCGCTTGTACTGGGTGACATCGGCGGTGAGGGTGAGGCTCTCTAGGTCGCGGTGGGCGTCGATCAGCACCAGCAGGGCGGGGGCTTCGTAGATTTCGCGCGACTTGATGCCCACCAGGCGGTTTTCAATCATGTCGATGCGGCCGACGCCGTGGCGACCGGCGATCGCATTCATCTGGGTAATCAGCTCCACCGGGCCAAGCGCCTGGCCGTTGAGGCTGATGGGCAGGCCCTTGGTAAAGCCAATATCCACATACTCAGGCTCGTTGGGGGTGTTCTCAATCGCCTCGGTCATCAAAAACACTTCTTCGAGCGGCTCGGTCATGGGGTTCTCCAGCGGCCCGGCCTCAATGCTGCGGCCCAGCAGGTTGCGGTCGATGGAGTAGGGGCTAGACTTTTTCACCTGAAAGCTGAGGCCAGCGTTTTCGCCGTAGGAGATCGCCTCTTCGCGGCCCATGCCCCACTCGCGGGCGGGGGCCAGCACCTTGAGGCCGGGGTTGAGGGCGGCGATCGCCACGTCAAAGCGCACCTGGTCGTTGCCCTTGCCGGTGCAGCCGTGGGCCACGGCGTCGGCCCCGTAGCGATCGGCGGCTTCCACTAGAGCCTTGGCGATCAGCGGGCGGGCCAGGGCGGTGGAGAGGGGGTAGCGGTTTTCGTACAGGGCGTTGGCCTGGATGGCTGGAAAGGCGTAGTCGGTGATGAATTCTTCGGTCAGGTCGGCCACCAGGGATTCTTTCACCCCGGCCTTCAGGGCTTTTAGGCGAATGGGTTCCAACTCGTCGCCCTGGCCCAAGTCTGCCGCCAGGGTAATCACCTCTTTGACCCCCCACTCATTCATCAGGTAGGGGATACACACGGTGGTATCGACGCCACCGGAATAGGCTAGGACAACTTTTTCTGCGCGACCCATGGGCAATATCCTGCTTTCCGTTAAAGAGCTCTACTTAACCGTCTTGCTTGGCAACCGTCTCAACTGGACGACCTGCCAGGCCCTAGGCCTCTCGTTCTCAGAGAGCAGCCCCGGCAATCTGGCCATGGCTATCTTATCTGGTGTTGCCTGCTATAGGGTGTTGCCTGCCCTGGACTACGGCGATTTAGCCAGATCTGATGACATGGTGAGCAGTGCGGCTCTGGCCGGCTCGATGGTCTCGCCGCAGGGCGCACACAGCGCTAGCTAGGGGTTAGGGTTGAACGGCTGACGCTGTATCTCTAGCTGTATCTCTAGAGCAGAGCCTCGCGATCGCCCACCCGTTTTCTCTGCTTCGGGCCGAGTATCGGCGATCGCCGCCGCCGATTCTGCCTGCTACAAACATTCTCGCAGCCCTTGAATGGCCTCGCTCATTCTCAGCAGGGTTTCGCGCCGGTTGGCCTGCTTGGCTGCTATGGCCGAGGCGGAGTTTTATAGCGATGGCCATCGCTTCAGGGGTATGGGTGATGTCCTCACCGGTCTGGCGATGGCAATACCTGGGGAAAATCTACCAATTCCGAGCTGAACTTGGTATAGTCCCAGGATTGTTTAGAATGCCAGGTGCGTTGAGATCAAGTATCTTGGGCTGGCCTCGTCTGATTTGGCTTGATGCAGACGGCAGGTTTATGGCCAGAACTTAGCGCCAGATCGTTCTAGTGTTCTGTCAAAGCTAAAAATGGGGGATCTGTAGGTTGGGTGCAACGAAGTGAAACCCAACAGCGGTGAGCCTTTGTTGGGTGCCGCTGGCGCTCTACCCAACCTACAAATTAAAGCTTGACAGACCACTAGTGGTCTAGCGATCACGTTGTAAACATCAGGATCAGCGTTTTATGGATTTTTTGATTGTTGCCGAGCCCCTGCTCGAAGACCCCGCCATTGAAGAGCACCTGCGCCAGTTTTGCCTGGTGCTGTCGGTGTCCCTGGGGGTCGCTACGCTGTCGCGGATGTTTAGCGTGTTGCGCAACATTCCCTACACCCTGCTGCTGCTGCTGGTGGGTCTGGGCCTAGCGGTGCTAGATGTGCGGCTGATCAACCTGTCGCCCCAGCTGATTCTGTTTATCTTTTTGCCGCCGCTGCTGTTTGAAGCCGCCTGGAACCTCAACTGGAAAAGACTAAAGCAGTACGCGGTGCCGGTGGTGCTCTACGCCATCATTGGCGTGATCATTTGCGTTAGCGCCCTGGTGTTTGGGCTGCAAGCCTTTGCGGGGGCCTCCCTGGCGACGGCGCTGCTGGTGGGGGCCAGTCTGTCAGCCACCGACCCGGTGTCGGTGGTGGCCCTGTTTCGCGAGCTGGGGGTCGATAAAAAGCTCACCACGGTAATGGAAGGTGAAAGCCTGTTTAACGACGGCGTGGCGGTGGTGGCCTTTAACCTGCTGCTGGGCATTGCCCTGGGCCTAGAGCAGTTTGACGTGTCGGTGACGGTGGCCCGCTTTTTGGTGTTTGCGGGCATTGGCATTAGCATCGGCGGGCTAATTGGTTTTGGCCTGTCGTTTCTCACCCAGCGCTTCGACATTCCCCTGGTAGAGCAGTCGCTGACCCTGGTGTCGGCCTACGGCACCTACCTGGTGGCGGAAGAACTAGGCGGTTCTGGGGTGATTGCCGTGGTGACCACGGGCCTGATTTTAGGCAACTTTGGCTCGCGCATTGGCATGAGCCCCCGCACCCGGCTGGTGGTGTCTGAGTTTTGGGAGTTTATGTCATTTTTCATTAACTCCATCGTGTTTTTGCTGATCGGCGACCAGGTGCAGTTTCAAGGGCTAATCGACGAGGTAGACAAGATTTTAATTGCGATCGCCCTGATGATCGCCGCCCGCGCCGTCAGCATTTTTGCCCTTGGGGCGATCAGCAACGCCGTCACCGGCCCCAATATGGATTTGCCGGTGAAGGGGCAGATTGTTCTCTGGTGGGGCGGGCTGCGGGGGTCGGTCTCGGTGGCCCTGGCCCTGAGCGTGCCCGCCATTTTGCCCGATCGCCAGGAGATTATCTCCATTGTCTTTGGGGTGATGCTGTTCACGCTGATTGTGCAGGGTCTGACGACCAAACCCCTGCTGGAGTACCTGGGCCTGCTGGGCGACCAGCCCATGAAAATCGAGTACAGCCAAATGACCGCCCACCGAGTCGCCCTCACCCGCGTCATGAACCGCCTAAACGCCATGAAGGCCAACGAAGAGTTTGACCCCGAGTTTGTGAGCTACCAGATGGCCCTGGTAAACGGTCAGCTCGAAGAGGTAAAGGAAAAATTGGCCAAGCTCGAACAGCAAAATGACTCGGTGCGCGAGTTTGCCTCAGACCAAATGCGAGAAGAGCTGCTGGCGATCGAGGCCGACACCTACGCCGAGTTCATTCGCGCCGGGCAGCTGAAGCAAACCCTGACACCGCTGCTGGAAGGGGTGCTGCCCGATCGCATTGGGGAAAGGCATTAGGGGGAGGGTTGACGGTTCACGGTGTCGGGTACTGGGTATCGGGTACTGGGTATTAGCCTTTTACCTAACACCCAACACCTAACACCCAACACCTAACACCCAACACCTAACACCCAAGACCCGACAACCGATCTCTCACCCCCTACCGTCTTCCTCCTGATACCAAATCTGCTCTTGCAGCGCCTCATTCTCTAGGCTCAAGGCCACGGCCCGCTGCTTGAGGCCGTCGCGCTCGGCGGCAATTTCTTGGCAGCGGTACTTGAGGCTGGTTTGCTGGTGAAACTGCTGCCCCAGCTCGGTGCTGAGTTCGGCAATTTTTTGCCGCTGGGCCTCGACGATGGCCTTGAGGGCGATGGGGTCGTCTTCGAGATCGGGCGCAGCGGGGGCCAGGGCCAGGGTTTCACCGGGCAGCGGCCCGCCTAGGCCCCCGCTGCTGACGTAGGCCTGCATGCGGGCCAGGGTGACCTGGTGGCGGGTGAGGGTGGTGTCGAGGTGCTGAATGTGCTGCTGGGCGGCCTGGAGCTGGCTGCTGAGGCTAACGGTGAGCGATCGCGCAATCATTACCTCAGTGTTGAGGTCTAGCTCTGTCGTGGCGGCGCGCCCCAGGGCCAGGTTCTGGTAGGAGTTTTTGAGCCGCACCAGGTAGTCTTGCACCTCAGACTGGCCCTGATGAATACGCGATCGCAGCCGCTCTAGCTCTAGCTGCTGATCGGCCACCAGCGCCTGCACACCCACCACAATCTGGTCGAGCACGTCGCTCTGCCACTGGTCTTTGGCCCCCAGCTGCTGCTGGAGATTGAGAATAATTTTTTGCTGAACGTTGGCATAGGCTTCGGTTTGCACCAGATGGGCCTGGAGCATGTCGTGGTTCGCCACCTGTTCCTGCATGTCTTCTAGGGAAGTTCTGGCCTGGTCAAGGGCCCGCTGCAGCAAACACACCCGTTGAACGAGCTTGAAGTCCAGCGAACTCTCCTGGAACATAGACAAAACCGGTGAAGAGGAACTCGGGGGCGGATGGGCAGACTCGCGGCATAGATGCCACGGGATGGAGGCTCTCAGCCTAGATGCTCTCGGGTGGGTGCTCTCAGCGTGGCTAAGACCCTATCAGACTTGGAGTGGCAACGACTGTTTAGAGCATTACCGGACAACCCAGCTGCACAAAAACTTTACAAGGCGGCAGAGGCGAAATCGAGAAGAGTGAGAACCCTGGTGAGAGGCCAATATCAACCATTTTATCTCCTTACATATAAGAACATATAGAAGGAATTTAGGGCCCTCAGGGAGCGACAATCAGCCACCATAGGCTCAGCCCCAGCAGCCCCGTACAGCCCTGCTGAACCCATCGCTGGGGGCCAGACTGACGGCCAATTTTGGCGGTGAGCCAAACCGACAGCGCCATGCCCAGAAGCAGCGTTGCACCTTGCAAAAAGGCTACCACTGCGGGGTGGGCAACCCAAACCGGCAGATTTGCCCCTGAGGATCCAAAGGTGGCCAGAGACACGGGCAAAATACGCCCCCCCTCCCCCAGACCCAGACGCAGATAATGGGCCAGGTTAGCCGCCCACACCAGCGGCAGGTAGCCATAGGCCAATCTGACCA
Organism: Phormidesmidales cyanobacterium; assembly: GCA_038256265.1. GTDB lineage: Bacteria > Cyanobacteriota > Cyanobacteriia > Phormidesmidales > Phormidesmidaceae > Nodosilinea. The sequence goes on from JBBSKN010000133.1 coordinate 7,554, forward strand.
CCGGGCGCGTCGTCAAGCCTTGAGTCTTACGCCAGAGCCACTGCATGCCTTCGACCGTGAGCGGCAGTAGTGCGGGCAGCGCCAGCACCCCCAGGGAGACTAGACTGTGCCCCAACCGGGTATCGATGGGCAGCTGGATCCACAGACGAGCCTCTAGCTCGGGCAGGCGGTGCAGGTAGACGGCCCCCAGCAGCAAAAACATCAGCGCGACTTCAGACGACCGGGGCTGGTGGGTGGTCCACAGTTCGACCCCAGGGGGGCGCAGGTTTAGCTCGACCGATCTATGGGGACAGGCCTTGAGGCAGGTCATGCACAGCACGCAGTCGCGGTTATCCACCAGCTGAGCCGGGTGCGAGTACAGCGGGCAACCGTTGGTCTCCTGACCCTCACCTTTTTCAGGGCCGCCCTTGTAGCACTGGTAGGTGGTGCACTCGGCTGAGCAGGTGCCCTGCTGCGCTCGCAGCTCCGTCATCGAGAGCTTGGCGAACAGACCGTTCATGCCGCCGATGGGGCACAGATAGCGGCACCAAAACCGGCGCTCAAACAGGGCCGAAAAAATCATCGCCCCGGCGGTGATCAGCAGCAGTAGGCAGGCCGACAGGTAGGCCGAATTTTCTAATCCCCACACCTCTTCCCACACCAAAATCAGGGTGAACAGGCCAAACAAAAACCAGCCGCCCCAGTGCTCCGCCGCCTGTCGGGGCCAGCGCTGGAGCCTGCCAGGGAACAGCTTTTTCGAGACCCACTGGGTGACTTCGCCGTAGATCATAAACGGGCACACCGCGCACCACAGCCGCCCCACAAACGGAAAGCTCAGCAGCACTAGGGGCCACCACCAGGCCCAAAATACCGTCAGGGCGACATTCTCATGGCGCTGCTGGGGGCCAAACCAGAGCAGGGCGATGACGACGGCAAACAGCCCCAGGGTAAGGCCGTAGTTGAGGCGATCAGGCCACCAGGGGCTGTGCAAAAACCGCCGCAGGTCGGGGTAGCGGTTGAGCAGGTTGAGCCGCAGCTGCCGCTTTTTGCTCTGGGCGGGCCAGATAATCTCTTCGGTGATCAGGCCGCCCCGGTCGAGTTGGGCCGCCGCCCGCTCCACCAGGTTTTCTAGCTCCCGCAGGTTGTTGGGAAAATCGTAGGATTGCAGGCGGCGAATGGCCTCGGGGGTGACGGTAATGCGCCCGGTGCCCCGACGGCGACAGAGCAGTGACAGGTAGTAGTTAACCCAGTCTTCGATGTCGGCCTTGCGCACCCGCAGCGGCGGCACCTTAATGGTTTCGTCTACCGCGCTGCCGAGAATGGGGAGACCCTGCTCGGAGAGCAGAATAATCCGGGCTTCAGCGTTCACCAGGGGGGCGGTTTCGCCATTGCGGCTGGCGGGGCGGTACTGGCCAGTTTTGATCAGCTGGGCCACCGGTTCCACCAGGTCGCCGTCTAGCTCGTTGGGGTTGTTGAGCACCAGGGTGCCTGGCCCCAGCGCGGCCAGCAGGCCCAGTCTGCCGCCCGATCGCCCAAACAGGTCGGCCCCGCTGGCCTGGAGCTGGCCGTAGTCTACTTTAATGATCGGCAACCGCCGCTGGGTCGAGCCAAAGTGAATCAGGGCGGCTAGGTTGTCTTTCTCTAGGCCCGGTTCGCCAAAGATCAGCACTGATTTGCGGTGGCTGGCGGCGGTGCGGATCTCGGCGCGGAGGCGATCGCCGTACCGACTCCGGCCAATCACCCCCCGCTTGGCCTTGGCCACCAGGTAGGGGCGCAGCACCCCCTGGCGCTCTTGCTCTAGGTCAACTTGAAACGACAGCCGCTTGACCGCATCCACCAGCTGCCGGGTAAAGGTTTGCAAAATACCGGGGTATTGCTCGACTAGGGCTTGAAACTGGCTGCGATCAATAAACCAGAGGGTGCTGTCGGTCAGGGTGCGAACGGTTTGCTCGGCGGGCTGCTCTAGCAGCAGCGCCTCCAAATTCAGCACCGCGCCCGGCAAAAAGCTGACGCCGCCCAGCTCGGCCTCGGTTTCGAGCTTGCCCTCCCAGACAATATAGAGGCCCTGGGAGTCTTGCCCAGATTCAACCACTGTCTCCCCCGCCGCCAGGGTAATGTCCTGTAGCTGGCGGGCGAGGGTGGCCAAGGTGGTGGCGGGTAGCAGACTGAGGGGGGTGCGCTCCTGTAAGAAGAGCTCTCGGTCAGATACAGTCATAGCAATTCACCCACGCTCTACACGGTGTAGCCCCATGTTGACATCCTCCCCGACCCAAAGGCACGGGGATTCTCCTAATCACTCAGGAGTTTTTCTGCTTCGTAGCACCCGCCTTCACAGATTTACTCTGTTCGGGTCTTACGGTCGCTCCACAGACTGACACCGCTAGCCCAGCGGCCAAGACATTTATGGCAGCA
>JBBSKN010000134.1:0-9862 GCA_038256265.1 Phormidesmidales cyanobacterium
AACGTTGCAGGCTGAAACGGCGGCTTGGTCATGCGATGTTAACAGTATCCAGCGAGGGGTTGACTGGCAGATGAAGGTAGACGATGCACGCTGTAAGCTGGTATCTGTCTACCCTAAAATTAAGTCCTGACGATGCACTAGCCTGATTTTGCCCATGGGCGACTGGATTTTAGAGCGTTCCTGCGCCGACCTGCGGCGGTTTCAAGCCCAGCTTGACCGTCTAGAACAGGCAGACGACAACTTTTTTATTAGCATCAACATTTCTGTGCGGCAGTTTCAGCAGCCCGATTTTTTTGATCGATTGATTGCGTGCACCCGCCGCCACGGGGTTAGCGCCCATCACATTAAGCTTGAAGTCACCGAGCGCATTTTTTTAGATGAGAACGAGGCCATTACCTCCATCGGCAAATGCCGCGCCGCTGGGTTCGAAGTCTCCCTCGATGACTTTGGCACCGGCTACTCTAGCCTCAACTATTTAGAGCGCTGTGAAATTGACTGTTTGAAGATTGACCAGTCGTTTATTCAAAAACTGTGCAGCAGCGATCGCGCCAAAATCTTGGTCAGCTCCATCATCGACATTGCCCGTCAGCTGGGCCTGCCCACCGTGGCCGAGGGGATTGAAACCCCAGCCCAGATGGAGGCGCTACGGGCCATGGGCTGCGACATTGGCCAGGGTTATTTGTTCAGCCATCCCTTGCCGCTGGCCGAGGCGCTGACTTTGCTGGGCCAGCCCATCGAGCTTTAAAGCGCCTGGGGTGAAGTTTTTCCTGGCAAAAACCTGCCGCTCCCGAGCTGGACTGGGCGCACCATAGAATAATCAACACAATTTAGCTTAATTTGATAGAATGCGGTCTATGTTCAAGCTGTGCTCCGAGGGGAGTGGGGAGGTTCTTTGGTGATTCACGCCACGCTGCACCAGCTAAAGGTCTTTGAAGCGACTGCCCGCCACGGCAGCTTTACCCGCGCCGCTGAAGAGCTCTACCTGACCCAGCCCACCGTATCCATTCAAGTTAAGCAGCTCACCAAGGCGGTGGGCTTGCCCCTGTTTGAGCAGATTGGCAAACGCCTTTACCTCACCCAGGCGGGCCAAAAGCTGCTAGACACCTGCCAGGAAATTTTTAACGGCCTCGACCAGTTTGAAATGGCGGTGTCTGACATCAAGGGATTGAAGCAGGGGCAGCTGCGTCTGGCGGTGATTACCACTGCTAAATATGTGGTGCCCCGGCTGCTGGGGCCGTTTTGCCAGCGCTTCCCCGGTATTGATATTTCGCTCAAGGTAACCAACCACCAGCAGATTCAGGAGCGCATGGTCAGCAACTGTGATGACCTCTACATCATCAGTACCCCCCCGGAGCAGCCCGACCTCAAAATTTACCCCTTTCTAGAAAACCCCCTAGTGGTGCTTGGCCCGCAGGATCACCCGCTGGTGGGCAAGACCCGATCGCCCATTCAAGCCCTCAATGGCGAGCCGTTTATTATGCGAGAGGCGGGGTCGGGCACCCGCCACGCCGTGCAAAAGCTCCTGGGCGAAAATAATGTGGAGGTTAAAGTCCGCCTTGAGTTGGGCAGCAATGAGGCGATCAAACAGGCGATCGCCGGCGGTCTGGGCATCTCGGTGCTATCGCTCCACACCATTATTTCCGAGGGCACCACTGGGGAGTTTGCCATTTTAGATGTCGACCAGTTCCCTATCGAGCGCCACTGGTATGTGGCCCACTTGGCGGGCAAGCAGCTCTCGGTGGTCTCCCAGGCATTTTTAAATTACCTGCTCGAAGAAAGCCATACCCTAGTAGAAAATCTGCTGCCGGGCATTAATCGGGCACCGGCGGCGATCGCGTCCGCCAGCGCCCAGGCATTAAGCAAAGTCTAGCCTGGTACTGGTTGGCAGAAATAGGGCAAACCCTTTCTGGGGTGTCAGGGACTGGGTTTCAGGTTTCAGAAACAGTGGGGGAAGCCGGACAGGATTTAGGCGGCTTCTGGAAAATAGTTTCCCAGATGGTGGGCATTGCCCACCCTACGGTAGACCAAGGCTTTCGGCGGTTTTCAAGGGCTATTTTTAGCTTATTTCGGTGCCATTCCACCCTACAGCGGCTAGGGTCGCTGGATTAAAGCTAGTATCTTCTTTCCTCGAAATCTTCTTAGTTGATCAGGCCGACGCGATCTACAGGCCAAAACCGAAACACAGCCCGTCCAATCAAATGATCGGCAGGCAAAAAGCCCCAGAAGTGAGAGTCGAAGCTTTTATTGCGGTTGTCGCCCAAAACCAGGTAAGCATCGGCGGGCACGGTCACTGGCCCGTATTGGTAGTCCGGTTTGGCGGCAATGTAGGGTTCTAGCTGCGGCTCGCCGTTAACGTAGAGCTGGCCATTTTTGACTTCAATCACATCTCCCGGTAGCCCCATTAGCCTTTTGATAAAAGCCCCGTCTTGCTCCAGCGACTCCGGCGGTTGAAACACCACAATGTCGCCCCGCTGGGGATCGCCAAAGTCATAGCTGAGTTTTTCAATAATCAGGCGATCATTAATTTCGAGGGTAGGCAGCATCGACCCCGAGGGAATGTAGCGAGCCTCAGCCACGAAGGTGCGAATGCCAAAGGCCAGCACCAGGCTGAGGCCAATAGTTTCAACCATTTCGCGTAAAACCCCCTTAACTCGGGGGGCGGGGGTCTGGGGAGCAGAGAGATGCCGGTTGGAATCGGTCATGGGTGGCAGCGTAGGGAATGGGGGAGTATGGAAGGACGTCAGAGGGCTGAAAGCTAATCATAGTCTGAGCGCGGCGGCCATCGATAACCGTGCAACACTGAGTCACGCCATCTTCATCGGTCATGATGCTCACGGATTTGGGATCGATAATGCGGTAGCCGTAGGCGGCTTCGCCTCTGCCCTGGAAATCACTGACCGTAACGACCAGGTCGCTGCGATGATTGAGACGATCATAGACGACGGCCTCTAGGGGTGTGGGGCGCAGCAGGGCCACTTCTTCTCGCTGACTGTCCAGCTGTTTAAGCGCCATCGGTCGCCCCTGGTTGTCTTCGGTAAATTGGGCAAAAAAATCTGGCCAAATCCCGGGGGGAATATCCAGCTGATATCGCCGGTAGGACATTTCTAAAAGCATGGGTTCACTCCTAACAATGACTTCTATATAAAGCCCAGCGGGGGAACAACGCCCCCGCTGGGGATCAGTCGTCTTTACCCAGACAAAGTTCCACCGTTGGATCTAGGTTTGATCAAGATTAGGTTTAAGCCATGTCATAGCGATGACAAAGGTGTGACAAGGAGATGTGACGCAGCAAAGGCTGGGCATCCTGGCTGTGATGTCTGTTGCAGGTTAACTCAATTGTCTTTGCTAATTCTTCTGTTGCTAATCTGTGCGGTGGCGGTAGCCGGGGCGCTTGCTCTCTCTAGCAGCCAAGGAAAATCTGGTTCTTCTCAGGTGCCCCTGGCCAAAGCAGCCGACTCAGCCCAAACGTTTACCTATAGCTGCCAAAAATATCTGTTCACCCGTGCGGAAGCCACGTTCTATCGAGCGTTGCAAGAGGCGATTTCAGATCAGTACCTGGTATTTGGCAAAGTGCGCGTGGCCGATGTGCTCAAACCCCAAACCGATAACCGGGGAGATTGGCAGAAGGCTTTTAACAAAATTTCAGCCAAACATTTCGACTTTGTACTTTGCGACAGCGATAGCCTCAAGGTTGTGGCCACCGTTGAGCTCGACGACAGCAGCCACCAGAGAGTTGACCGAGTCAAGCGTGACGATTTTCTCAACCAGGCCGTGGTCAGCGCTGGGCTGCCCTTAATTCGCTTTCCCGTGCAAGCCGCCTACGATCCAGAGACGATTCAGCGCCATATTGCTGAATCTCTCGGCTCTGCAATGCCCAAGCCTGTTCGCAAAGCCCGGCCCCGCCCAAAGTAATCTATCCCCCTACCCATTCTGCTAGGGTTGGGGATGGTATCGAGTTCCCCAGATGAAGCTACTCTGCATCAGCAACGGTCACGGCGAAGACGGCATCGCGGTTCGCATTCTCAAACAGCTGCGTCAGCTGCCGGGCGCGCCCAGCCTCGCCGCCCTGCCCATCGTCGGCGAAGGCCGAGCCTTTGAGAAGGCGGGCATTGCCATCCACGGCCCGACCCAGGCCATGCCCTCGGGCGGCTTTATCTATATGGATAGCTCTCAGCTGTGGCGCGATGTGCAGGGGGGCCTGGTGGGCCTTACCCTGGCCCAGCTCAAAACCGCCCGTCAGTGGGCCAAAAGCGGCGGCAAGATTTTGGCCGTGGGCGATGTGGTGCCGTTGGCGATCGCCTGGCAGAGCGGGGCCGACTACAGCTTTGTGGGCACGGCCAAGTCAGAATATTCGTTGCGCGATGAGCGGGGGCGGCTGCCGGGTCGCCCCGCCACCGACGGCTGGTCAGGCTCGGTCTATGTGCCCTGGGAGCGGTGGCTGATGGCCCACCCCCGTTGCCAGGGAGTCTTTGCCCGTGACCAGCTCACCGCCGACATTCTGCAAAAGAAGGGGGTGCCCGCCCTCTACCCCGGCAACCCGATGATGGATGATCTGGAGACCAGCGCCGACCAGCTGGCCCGGCTCACCGCCACCGTTGCCCCGGCCCCCGCTCGGCTGACCCTGGCCCTGCTGCCCGGCTCCCGCGCCCCCGAGGCCTTTGACAACTGGCAGCGCCTGGTGAGTGCGATCGCATCGGTGATGGAGACCTTTGGCGATCGCCAGATTCGCCTGCTGGCCGCCCTGGCCCCCGCCCTCAACTTAGCGGCGTTTAAAGATGTGCTACTCGATGCGGGCTGGCAGCCGATCACAGGTGACTATCCCACATTTCAGCGGGGCAACGGGGTACTGGTGCTCACCACCAACGCCTTTGCCGAATGCCTGCACCTGGCCGACGCCGCCCTGGCCACCGCTGGCACCGCCACCGAGCAGGCGGTCGGTCTGGGCAAGCCCGTGGTCACCTTCCCCGGCCCTGGCCCCCAGTTTACCTACGCCTTTGCCGAAGCTCAGTCGCGGCTGCTGGGGCCGTCGGTGCTGTTGCTCAGCCAGCCCGACGAGGCGGGGGCGGCGCTACAAGACTGTTTAGCCGATGGTTCCCGGCTCCAGCGCATTGCCGAGAATGGCCGCCGCCGCATGGGGCAGCCGGGGGCCGCGAGGGCGATCGCCAAAGCCCTTTACCAGCAATACGCCGAGCCGCCCTACTCCGACGCCACCTCCTGGGTCACCTGATTGCGGCTGGGGTCGCCGTAGCGAAATGGCCCCGTCTGCATCACCACCTTGGTTCTCAGGTCGGCGGGGGCGTTGGCCACCCCCCAGTGGGCCTGAATCGCCTGCAACAGCTGGTCTTGCTGCGATCGCAGATCGGGCAGCGCCCAGCCCCGGTTGATAATCGCAAACCACACCGGCCCCCGCTCGGCGGTGGGCACCATCCCCGCCAGGGCGCTGACCTCCGACAGGGTACCCGTCTTCACCGCCGCCGTCGCCGGAATCTGGCGACCAATCAGGGTGCCCGTATCTTCGCCCGCCACCGGCAGCACGTCGGCCACCGAGTAGCCCGCCGCGCTCAACTGCTGCTGGATCGCCACGGTCATGGCCACCGCCGCCCGGGCCGACATCTGATTGTCGGTGCCCAGACCTGACCCATTCACCAGGCTAATTTCCTCGGCGGGCAGATCAGCCGCAGCGGCGGCCTTGGCCACCACCTGCCCCGGCCCACCGGCCTGCTCAGCCACCAGCTCCGACATCACATTGTTGCTGTAGATATTCATCGCTTTGAGAATGGCCACCAGCGGCAGCGACTGATGCCGCACCACCCAGTTCACTGCCATAGTCTCTAGCTCAGCGGCGGGCAGCCAGCGGGCACCGCCGTCAATTTGCACGTTGGGCTGGGGGGTATCCGGGGGCAAGGTGGCGTAGGCCTGGCGAGTTTCCCAAGGCCAGCTGCTGGCGGTCATCACCTGATTCACGGCAACCAGCGAATCATTTGGATCTTCCTTGAAGTTCATGGTGAAGGAGCCGCTCACTAGCACCTCCCCCGTCACCCGCTGAATGCCCAGCTCTTGGAGGCGATTGGCCAGCACAATACCCTCTTCCCAGACAAACAAAGGGTCGCCGCCGCCCTGAATGATCAGATCGCCATCGAGCACGCCATTCTGCACGGTGCCGTGGACACCCACCAGCGTTTCAAAGCGGTGGTCAAGGGGCCAGGTTTCGATGGCGGCTAGGGTGGTGGCCAGCTTGGTCAATGATGCGGCGGGCATCAGCACCTGGCCCTGGTGCTCGGCAATCACGCTCTGGCCCACCTGAATCCACACGCCCTGGTCGGGCACCGACCACCCCTGCCGCCGCAGCCCGGCCACATAGTCGGCCACGATCGCCTCCACCACCGGGTCGCGGCTCAGCCCGGCCACCCACGGCGACTGCCACTGCACTTGCAGAGCAGCGGGGTTCAGCCCAGAGGGTTGCAGAGGGCGCAGCTCGCCGGTGTCTAAAAGAATTGAAAATAGGCCCAGGGGCAGGGCGAACAGGGTTGAAATAGCAGGGTGCACAGCCAGTCCTCAACGCATTAAATGCATAAGCTAATCTAAAAATCTTGGCATGGATGGTCTAGCCCTTGGGGTCAGGGTTTCCTCGCCTAAGATACCTCAGTTATTTTAGAAGCGACTGGGAAAGCCGTTAGATCGGGCTAGGGCACGAGACTTAGACCGATGTGTTTGACGCCGCCACGGGCATTGATCCAGAGCCCCAGGGAGTCGCATTTATTGTCAAACCCGATGGCCAGGGCGGTTTTGAATAACGGGGGCCTGCCTTGCCTCGGCCTGCCCCCAAGACCGTTCCCTAAGACCGCTGTAAAGCCACAACCTGGTCAGCGGTCATGGGTTCAGCGGTCATGGTGTAGAGCACACCCTCGCCTACAGAGACCAGGTTTAGGTAGTAGTTGGCTTCGCCGGGCTTGCTGACGGCGTACACCCGCACCCCTGAGTCAACCGATAAAACTTCACCCGTGACGTTGCGCACGGTGTAGCCCTGGGCCTCAAGCTGCGCTTGCAGATCGCCGGCAGCGCTGCGCCAGCTGCTGCTCACAGGGCTGCGCCAGCAGTCGGCCACCCCTTCGCAGGCGGCCTGGGCACCCTCCAGGTGGGGAAAGTCGGCGTAAAGGGCAGGGGGCGGCGGCTCGGGGGGCGTAAAGGACTCAGGGGGCGTAAAGGGCTCAGGGGGCGTAAAGGGCTCAGGGGCTGCGGCCGCAGGTTGGGGCGGTGACTCAGGCCGAACGATGGGGATGGTCTGGGGCGGGGTCTGGGGCGCGACCTGGGACATTGCTGCCGCTGGGGCTGGAACAGCCGGGGCGGCAGCAATATCGGTAGGGGATAGGTCTACAGCGGGTTTGGGCAGCACCGTCACCGCCACATCGTCAGGGAGGGGGGAGGTTTCGGCTAAATCTTCTACCGGCGGAGCGTCAGGGGTTGAATCGGGAAAGACAAAGGCGAGTAGAGCCCCGTGGGCCGCGAGGGAGGCGATCGCACACATCACCCCCAGCCAAGACTGCGACCGCCCCTGGCGCTTTAGCGAGGGGCGGTTAGGGGAAAATGTTGACGCGATTAGTCTGGGACTCATTGTCGAAAGGTTGCGATCGCAGCTGTGCTTAAGCTAACAGGATTTATTCCTCATTGCTTACTCTAAAGCTATTCTTCTCTGGCCTCAAGCCCTGATAAATAGGGCATCGGTCTATAGTCAGGGGGTGCCCCACGGCAAGGGTATTGAAACTATCTACCACGGGGCTGCGCTTAAGTACAGCATTATCAGGAAAAGGTCGCAATAAGCGATACAATGCAGACTGATTTCTAAGTGCCTGGGATTTCCCAGCGCTTTAATTTTTTTTGAGGTAACGCCCTATGAAATTAGGAAGACGCGCATTTTTGGGGGCTAGTGCCACCGCCACCGCCGTAGCCGCAGGCTATCTGCGCCAACGCCCCGCCCACGCCCAGTTTGGCTTTGGCCGTGGCCCCGTGGTCAATCTCTACTCGTCTCGCCACTACGACACCGACGACCAGCTCTACAGTGGCTTTCGCGAGGCCACGGGCATTCGCGTCAACGTCGTTGAGGCCGAGGCCGATCAGCTGATCGAGCGGATTAAGAGCGAAGGTCAAAACAGCCCCGCCGACATTCTCATGACCGTCGATGCCGGTCGTCTATGGCGAGCGGAGCAAGAAGACTTATTCCAGCCGGTCACCTCTTCGGTGTTGAGCGAAGCGATTCCCGAAAATTTGCGTCACCCCGACGGCCTGTGGTTTGGCCTGACCCAGCGGGCGCGGGTGATTTTCTATAACAAAGACACCGTTGACCCCTCTGAGCTATCGACCTACGAAGACCTGGCCGACCCTAAATGGCGCGGCCGGATTCTGATTCGCAGCTCGACCAATGTCTACAACCAGTCGCTGGTGGGCTCGATGATTGCCGCCCACGGGGCGGAAGAGACTGAAGAGTGGGCGCGGGGCCTGGTGGCCAACTTGGCCCGTGACCCTGAGGGGGGCGATACCGACCAGATTAAGGCGGCAGCGGCGGGGCTGGGCGATATTGCGATCGCTAACACCTACTACTTTGCCCGCCTGGTCAAGTCTGACAAGGCCGAAGATCAGGCGATAGCCGAGGCCATGGGGGTGTTTTTCCCCAACCAGGGCGATCGCGGCACCCACGTCAACATCAGCGGGGCCGGGGTGGTGAAGACCGCACCTAATGCTGAGGCTGCTGTCCGGTTCTTGGAGTACCTGGCCAGCCCCGAGGCCCAGGAGATTTTTGCCCAGAGCAATAACGAGTACCCCGTGGTGGAAGGCGTTGCGGTTGACTCTGTGGTAGAAGACTTCGGCGAATTTAAAGCCGACACCCTCAACGCCGCCGTGTTTGGCCGTAACAACCCCGAAGCTCTGCGCATCACTGATCGCGCTGGCTGGAAGTAGAGTTCTCGCTTGGGGGGGCGTCTCCCTTGCGGTACTAGGCTTCCATCAGCTGCTCGGCAGAAGGCTGCTCGACCTGGGTCTGCTGGGTCGAGCTCTGCTGAGCGGTGGCGTTGACTTTGCCCTGCCAGCGGTTGGCAATGGGCATGCGCCAGCCCAGACCAAAGGCGCGATCAGTTACCTTGAGCACGGGCGGGGTCTGCCGCCGCTTAAACTCGGCCCGCGCCACCAGCCGCACCACTTGATCGACCACCGCCCCGTCGTGGCCTGCCGCGACAATGTCAGCTATGGATTCGTGACGCTGCACTAGGCGCTCAAGAATGTCGTCGAGCACGTCGTAGGGGGGCAGCGAGTCTTGGTCAACCTGGCCGGGCTTGAGTTCGGCGCTGGGGGGCTTGTCGAGAATATTTTGCGGAATTAGGGCGGTGGTGGTAGGGCTGATGCGATCCGCGAGTTTCTCCAGCACTGTGGCACCATTCTGGCCTTGACCTGCCTGCTGATTGAGCCACTGGCACAGGGCGTAGACCCGCGTTTTAGGCAGGTCGGCAATGACCGCCAGACCGCCATTCATGTCGCCGTAGAGGGTGCAGTAGCCCACCGCCATCTCTGACTTGTTGCCCGTCGAGAGCAGCAGATGGTCAAACTTATTTGACACCGCCATCAGCAGGTTGCCGCGAATGCGCGACTGAATGTTTTCTTCAGCGATGCCTGGGGCAGTGTCCCCCAACAGCGGCTCTAGCACCTGGTCGTAGTCGGCCATCAGCGGGCCAATTGCTAGGGTCTGGTGGGCAACGCCCAGGGTCGCGCACAGGGCCAGGGCGTCGGTGACCGAATGCTCTGAGCTGTGGGGCGAGGGCATTAGCAGGGCGAGTACGTTAGCTGGGCCGAGGGCTGCCGCTGCGATCGCCGCCAC
>JBBSKN010000135.1:0-9862 GCA_038256265.1 Phormidesmidales cyanobacterium
ACGGCCCGAAGCTGAGCTCGCTCGTCGGCGCTCAAGCGAACAATGTATTTTTTCTGCATGGCAGTCTGCCTAACTCCACACAGAACAGATTAGCTCAGCAGGCGCGATAACCCTAAGTTTTAGTGCTGACGCTGCACTAGTCGCAAAATTCGCAGCGATCTAAAGAAGCGCAAAAAGCGAATATCGAACATGCCGATCCACGAGGGCAGAAGGGCCACCAAGTCAATTAGGCCGTAGAGGCTGAGGGCATAGCGCCAGGGCTGCTGGGCAACCCACAGCCGCAGGCCGTACTCTAGAGTGAATGCCACCACGATCAGCCAGTCGAGGGCATTTAACCAGGCGTCGAGGGCGGGCGATATCGGGTAGGTTTTGACGACAAAAATGACGGCAGACAGAAAGATCAGCAGCACAATCGCACCATTAATCACCCGACCCGCTAGGGTGTCGGTGGTGTTGAGGTGGCTGCGCAGGCGTTCGCGCATCGTCGGTCTTTGACCATCCCGCCAAGCACCCCGCTGTTTGTCTAGGGCTTCTTCCATGGTTATTTCTCCACTGCGTTTATGCCCACCCCCAGGATGGTTCTACGGTCTGCCCTGGGCTAAGATAGCCAGGCAGACGGATTTTTATCTGGCTGCGATTTTTTAATTGTCTTGGTTCTAACACCAGATTTATCTGGCGATTAATTTAGCGTTTTAGGTTTGCCCTGGGTCTAGGTTAGCGCCGCCCGGGCTGCTAGCAGCTAGATTTTCGCAGGTGATATCTTTTGGCTGGGGCTGAGGGTTAAATTGAGTATCACTGCGGCATTTTGAGCACCTATGGCGATCGCACCTATCATCACCACCCCCAACGATTTTTCTCCCAGTGCAACCGGCACCTGGTCACCGCTGCCGGCCCAGCGGCCACTGCTGCTGGTGGGTCACGGCAGTCGAGATACCGAAGGGCGCGATCGCGTGCTCGAATTTGCCGCCGCCTACCAAACGCTTGACACTGAGCGCCCGGTGATCCCCTGTTTTTTGGAGTTGAGCGAGCCCACCATTCAAGACGGGGTAGACCTGTGCGTAGAGAAAGGCTACACCGATATTTCAGTGCTGCCGATTTTGCTGTTTGCCGCCCGCCACAACAAGTTTGACGTCACCAACGAGCTAGACCGCGCCCGCCAACGCCACCCCCAGGTGACCTTCCACTACGGTCGCCACTTTGGCATTACCCCGGCGATCATTCAGCTGTGGCAAGAGCGGCTAGAGGAGCTAGACAGCCCCCGGTTTAACCCCGACGGCATTGCCCGCGAAGACACGGTGCTGTTGTTTGTGGGCCGGGGAGCCAGCGACCCCGACGCCAACGGCGATGTCTATAAGCTGGCCCGTATTGTCTGGGAGGGCAGCCGCTACAAAACGGTGGAAATTTGCTTTATTGGCATTACCCACCCTCGTCTTGAAGAGGGCTTTCGCCGCGCGCGCATGTATGAGCCAAAACGCATCATTGTGCTGCCCTATTTTCTCTTTACCGGGGTGCTGATTAAAAAGATCATGGGTATCTGTGAACAGGAGCAGTCGGCCCATCCCGATCAACTGGTCAGCTACCTGCCCGAGATGGGCAGCCACCCGCAGCTAATGCAGATTTTGCGCGATCGCGAAATTGAAACCCACCTGGGCCAGGTGGCGATGAATTGCGAAATGTGCAAGTTTCGCCTTGCCGCCGGGGGTGGTCAGCCCGGCCACGGGCACGAGTCCCACGGGCACGGACACGGGCATGGGCACGACCACGGGCATGGGCATGACCACGGCGAACCCGTAGACCTGTTTCCCTTGCCTGACGACTACCACCAGCGCGCCTGGCAGGTGCCCTAGACGATTCTCTGGAGACCAAGAGGGGAATGTTAGAGAGAGTGGCTTGCGATCGTAGGCCGCTCTCTCTAACATCTGGCTCTAACGCATCTCAAGGAGGCAGCCATGTTCAAATCAGTCGGTCGACAGGTCTGTGCCTTTGACCTGGAGTGGGCACCCGACCCGGCTTCGGGGCGGCGGGTGTACGGGCTGCCAGAGACCCAGCCAGATGCCGAGGTGTTTGAGGTGATGTGGGCCAGGGCCGGGGCCACCGCAGAGAAGCCCCGCCCTCACCTGAAAACGACCCTGTGCCGAGTGGTGGCCGTCTCCGCCGTTATCCGTGAGCAGCAGACCGATGGTGCAGTCTCCCTGCGGCTGACCACCCTGCCGAGACAGATTGACCAGCTGATGGATGAAGGGGAGCTGATCGCTACATTTCTGGGCTATCTGGGGCAGCACCATCCCCAGCTGGTGGGCTTTAACTCTCAAACCACCGACCTGCCCATTTTGCTTCAGCGGGGGCTAGTGGCGGGCATTGCGGCCCCAGAGTTTTGCCGCCGCGCAGAAAAAGGCTGGGGCAATGATTACTTTAGCCGCAGCGGCGACGCCCATATTGACCTGAAGCAGGCTCTCAGCGGCTGGGGCATTGCTACGCCCACGCTGCACGAACTGGCTCGGGCGATGGGCATACCTAGCTCGGTCGGGGCAGAGCCACCTGACGTGGTGGATTTATGGGTGGCGGGCGACCTGCGATCTATCGTGGAGCAGAGCCAGTACGACGCGCTGAGCACCTACCTGGTGTGGCTGCGAACAGCGCGGTTTGCGGGGTTCTTTAGCCCAGATCAGTACGGTGAGGAAGAGGCAAGGGTGCGGCGGGTGGTGGGCGATCGCATTGTCCAGGGAGACCATCACCTCACCCACTTCCTAAATCGGTGGGACAGCGTCAAACCCCAGCCCGCCGATGATGCCTTAGTCATTCCCATTGCCACCGCCCCCGATGCAATAGAACAGGCCGCTTGAGACCGCATCCATTCGGAGATCGGGCGCTGACCCGCTCTCGCTGACCCGGCGAATTTTGAGCACATCGGTCATCTTGCGAATTTGCCCAAAGGTTTGATCCAGGTGGGCGTGATCTCTCACATCTAGACCCAGATCGATTTCGGCGGTTTGGCCCGGAAAGGTTTTGACCTGAGCCTTGTGGACGTTAATTTGCAGGTCTGACAGGTGGGAGAGAATGTCCTTGAGTACGCCCACCCGATCAATTACCTCAATGCGCACCTCTACCGGGTAGGTCTGGCGAACCCCGTTGTGGTCGCCGTGGTTCCAGCTGACGGGAATGATGCGATCGCCCGGTATATCGGTCAAGTTAGGGCAGCCCTGGCGGTGGATGGCAATGCCCCGACTGCCCAGGGAAACACTGCCCATAATCGGCTCGCCGGGCAGGGGGTTACAGCAGCCCGCAATGTGGTGTACCAGCCCCTCAATCCCCAAGATCGGATCTTTAGAAGGAGCAGAGCGCAGCCTCTGGTGGCTAGTTACAGCCCCGGCCAAAAACTGATTAGAACCCTCTAGCGATGACTCAGGCGACAACACCTCTAGGGGCTGCTTGGCCTTGACGGCCTCTCGCAGCCGGTTGACAAACAGGCTAAGGGTGACTTCACCATAGCCCAGCCCGGCCAAGAAGTCGTCTACGCTCTGGTAGTTGCAGCGCTCGGCGGCCATCTGGGCCGGCTCAGACTTGAGCAGGGCGTCGAAACCGGTACGGCCCAGCTCTTTTTCGAGCATGTCGCGGCCTCGGGCTATGTTTTCGTCGCGGTGCGATCGCTTATACCACTGGCGAATGCGGTTGCGGGCGCTAGGGGTGACCACAAAATTGAGCCAGTCGAGGCTGGGATGGCTGTTCTTTTGGGTGATGATTTCAACGATGTCGCCATTTTCCAGCGCCGTGTCAAGGGTGACAATGCGGCCATTGACCCTAGCCCCGGCGCAATGGTTGCCCACCTCGGTATGGATACGGTAGGCAAAATCTACGGACGTCGCCCCTCGACTGAGGGGCACCACATCACCATCGGGGGTAAAGACGTAGACATCTTCGTCAAACAGGTTGCCCTTGACGTTTTCAAGAAATTCCTTGGCGTCTTTGAGGTCGCTTTGCCACTCCAGCAGCTGCCGCAGCCAGGTAAATTTTTCGTCGTCGGCGTTGATGCGGGTGTTGGTCGAAGCGCCGGTTTCTTTATACTTCCAGTGGGCAGCGATGCCGTACTCGGCGATGTGGTGCATCTCTAGGGTGCGAATCTGCACCTCAATGGGCTTGCCCTTAGGGCCAATTACCACCGTGTGCAGCGACTGGTAGCGGTTGGGCTTAGGTAGGCCAATGTAGTCTTTGAACCGACCTGGAATGGGGCGAAAGGCATCGTGGGCAATGGCCAGGGCACGGTAGCACTCCTCGTTGGTGCCTACAATCAGGCGAATGGCGGCGATGTCATAAATTTCGCTGAAGTCCTTTTGCTGCCGCTCCATTTTGCGGTAGATACCGTAGAGGTGTTTAGGTCGGCTGCTGACATCGACCACCTGAATCTCGGACTGGTGCATGCGCTGGCGCAGGGTTTCGGCCACCTGCACTAGCCTCGCCTCGCGATCAGCTCGCTTTTCGGTGATGTGGTGCTGCATCTGCCGGTAGGCGTCGGGTTCTAGATACTTAAAGGAAAGATCTTCCAGTTCCCACTTAAAGCGCCCGATTCCCAGGCGGTTAGCCAAAGGCGCAAAGATCTCCATGGTTTCACGGGCGATGCGCCGGCGTTTCTCGTCGCTGAGGTGCTCGAGGGTGCGCATGTTGTGGAGACGATCAGCCAGCTTCACCACAATCACGCGAATGTCTTGGGCCATGGCCAAGAACATGCGGCGAAAGTTTTCGGCCTGGCGCTCGGTTTTGCTATCAAAGTTGAATTTTGACAGCTTGGTAACGCCTTCCACCAGTTGCCGCACCTCATCGCCAAAGTGGCCTTCAATTTCTTCGGGGGTGACGTCGGTATCTTCGACAATGTCGTGGAGAAAGCCCGAGGCAATCATGGCGCTGTCGCCGCCCAGGTCGCGCAGCAGCCCGGCGACGGCGATGGGGTGACAGATGTAGGGTTCACCCGAGGCCCGAGCCTGCCCCTTGTGCAGAGTATAGGCAAACTCAAACGCCTGACAGACCAGCAAATTATTCGATTTATTTTCGGGATCGTGGGCCGGGTCAGATTGGCTGTCATCGTGGTGGGCCAGCACACAGGTTTCGAGCCACCCAGGCAGGGTGCAGTCATCGGGTAAGGGAGGATGAACTGTTGCAGTCATGACGCCAGTGACCTATCAGGGAGTGGGGTGAACTAGAAAATGCCGGAACCAAAAACCTGTATTTAAGAACTGTATTCAGGTCTGATCAGGCTCCTGAAAAATAAACTATCAATAGACTCAAATCTCTCCGAGCCAGCTTGAAGGCGTAGCACTGAGAGCATTGACCAATTTATTTAAAGGTAAAGTATGAAAAAATTGACAGAGATCGTACCAACGTTCTGCCAGCAGACTAACCAGTAGACCAATGTGATGGGGCTACAACAAAGCTGCCTACCGAGATAGAGATAACCTACACCATAAACTCTGGGAAAATCGCACCTACCGCCCAGGCTGCAATAAATACTTAAAGCTCACCCCAAGTTGATGGATAGTTGTATATTAATCTTAACATTTGTCTTTGCTAACGGGAATCGGCAATTTATCGCTAGCTATCGTAAAATGCTGCCAGCCGCTGCCGATGTGGCCCTTTGGGAGATGAGTCAGCTATGAAAAATGCCGTGGCAACGATGCGATCGCACCTGCAAACTCTAGAAACCTTGGCGAGATCGACCCACCCCGACAGCTCCCGGCTGCAAGCGCAGTTTCTGCTGGCTCAGCAGCACTGCCAAAACCAGCTGCTGCCCCTCGGCGATCTCCACCCCGACGCTCAGCCCGCGCTCACCGAGATAAACCGCACCTTTCGCCTGCTGGCGATAGATGTGGCTTTTTTGCAAGCGGCTCGCCAGTCACACACGGTCCAGCAGCGCCAGCGCCAGATGGGCGACAAGCTAGATCAACTGCTGGGTTTTTGTGCGGCATTAGAACAGACAATCGACCCCATGGTTGCTGAGGAATAAAGGGAAGGCGCAGACAGTAAAGTTTTCAGAAAATTTTGCCTAGAGAATTGCTTAGAGAGATTTGCTAGAGAAATTAAGCACTCAACGAATCACAAGAATCGCAACTGCATCTGAACGAGCATTAGCATTTAGGAACTTTGACGTTTGCTCTCAAGAAAAACCAGTGCGTTTTGCCTTTAGTAATCCCAAACGCCTAAAGGCTTAGCTTGACGAAAGCTTCTCTCTGAAACAACTCCAAGTCCAGACTTGGAATGCACCTGTAGGAAAACTAAAGATCCCAAGCTGGGCCTGGGATGAAGCTCTCAGTCCAGAAGTCTTAACGGCGGACTCTGGACTGAGACTGGTTATCATTACAAGTCCACAACGATGACCGATATACCACCGCTACCGGATAGAATTCGCGCTAAAGTTTCACCTCAGTAGGCAACGGCAGCGACCTAAGGGTTAGCCTAAGGATTCTGCCTCTACCAGTGTTTCTTGAGTGGTTACTTTGTTATCGTCTTCCTATCAATCACTGCCCCATCAATCGCTACGGATGGGGCAGTGGGTAAAGCTGATCTGCGGTGCCAGCTATCAAGATATGCCGACGGTGCGGCGGTTGGTCATGCTCTATGCCTTAGCTGGCGTCGACTGCATTGACGTAGCCGCTGACGGGGCCGTGGTGGCCGCTGCCCGGCAGGGCCTAAAGGATGCCCAATCGCTATCCGGCTATCTGGGGAATCGTAGCTATCTTATCCCCGGCTTGCCCTGGCTAATGGTCAGCCTTAACGACAGCGAAGACCCCCACTTTCGCAAGGCTGACTTTGATGCGGCCCGCTGCCCAACAGAGTGCGATCGCCCCTGCGAACCTATCTGCCCCACTGCCGCAATTCAGTTCCAGGCTCTCCAGGTCGGTGGCGTCACGACGGATCTCTGCTACGGCTGCGGCCGCTGCATAGCCGTCTGCCCGGTCAGCAATATTGAAGCGCGGCCTTACTTGGCCAGCCCCGAGGCCTTCTCCCCAGGCCACCTCGCCCAGATTGACGCCGTCGAAATTCACACCCAATCCGGGCACCAGGATCAGTTTGAGCAGCTTTGGCAGCGGCTCCAGCCCTGGCGAGCCCAACTGAAGCTAGTTTCCATTAGCTGCCCCGACCACGACCAGGTGGTGCCCTACCTGTGGGATCTCTACAACACCATGGCTCCGCTAGATGTGCCGCTGATTTGGCAAACCGATGGCCGCCCCATGAGCGGTGATCTGGGCAAAGGCACCACCCACGCCACCATTCGTCTGGCCCAAAGGATTCTCGCGGCGGGGCCACCGGGCTACGTACAACCCGCTGGCGGAACCAATGGCTACACTGTAGATAAGTTGATCGCTCTCGGTTTAGTGAATAAAGCCTCCTCTGCTGCTTTGCTCGATGATTTTCCACCTGATCGGTTGCCTGCTCCCCAAATTGCTGGGGTTATTCACCATGATTCAGCGCTGGCCCCTGCCCGCACCAGTATTTCAGGCATAGCTTACGGCAGCTACGGACGATCACAAGTGCTGCCCCTGCTCGACGCCATTGACCAAGAACTTCAGCCCTGGCTAGGAAAAGACTTCCCCGACCAGCTTGCCCCAGGTCAAAACACCTCACTCCCGCGCCACAGTTCGACTACCTCAGCCGATCACGCCCCTTGGCAGCGACTAGACAGTACGGCCCTGGGCCAGGGGCTAACCCTGGCTCGACAGCTTGTGGCGCAGCTCAAGCCCGATGGGCGAACCGCACATGAACAGGCTCTAGATAAACCTAGCCTCTAGATGACCCAACCCCTAGCTGAAACCAACAGATAGACATTTTTTATCAACACGTTATGGTTAGCTATAGCGACGACGGCTCGATAAGTGACAGATTGAGCAGCAACGCCCCTGACGACAATACTTCTGCCACCAATAACTTCGCCGTGGAATTTTTACCCACTGAACCCGAAGGGACAGCTCCATCTCAGCCTGTCTCTGCCCCAGACCTGAACCAAAACTTGACACCAGACCGGCCCATCGACGACCTCGATCAAATTCTGAGCATTTTGCCCCCGTCTATTCGGGCGCAGCTCAATCGCCACCCCCAGCGCCAGAACCTGATCGAGGTGGTTTTAGACCTGGGGCGTCTGCCCGAAGCCCGCTTTTTTGGCAGTGTTGAATATCTGTCAGAAGACCCGGTTACCCACGCGGATCTAGACCACTGCATCAAGCGAGTGGGTATTTTTGGTGGCGACAACCGGGCCGGCATTGAGAAAACCCTGCACCGCATCAGCGCTATTCGCAACCGCTCAGGCGAAGTGATCGGCCTCACATGCCGGGTGGGCCGGGCCATTTTCGGCACCATTGGCATGATTCGCGACCTGGTAGAAACGGGCCGTTCCATTCTCATGCTGGGTCGGCCTGGCGTGGGCAAAACCACTGCCCTGCGAGAAATTGCTCGGGTGCTGGCCGACGATCTGCAAAAGCGGGTAGTGATCATCGACACCTCCAACGAAATCGCTGGGGATGGCGATATTCCGCACCCGGCCATTGGCCGAGCCCGGCGCATGCAGGTGGCCCGCCCTGAAGAACAGCACCGGGTGATGATCGAAGCGGTAGAAAACCACATGCCCGAAGTGATCGTGATTGATGAAATCGGCACCGAGCTAGAGGCCCTGGCCGCCCGCACCATCGCCGAGAGAGGCGTGCAGCTGGTGGGCACAGCCCACGGCAACCAGCTAGAAAACCTGATTAAAAACCCCACTCTCTCCGACTTGATTGGCGGCATCCAGTCGGTCACGTTGGGCGATGAAGAAGCCCGCCGTCGCGGCAGCCAGAAGAGCGTGCTAGAGCGCAAGGCTCCCCCCACCTTTGACATTGCCGTCGAGATGCTAGAGCGACAGCGCTGGGCCGTCCATGAAGATGTCACCGTCACCATCGACAACCTGCTGCGGGGGCGACAGCCCGGGCTACAGATTCGCACGGTGGATGAACATCAAAAGGTGGTCGTCACCCACGAGCTACCCGGCTCCGGGCGCGAGGTGTCTAAGCCATCGCGCTCGGGCATGGGCTGGCGAGCGACGGGGCAGATGGTGCCCCCTAGCAGCACGGCGGCGATCGCCCAGCGCGCCCTAGGCAGCAACATTCGCCCCCTGGGGCAGGTTTACAGTGCTCCCCCGCCCAGCACCGACCCCACCTTTGCCCACCTGCTGGATCTAGCCACCGACGACGAAATTGTTGGCCCCAATGGGGAAGATGCTATGCGCCTCTACCCCTACGGCCTGGGCCGTCACCAGATCGAGCGGGTGATTCAAACCCTGCATATGCCCGTGGTGATCACCAAAGACTTGGACAACGCCGATGCGGTGCTGGCCCTGCGATCGCATGCCAAAGCCCAGGCCAAGCTCAAGCAGATGGCTCAGGGACGGCAAATTCCCGTCCACCTAGTAAAGTCCAACAGCATTCCTCAGATCACCCGCGCCCTGCAGCGACTGCTGGATATGGACGACAATCCTGCCGCCGTAGATCTAGGGCTGTTTAGCCACAGCGGCGGCGACGATGAGCTAGAGGCTCTCGAAGAGGCCCGTCTGGCCGTCGAGCAAATCGTCATCCCCAAGGGGCAGCCCGTGGAACTGCTGCCGCGTTCAGGCTACATTCGCAAAATGCAGCATGAACTGGCCGAACACTACCGACTCAAATCGCTGAGCTGCGGCGAAGAACCCAACCGACGACTGCGAATTTATCCCGCTTAGGAATGAGAATTTAATAACTTCCAAAATTAGGTGGGTTGAGGCCGTGCGATGTAGTTCCATTGCGGTAGGTACTCGTCAAAGCGAATGGGCATCTCCTGCTTGAACTCGTCAGTCGCGGTTCGCCCCTTTTGATAG
>JBBSKN010000136.1:0-9855 GCA_038256265.1 Phormidesmidales cyanobacterium
CTTTATCGCCATTGATCCAGCAATCTTAAAAG
The DNA here is from genome assembly GCA_038256265.1 of Phormidesmidales cyanobacterium. Lineage (GTDB taxonomy): Bacteria > Cyanobacteriota > Cyanobacteriia > Phormidesmidales > Phormidesmidaceae > Nodosilinea. The sequence goes on from JBBSKN010000136.1 coordinate 33, forward strand.
CCATCTCTGATGAGTCTACATCGTGATAAGACCCATCGACCAGAGTAACCTTTAAATCGATTACGGGATACCCAGCTATAATACCAGATTCGCAGGCCTCTTTCATGCCTTGTTCTGCCGGAGAGATGTATTCCTTAGGAATCGTGCCTCCGACAATTTTAGACACAAACTCAAACCCGCTGCCCTCCTCGGTCGGCTCGACCTCCACCACCACATGGCCGTACTGGCCTTTGCCGCCGCTCTGGCGAACGAATTTACCTTCAGCACTGGTGGCCTTACGGATGGTTTCTCGGTAGGCCACCTGGGGTGCACCAATGTTGGCGCCTACTTTGAATTCGCGCAGCATGCGGTCAACCAGAATATCTAGGTGGAGTTCACCCATGCCCGCAATTACTGTCTGGTTGGTTTCTGGGTCAGTGCTAACGCGGAAGGTAGGGTCTTCCTCCGATAGCGACTGTAGGGCTTTGGCCAACTTATCCATGTCCTGCTTGGTTTTTGGCTCTACCGCCACAGAAATCACCGGCTCGGGTACATAGAGCGATTCCAGCACGATGGGCTGGGTAGGGTCGCAGATGGTGTCACCGGTAAAGGTATCTTTAAGACCAATGGCGGCCCCTAGATCGCCTGCACGGAGCTCATCCACCTCAATGCGATCATCGGCCTTAAGCACAATTAGGCGAGAAATGCGCTCTTTTTTGTCCTTGGTGGCGTTGTAGATGTAACTGCCTTTCTTCAAAATCCCGGAGTAGACTCGCACAAAGGTGAGTCGCCCATAAGGATCAGCCATAATCTTAAACGCCAAGGCTGCCAGAGGCGCGTCGTCATTTGCCGGCCGCTCAGCCAGTTCACCATTTGGTAAATGCCCTTGAATGGGCGGTACCTCGAGGGGTGAGGGTAGATAGTCAACCACTGCGTCCAAAAGCAGCTGAACCCCTTTATTTTTGAAGGCAGAGCCACACAAAACCGGCACAATCGTACCCTGGATCGTGCCTTGGCGAAGGGCATGGGCAATTTCGTCTGAGGACAGGGGCTGTCCTTCAAAATATTTTTCCATCAGGACATCGCTAGTCTCAGCCACCGATTCAACTAGCTGGGCTCGATATTCTTCTGCCACCTCTTGGACATCGGTCGGTATCTCTGTATCGTCAAAGCTCTGACCCAGATCGTCGTGATAGATGCGGGCGCGCATAGCCACCAGATCGACAACTCCCTGAAATCCACCTTCAGCCCCGACGGGAATCTGAATCGGGACTGCATTTGCGCCTAGACGATCACGCAACTGACCGCACACCTTCAAAAAATCGGCCCCAGTACGATCCATCTTGTTGACAAAGGCAATGCGAGGAACGTTGTAGCGATTGGCTTGACGCCACACCGTTTCTGACTGAGGCTGCACACCTCCTACCGAGTCAAATACCGCAATCACCCCGTCCAAGACGCGCATAGAACGTTCGACCTCAATGGTGAAGTCAACGTGGCCAGGGGTGTCAATAATATTGATCTGGTTATCACGCCAGTTGGTAGTGATAGCTGCAGCGGTGATGGTGATCCCCCTCTCCCGCTCCTGCTCCATCCAGTCAGTAACGGCTGTGCCCTCATGCACCTCGCCGATCTTATGCACTATGCCTGAGTAGAACAGAATGCGCTCTGTGGTGGTGGTTTTGCCGGCATCAATGTGCGCTGCAATACCAATATTTCTAACCCGTTCTATGGGCGTTACTCGTGCCACAGCTATCTCCTTGTCACTCTATGACGCAACTCTCTAACCGCCGCAATTCTTATGACCAGCCGTTTTGACATACCTGAACAAGTTTATTCTAGGAAGCAGAAACAGCCATTGCCAAAGAATGAGACCGCCAAAGTGTGAGACGTCCTCGGGGCAACAACAACCGCTTCCGCTTAATAGCGGTAGTGAGCAAAGGCCTTATTAGCCTCTGCCATTCGGTGGGTTTCCTCGCGCTTGCGCACAGCACCACCAGTCTCATTGGCGGCATCCATGAGTTCGTTGGCTAGTCTAATAGCCATAGACTTGCCGGGGCGCTGTCGGGCAAACTGAGTAAGCCAACGCAGGGCCAAGGCTACACTGCGCTCTGAGCGCACTTCCATAGGCACTTGGTAAGTGGCACCGCCAACCCGACGGGCTTTGACTTCTACCAGGGGAGAGGCATTGCGTACGGCGCGCTCAAATACGTCCAGTGGATCGCCGCCGCTTCGCTCTTTGATGATGGTGAAGGAGCTGTAGATGATTCTGTCAGCCAGAGACTTTTTGCCGCTGGTCATCAAGCGCCGGCTCATCATGGTAATGAGACGGCTATTGTAGACAGAGTCGGGCGGAATCGGGCGTTTTTGAACGACTGTACGACGAGACATGGTGCAAATTCCGGTGGTTTTAAAGACTAGCTGCGCAGACAGAAATAAATAATTGTAGGGCGAAGGCAGATGGCCTAAAAGGTCAAAGCAGCACTACCTGTGGCTGATGCTAAACCAAGCGACTGAATCCCTCAAGCTGATCTAGTCACACGAACCTACCCAACTTTGGCAGGCATTGGCTTCGGCTTTCGCCGCCCTATCTGTGTCCTCAAATCTATGCTCTAGGGCACTACTCCCTAAAAGCATTGACCTAGGATGCCTTAGGACGCTTGGCTCCGTACTTGGAACGCCCCTGACGACGATCTTTGACCCCAGCGGTGTCAAGGGTGCCACGAATGATGTGGTAGCGAACACCGGGGAGATCTTTGACCCGACCGCCACGAATCATGACTACAGAGTGCTCTTGAAGGTTGTGGCCAATACCAGGAATATAGGCAGTGACCTCAAAGCCAGAGGTCAGGCGCACTCGCGCCACCTTTCGCAGAGCCGAGTTGGGCTTTTTGGGGGTAGTGGTGTAAACACGGGTACAAACTCCCCGCCGCTGCGGACAGCTCTTTAGGGCAGGAGATTTGGTTTTCTTCTCTGCTTTTTGGCGCTCACTCCGAATGAGTTGCTGAATCGTGGGCATAGGTGCTTCTGCTGCTAAGGCGGATAAAACTCAAGTTTTCACAAGGTCTAATGCTAGCACCCTGAAGAAACTTTGGTCAAACCCTGCAGGGTAGCTTCGGGCTAGGGCGTCGGCAGATGGGCCGCAGTACAGTCTTGGGTGACTGGCCGATCAACGCTCAGGCCAAAGGCATTGCCGCAGCCGCAGGTGCTCTGGGCGAGGGGATTAATGAAGCGAAACCCCCCGCCCATAAGGTCTTCGGAGTAGTCGATCACCAAGTCTTTGAGCAGATCTAGCTGAGCTGTAGGGATTGCTAGATCAATGCCGTTATGGGCTACTGCCGTGGTGGGCTGATCGATATCGGCGGCCACGGTAAGCCGGTAGGTCCAGTCGGCGCAGCCGCCAGGCTCAAGGGTAAGTTGAACGGTGGGGGTGCTCCCTGTAGCCTGGTTCGTGGCTTGGGTACTGTGTCGATGGAGCAGTCGAGTTAGCTCTTGGGCGGCGGCGGGGCGAATTTCGACCATAGGTATAGAAATGGCGCGCGGTAGTAGACAGCTCTGCTCAAAAAGAACAGCGGCAATGCTGAGCTTAGCACTACCGCTGTTCTTGTAGGTGAGCCGAATCTGGCCTGGGTGAAATCGCGGGGTTGAAAACCCTTAGACCTTTTCGACGCGAGAATAGTCGTCTTGAAAACGCACGATGTCGTCTTCGCCTAGATACTCTCCGTTTTGCACTTCAATCAGCACCAAGGGAATAACGCCGACATTTTCCAGGCGATGCTGAGTGCAGGGGGGGACGTAGGTTGACTGGTTAGTGGACAGGAGAATTTCGTTTTCGCCGCAGACTACTTTGGCCGTGCCAGATACTACGATCCAGTGCTCGCTGCGGTGATGGTGCATCTGGAGGCTAAGGCGATGGCCAGGCTTGACCTCAATCCGCTTGATCTTGTAGCCTCGGCCCTCTTCGAGCACTGTATAGGAGCCCCAGGGACGCAGACCCGTTTCAGCGATTTCGCTGCCGCTGCTGGTGGCTAGGGTCAGAGCAGTGGGCTGAAGGGTCTCTTGCAGTTTTGGCATAGTGATAGTTCTCCTAGGAGTAATGTTTATTTAGAGGTTGCGCTGGTGCCTGTGACCTAATCAGGTCGACTCGACCTGTAGAACGCCCGAGATTAATAGACTTTATAAGTGGCCTGAAGGTTGCCTCTGACCACTGTACTGGACGCAGTTTTCAGCCAATAGTCTAGCAAGGGCGAAGGGGAGAGCCAGGGAATTCTAGAGAAAAGGCAGTAAATATACGAAGTCTTCACACCCAGCTGTCACCTTATTCATGTGCCTGAAATTCATGTGCCTGAATTTCTCTGTCTACTGCAAAAATAGGCCAATGCTGTTGCTGACTCTGGCCGCTGTGCGGGGTGATCGGTTGATCAGTCGGCCCCCTAGGTAGAGACTGGCAGAGCTGCCGCCATCTAGATTGAGGGCATCGGTGCTGCCCAACTGAAGCATGATTTGAGCTAGCTGATCGAGGGTGGGGCCTGGGCCTAGGGGGCTATGGTGCACGGCCACCAGCAAAACTTCGTCAGTGGCGGTGATGCCGATGGCGCTGCGGGGGGCCGCCTGGGTGGCGAAGGCGGCACTAAACTGCTCAAGTCGGGCATCGAGCACCGTGGTGCGATCGCGAATCAGCAACGGCCCCCCGCCAATCACGTTGGGGAATGGTTCTAAACTGGCGGGCAACGACTCAGACTCTAGGGCCACTGACTGCCCCTGGGGCAGTGCCTGGACCGCTGTGGCATAGGAGCGCAGCGCCAGCAGATAACCGTTGGCAGGAATGGGGATACCGTCTGGGGCGATGGTGCTGGCTGGCTGCTGGGCGGTCACGACTCCACCGCTCACCGTGACCACGGTTTCCCCTTCTAGAATGGGCTGATAGCTGCGTCCCCAGGCGGGGGTGTAGAGGCCGATACCCGCCTGCACATAGCCGCTGTTGATGGTCTGGATAGGAAACGTCTGCTCGCTGCCCGTGGTCAGAGACTGCCGGAGAAACAGGCGTTCCATCCGCACCTGGCCCTGGTCGTTCCACCCCACCACGCCGCGACTGAGGATGGGGCCTGAGATCCAGTCGTTGTTGGCGCGCACGGCCCCCAGGGGATACTGGTTGTTGCGGTTAAAAAAGCCAGCGTTGATGGCGGCGATCGCCTGCCAGCGCTGAGCAATGGTGGTCAGGGGGGCGGTGCCCGTGGCCGTAGTCGGGTCGGGCCAGATGGGGCGCAGAGTGGCCTGGGTAGGATTGATTTGCAGCCAATAGACCGGAAATGGCTGTCCGGCAACGGAGACATACCGCTGCTGCCAGCGCAAGCCGGGTGCCCAGGCAATGCTGTGGGGCCGGAGGCTATCGGCGTGGATGTCGATGGCAATTTGGTGGGGGTTGGCCTGGGTTACCAGCTGAGGCGGGTGGCTAGCGCTGGCCTGGAGACGGGTGCCGCCGGGGACGGGGGTGGCTGTCAGCGAGCCGAGATAGGCCCCGGCGGGGGCGGCGATCGCACTCCTCAACACGGCCTCATCGATGGCGGCCCCCAGGGTGAGGTTAAGGGCATCGGCGCTGTCGATTAGGTGGGCCGGTGCTGGCCCAGACAGCTCTAGAACCAGCCGCTCACCGCCGGGGTGGGCCTCTCGGCGCAGGCCGACTATCTGGGCCGGAGGCGTGGTGATTTGCAGGGTGCCGCTTTGGGGCTGCACTTGCCAGCCGTAGCGCTCGGCCAGGGGCACAATGTCAAGGAAGCGATAGCCACCCTGCACCCAGGCGGGGAGTTCTACGGCATCGCCAGGGTGGGTGAACCATTGGACGGGCTGCCGCTCGGGCTGACTGCTACTAAGCAGGGTAGCCCCCAGGTGATCGGTAACGGCGTAGTCTGCCAGGCCGATTTGGCCGTTAGCCATCATCCAGGGAACGGTGGCTGGGCTGCCATTAATCACGAGCGTTTGCCCCTGGGCCATTTGTTCCGGGGCTATGGGAAATGAGTCATCGGCGAGGCTGGCCTCAGCGAGCGGCGGGGGAACAGCCAGGGCAGTGGGGGATGCGATCGCACCCAGCAACCCGAGGCCGACCCAGCCGACGGCTACTCCGCGATAGCTCCAGCGAAAACTAGATATAAACAGAGCTAAGACGGGTGGTCTGACCATAGAAGTTGGCGGGGATTAATTCTAAGTTTTACAGGTAAAACAGCGGGTTTCGGGGCAACTTGCGAGGGATTTAGGGACAAGTTTGAAACAATCGCTACCGTTACTGCCGTTTAATTCGAAGAAGCTGTAGATAAAGACTGGCGCTAAGGTTTGTAAACTACTGATAAAGTCTGTAAATTACAGATTAAGGCTAGATCAGGCGCAGCGGACGCTGATGGTTTGCAACTGGAAGATGGTCTTTGGTTTTTTCATTAAAGGTTGAGGCACGATTGAGTTACATGATGGAAGTAACTGGCTGAGCCGTCGGCACTGCCCCTAAGCCGACGCTAAGTTGTCTGACTCGCCCCTCGGTCAGATAGTTTCTCCCCAATACTTCTCTAGGCCATAGCTAAGCGATTTAATTGCGCCGCTGGGCTGGGCAGGCTGCTAGGCTAGCTTTCCCGGCTAAGTTTTTGTCCACACCCTCGCTGTTTTTCTCCTCCATGGGACGTACACCTGTGAATCAACCCTATCAATCTCAGCAGCATCTCCGTTCTGAATCTGAATGGCCGAACTGGGGGCCGAAGTCGCTGGTCGAAGAACGCGATGCCTGCGGCGTGGGCTTTTTAGCGGATCGCCAAAACCGCCCAAGCCACAGTTTAGTGGCCAAGGCCCTAGCGGCCCTTGACTGCATGGAGCACCGGGGTGGCTGCTGCGCCGACCAAGACTCTGGGGATGGCGCCGGAGTGATGACGGCGATTCCGTGGGCCGTGCTAGATCGCTGGGCCAGGGAACAGGGGCAGGGGACGCTGCAGCGCGATCGCACAGGCGTGGCGATGATGTTTCTGCCTAACCAGGCCGAGGCGGCTGCGCTGGTGCGCGACACCTTCAACCGGGTGATTGCAGAGGAGGGGCTAACCCTGGTGGGGTGGCGCATTGTGCCGGTGCGCCCTGAGGTGTTGGGGCCCTTGGCCAAGCAGTTTCAGCCGCGCATTGAGCAGGTGGTGATCGCCTCGGCCACCGCCACCGGGGAATCTCTGGAGCGGAGCCTGTACCTGGTGCGTCGTCAAGTGCTGCACCTGGTGGCCAAAGTTGTGGCCAATCCCGATAGCCTGGAGGCCGCTGTGGTAGCCGGGCTGAAGGAGTTCTATGTGTGCTCCTGCTCCTGCCGCACCATCGTCTATAAGGGTATGGTGCGATCGGCGGTGCTGGCGGCTTTCTACGACGACCTGCGCGACCCCGACTACGTCAGCGCTTTCGCGGTGTACCATCGGCGCTTTAGCACCAACACCATGCCCAAATGGCCCCTGGCCCACCCCATGCGGCTGCTCGGCCACAACGGCGAAATCAACACCCTGGTGGGCAACATCAACTGGATGATGGCCCGCCAGGCTGATCTCTACCATCCGATCTGGGGCGATCGCGTTGAGCTGCTCAAACCCATGGTCAATGACGAGAACAGTGACTCCGCCAACCTCGACAATGTGATGGAGCTGCTGGTGCGATCAGGGCGTTCTCCCCAGGAAGCGCTGATGATGATGGTGCCTGAGGCCTACAACAACCAGCCCGAGCTAGACGCCTATCCTGAAATCACCGACTTCTACGAATACTACAGCGGTCTGCAAGAGCCCTGGGATGGCCCGGCGCTGATTGTGTTTAGCGATGGCACTCAGGTGGGGGCAACCCTAGACCGCAACGGCCTGCGGCCGGCCCGCTACGTGGTCACCAAAGACGACCTGCTGATGGTGTCGTCGGAGGCCGGGGTGCTGGACGTGGCGCCGGGCGACATTCTAGAGAAAGGCCGCCTTGGCCCCGGCCAGATGATTGCGGTCGATCTGCACAGCCACGAAATTCTCAAGAATTGGGCGATTAAGCAGCGGGTAGCCACGCGCCAGCCCTACGGTCAGTGGCTAAAGGAAAACCGAAATGAGGTGCGGCCCCAGCTCTTCAGTGAGGCATCGCTCTATGCCTCTAGCGACCTGCTGCGCCAGCAGAGCGCCTTTGGCTATACCGCCGAAGACGTCGACATGATCATTCAGGACATGGCGGCCCAGGGCAAGGAACCCACCTTCTGTATGGGCGACGACACCCCCCACGCGGTACTGTCTGACAAGCCCCACCTGCTTTACGACTATTTCAAGCAGCGCTTTGCCCAGGTGACCAACCCAGCCATTGACCCGCTGCGGGAGCGGCTGGTGATGTCGCTTACCACCCAGCTGGGTGCCCAGGGCAACCTGCTGGATGAGCAGCCCGAGTATGCTCGACTGCTGAATTTGGAAAGCCCAGTGATCAACGAAGTGGAGCTGGAGCAAATCCACGGCTCGGGCTTTGCCACGGCCACGCTGTCTACGCTGTACTCCATCGTGGATGGCCCCGTGGGGCTAGAAAAGACGGTGGCGGCACTGTGCGATCGCGCCGATGAGGCGGTCAAGGCGGGCAAAACCATTCTGGTGCTGAGCGATCGCGTCGATGCCCAGGGCAACACCGCACCCCTGGGGGCCGAAGTCAGCTACATTCCGCCGCTGCTGGCGGTGGGCGCGGTGCACCACCACCTGATTCGCAACGGGCTGCGCATGCACGCCTCTCTGGTCGTAGACACGGCCCAGTGCTGGAGCACCCACCACTTTGCCTGCCTGCTCGGCTATGGCGCTAGCGCCGTGTGTCCCTACATGGCCTTTGAATCGGTGCGCCACTGGTGGGCCGACAACCGCACCCAAAAGCTGATGGAAACGGGCAAGCTGCCGGTAACAACCCTCAACGGTGCCCAAGACAACTACCGCAAGGCGGTGGACGCCGGGCTGCTAAAAATCCTTTCGAAGATGGGGATTTCGCTGATCACCAGCTACCGAGGGGCGCAGATCTTTGAGGCGATTGGCATTGGCCCCGACCTGCTCGATTTGGCCTTTCGGGGCACCACCTCTCGCCTGGGGGGCATCTCGCTGGTAGAGCTAGCTCAGGAGACAATCCGCTTTCACCAGCGGGCATTCCCCGAACTCACCACAAAGCGCCTGCAAAACATGGGCTTTGTGCAGTCGCGGCCCAGCGGCGAGTACCACATGAACAACCCCGCCATGAGCAAGCTGCTGCACAAGGCAGTGGCCGAGCGCCGGTACGACCACTACGAGCTGTACCGCGCCCAGCTCGAAAATCGCCCCATCACCGCCCTGCGGGATTTACTCGATTTTGAGAGCGATCGCACCCCCATTCCCCTCGACCAGGTGGAGTCGGTGGAGTCGATCATGCGCCGCTTCTGCACCGGGGGCATGTCGCTCGGGGCGCTGTCTCGCGAGGCCCACGAGGTGCTGGCGGTGGCGATGAACCGCATCGGCGGCAAGTCAAACTCGGGCGAAGGGGGCGAAGACCCGACCCGTTTTAAGGTGCTGGCTGATGTCGACGCCGAGGGCAACTCCCCTACATTCCCTCACCTGCGGGGGTTGAAGAACGGCGACACCGTCAGCTCGGCCATTAAACAGGTGGCTTCCGGTCGGTTTGGGGTGACACCTGAATACCTGATGCACGCCAGCCAGATCGAAATCAAGCTGGCCCAGGGGGCTAAGCCCGGTGAGGGGGGCCAGCTGCCCGGCAAGAAGGTGAGCCCCTACATCGCCATGCTGCGCCGCTCGAAGCCCGGGGTAGCGCTGATTTCGCCGCCGCCCCACCACGACATCTACTCGATTGAAGACCTGGC
>JBBSKN010000137.1:0-9836 GCA_038256265.1 Phormidesmidales cyanobacterium
CCAGCGCTGGGATGAGCCGCTGCGATCGCCCAGCGCTGTTATAATTATTGACTGTGAATATCCATTGCCGATGTGGCTCAGTGGTAGAGCACTCGATTCGTAATCGAGCGGTCGCGGGTTCAAATCCCGCCATCGGCTTCCCTCTCAAATACCTAGAATGCCTTGATTTCAAAAGGTTTAGCGTCCTGATCGCTTTTTCTGCTGGATCACCGCCATCGCCGCCATGCCCACCCTGGTTTTACCCGTACCACAGAGGAGAACGATCACCCCGCTGCTGCCCCTGTTCTACCCGGCCTGGTAGAACAGATCAGCTGCTGTTTTCTGGTAGGGCCGTAGGTGAAAGGGTTCGCCGCTCTGGGTCAGGGTTAACAGTTCCAGAGGCAACTCATCCCCGGTCAGGTAACCGGCCAGATCTTCTGCCGGATAGCTTGCCGTCAGCAGCGCCTGCTTGAGCAGGTCGAGATCGCCCAGGGCGATCGCAAAGGTGGTGGGCGAAAATCGTTCTCCTACGGCACGGACATGCCAAATGCTGAGGGTACTGAGGCGGTAGGTGTGGATGTGTGCGGGACTTTTGACTAGCTCGGCAAAGGGAGCGATCGCCGCCTAGGCCGCTTCGGCTTTTGGGGCGTGGACATCGAGCAGAACGGTGCGAGGATCGAAGACCGGCCCCCAAGGGCCATCGCTTTGAAGGATCAGCGCATTGTCGGGGGAATGGGTCAGACGTATCTTTGCTTGAAGGGAGACTCTGCGAACGGCTGCGGCAGTCGGCAAAAAACTGCTCAACGGTCTTGGGCAGAGCATCAGCACTAACCTGGGTTAAAAAGTCGTAAAGACTCTCCGGACTGCGCCTGACGTCGAAAGTCTGGCCCCTGGCAATCATGTAGCGCTTGAGGTCGTCAGGGTTGACCCATTCTATCACCGGGCATTGCCCCAGGGCCGCCACAATCTGAGCCCGCCGGTCACTGACCGCCGTCAAGCTACGTTGGGCCTTACCGGTTTGGCCTTTGATTGACTCTACTCGACGCATGTCGTCTAAAAATAGCAAAAGAAATCTATCGGAAGAATATTCTGACTCCATCAGAGGATCGATTCTTATTTGATTTTAGGAATCTACAGTTAACGATGGGATAGCTCTCTAGCTGTCCCATTTGAGAATGGGCTTAAGTTTTTCTTCTTAAAAGGATTGTCATGCAAGGTAGTTGCTTGGCCGCAATTCCCAATGTTACGTCGGCAAAGTTGGGTTGTGATCCATTCCAGCCACCCCCTGTACTAGTTGCTACCCCTCCACTGCCGCAGACTCAAGTTTCGGTAATTGTGCCGGTTCGCAACGAAGCTGAAACTCTGCCAAAGACCCTGCTGGCCTTGGCCAATCAGATCGATTTCAAGGGCAATTCTGTTGATGCTAGTGGCTATGAGGTAATTGTATTTGCCAACAATTGCACTGATTCATCTGCGATGATTGCCCGTCACTTTGCCCGCCAGCATCCTCAGCTTCAGCTGCATGTCATTGAGCAAACGCTGCCTAAGGGCGAAGCCCACATTGGCCGAGTGCGCCAGATGCTGATGAATGAAGCCTACCGACGGCTGCTTAGCTTGAGGCAGCCGTCGGGCATTATTGCTTCGACCGATGGCGACAGCCGGGTCGAGCGCCACTGGATTGCTGCCATTCGCCAAGAGATCGCCTGCGGTGCCGATGCCGTCGGTGGGCGCACCGTGACCGACCGGGCCGAGCGAGCGGCCCTCGACAAGGCGACTAAAACCGCCTACCTGCGCTTTGTGGGCTATCGCTATTTGATTAAGCAGCTCGAAACTTACCTCGACCCCGACCCCTTTGATCGGGCTCCTCGGCACTACCAGTTTTTTGGGGCCAACTTTGCTGTCACTCGGCAGATGTACGCTCAGGCGGGGGGTATGCCCCCGCTGCCCACCGGTGAAGATGTGGCCTTTCACCGCGCCATTGTCAAAGCAGGCGCTAAGGTGCGCCACAGTGCTTTGATGCGGGTGACCACGTCGGCTCGCCGCCAGGGTCGGGCAACCCTGGGCCTGGCCGATCGCCTCAGTCAGTTTCAAACCCTGGGGCAGCGGCAGGAGTCATTTTGGGTAGCCTCGGCGGCTGAAGTTGAGGCCAAACTGCTGGCCCGCCACCATCTGCGCCGCTACTGGATACAGACCACCAGCGACCAGCCTGCCTCAGCCCAGGCGCTGGGCGGCCTAGGCCAGTTGGCCACTCGACTGGCGGTGCCCAAGGCCGAGTTGCACCGGGCGATTGAGCAGTCGTTGACCGTGGGCGATCTGTTTCAGCGGGTGGAGCAGTGTCAGCAGACCCTGGGCCTATGGCAGCAGCAGTGGGCGACGGTGCCGATTGAGGTGGCGATCGCCGATCTGCGGCTCAGCCTGAGCCAGTGGCGTAGTCGGGCGATGCGGGGGCGCATCCAATCGGTGAGCTACGGTCGCTCGTAGAGGTCTAGGCGATAGTCGGCGGTGCGATCGCTGACTAATTGCGTCAGCCGCGACTCGGCAAAATCTTGAAAGGCATTGTGGACATCGTCGCCTCGCAGAGGGTAGCTGGGGGCATCGTGCAGCCAGTGCACCAGCAGCAGGTGCCCACTGGGCTGAAGCGACTGATAGATCTGCCGTTGGGCCTGGTGCAGATCGGCCAAACACCAGTAGTAGCCCACCTCTGACACCAGCACTAAATCAAAGGATTCATCAGGATACTCCTGGGGCACGTTAACGATTTCAAAGCGCACCTGGGGTAAACCCTGGCAGCGCTCTCGGGCGCGGGCCTGGGCGATCGCCGAAATATCCACCGACAGCAACCGGTCGCAGCGGTGGGCCAACCGCTCTGTGAGCACCCCGATGGAGCCACCAATTTCAAAGGCCGATTGGTAACGCGGTTTGGGCAGCGCGGCCAGGGTGGCGGCATACTTGGCGGCTTCGTAAGCGCTGGTTTCAAACTCCCAGGGATCGGGGTCGGCCTGGTAGAGGCGGTCAAAAAAGTCGGCGGCGAGTGATTGGTCGCCTGCGGGGTCAGTCATGGGGTCTACTCTAGATAAATTTCCCAGGGGTTGAGAAAGTTGGCGACTAGCTCTGGCGAAAGCCGAAAGCCGGTAGGGTCATCGGGAATTAAATCGGTGGTTTGGGAACGGTAGCAGTCAATCGCCTGGCGCTTGAGGGCCACCTGGGGGGCAATGTCGAGCCGCCAAGCGGAGTAGCGATCGCCCAGGGGCTGGCGCTGCTTGGGATCCCAATCCCAAATCGGGTACTCAATCAAACGGGGTGGCGAGGGCAGGGCAGACAGGGCCGCCTGTACCAGCCCCCAGCTAGCCCGGTGGTCACGGTGAGGGTCAAACTGGTAGGGCAAAAAAATTGTTTGGGGCAGCACCCGGCGCAGGTAGGCCCGGCATCGCCCCAGAGCCTCCAGTGCCAAGGCTGGGGCCTCAGGCAGATTTTCCGGATTCATAGCGGGAACCGCCCCATCGGGCAGCCCAAAAAAGGTGACGCCATCGGTCTCTACCCCAAGCAGGGCGAGGGCGGCGAGGGTCTCTGATTCGCGCAGCTGGCGCAGTCTAGAGGCAGGGTACTGTTGCGATCGCGGGTGCGATTGGGTGCCATCGCTAACCACCAGCACCTGCACTGGGTAGCCCTGCGATCGCAGCTGGGCAATAGCTCCCCCGCAGCCCAGGGTTTCGTCGTCGGGGTGGGGGGCCACCACCAGCACCGGGGCCAGGGGCAGGTCATCCAGAGATCGCAGCGGCAGATTATCCGCTGCCCCAAAGGGCGAAGCCATAGAGGGCGGTGCAGCTACAGTTGCCATAGACGATCTGCCGGAGTGGTCTGCGCCAGGGCGTAGGCTCCAACTCCGGCAATCGCCGCATCGTAGACGGGCTGCCGCAGGTAGAGGGTCAGGTCGCGCAGCACCCGCTCTAGGGCGTAGGGCGGCAGCAGCCCTCGGGTGCCCACCGACCGCTGGCACAGCTGCATTACGTCCATACAGATCTGCTCGACGGCAGTGCGGGTCATGTTGGCGTAGGCCAGCAGCCGCTCCGGATGGGGATGCTCGCCCAGGGGCTCACCGCCAAACTGCGGGTCGTAGGCCGCTAGCATTTCCCCCGCCCCGCGCAGCCAGAGGTTGCCGGTTTCGATGGCGATCGCCATCTGCCCTAGCCGCTCCTGCTGAGAGGGGTGCTCGGTGCGCTGCTCACTTTGCAAGTACTGCCGGGTGAGGTCTAACAGAGCTTCGGCGCCGCCTAGCTGCACAGCGGCAAACCGCACCACCCCAGCGGTCAGCCAGGGCTGCCGTAGGTAGTCGCCCGGCTGGCCAATCAAAGCCTCGGCCCCCAGCTCTACGCCGCTAAAGTCAATTCGGTAGCTGGCGGTGGCCCGCATGCCCATGGGCTGCCACCAGCTGCGATCGCAGTCCGTCTGCACCTCGTCCATCGGCACAATGCACATTTGCCAGGTGCCATCCGGCAGTTTGCCGTTGACGAAGGGGCGCTCCACATAGCCTCCTCCCGAGCAAAAGGTTTTGGCCCCCTCTAGCCGATAGCGGCCCGACCCCAGGGGCAAAACCTTCAGCCCGTCAGCATCTTCAGCATTCCAAACGCCAAACAGCTTATGCTGTTCGCGGGCCTCTCGCCCATAGCGCTCAATCTGCATCGCCGTACCAAAGGTTTGAATCAGCTGAAGGGCATTGACGTGACCCTCGTATACCCGTCCGATCGCCAAATTGCCCCGGCCAATGTGTTTTAGCAGCCGCAGCAGCGTGGGGGTTGTCGCCCCATCAATGCCGAGGCCGCAGCCCCCCAGGGCCGGACGCAGCGGAGCGGCAAAAAAACCAGCCCTAGCCAGCTGCCCAAACTCATCCACTGGGAAAGCCCCTGGCCGATCAATTGCCGCCGCCTGGACCGCAAAATCATCAGCAAGTTTTGCCGCAGCCTGAAGTAAGTTACCAATAGCCAGACTAGGGAGGGTGGGCGTAATTAAAAGTTCAGCAGTAATAAGACTACCTCCTCTAAAAGCTGGCTCGTAGCGATAGGAACAGGGAACGCCCAATGCTGGCGTTGCAATTGAATGTAATTTTAAGAATGGCAGATGGTCAAAACAGACCCCTCTACCCTTAGGAATATTTAAAGACTTAGAGAATATTTATTAAAGAGATTTATAGGTAGAGTTGGCCCAGTCATTAAATGCCGTAAACATCAGACAAAGCCGAGTTGCTGGTATCGCTCTTAATTTTCATAATTACACTAAACGTGCCCTCGGTCTCTAGCACAACTGCTGCCACCTGCTCGAGGGCAGACCCACCCTTAGACCTGACAGCGGCTTTAATTTCTCCCTCTGTAACCCGCACCTTGAGAAGGGCATCTCTTCTCAATTCTCCCTGCCACAAGAGTAGGGTTGGGCGTCCTTTAATCAAGTTCTGAAAATGGTGCGATCGCACCGATAGCCAGGTCAACAAAAACTGCCAGCTAATGAGCAGCCCTAACGCCAAGACTCCCTGCACCAGGGGCACATCGGTTGAGATTAACGCGGTCGCCAAGATTGAACCAAAGGCAACCGTAACTACAAAGTCAAAGGCATTCCATTTTGACAACGTGCGTTTGCCCGAGAGCCGCAATAAAAAAATAAGTGCCAGGTACGATAGGCTGCCCACGACTAGGGTGTGAATCAGAGGGTTATTCGACGATGCAAAATCGCAAATCATAGAAGTTTAACCATAGATATTCAACCATTGTTGATACAGAAACCGCATGTTTCTGTATCAACAATGGCTTTCGCTGCCGGCTCTTAGGTAGCTATACCAAATCCAGTTGGAGACCTGTAGTATTCCACAGATAGAACTCCAAGTATGAACTCAGATAGAGTTTATTGGCCGTAATCAGCTGTGACTTAATCGACAGAGTCAACCGCGTCATCAACCAAGTTTCGCGCACTGTCAGCGGCGTTTTCTGCGGCTCGCTGGGTCGATTGGCCAATGTTTTCTGCTGCCTGCTTGACAGATTGACCTACTTCTTCAGCCCGCTCCCCCACAGACTTATCGTTGCCCTGCTGAATTCGCTGATCGGCCTCACGGATCATACGATCCGCTTTGGCGTCCGCAGCACGGGTATCCATGTCCGTATCTTTGTGGGGATACATGCCCTCGCTCTTGCTGGAGGCGCTGGGGTTGGTGGTGGCAGAAATATTGTCGGTAGGCACGGCGGCTTGGGTAGCGCCACAGGCCGTACTGGTTAAAACGACTAAACCCGCTAGAAAGACAATGGCCCACTGTCGCCAAGCACTAGGGTTGAAAACTCGTTTTAGGGTCTGCATAATTAAGCTCCTTTGAAATACTAGAATCGAAACATTTTTTCGGCGATCGCCGGTTGGCTTTGGTCAGTCAATGCAGCATGCAGGAGGAGAAGGACTCCATGGGGAGTGCGATCACAGTGTAAAAGCTTTAGACCTAAACGATATCTACCGCTGGGGCGGATTACACCTCAGTTAGAGGGGTAGATTTTATACCCCTAGACTCAGCCCACAACCGCCCAAATCGCAAGCCTCCACACCGATCTCTGAGGCGATCGCAACTACAGAAGAAACGATGAGAGTGATCGTGATCGCCCCAACGAAAAGCAATGCTACCCGCCTAGGCCACTGAAACCTGGCTGACATCTACCTCGCGGGTGCCGTCTAGATGGCTAGCAATATCTACAATCCGATCTAAAAGAGCGCCGTCTTCCACAGAACCAGCCAGCCAAATGGCACTGCCATGCTGGGTCAGGGTTACCGTGTCAATATCGGCTAGATCGGGCTGCTGGTCAAGGGTCTCAGCCAGCCGATGCACCAGCCCAAAGGAGTCGTATTCCCCTTCTAAGCCCATGCACTCAGGCGGCGGCGGTGGTGTGTGCATGCCCGCTTTCTCTCGCAGTTCGGTGTCGTAGGTGTTGGTAAGACCCGGTGTCATCGGGCTGTGCAATGATGCCCCGTGAGTCGAGCTATCATCACAGTTCTCAAGATCAATCTGGTTATGCCAAGTCATGGCTAAATATGTATGAATTACTAAAGGATTTTCAAGAACAATGGAGTCTAAACATCCTCTTTTCAGGGCTCTTGTGAGGGGTTGAAAGAGAGCACTAAACCGATAGCTCGTAGGGGAATTGCATTGCAATTCCCCTACAAATCAGGGGTATACAGATAGGATTTGGTATTAAACCCCAACCACTCCTGGGTCAAACCAGGCTTGATCTACCGATCTAACGACTCCCCCGGCCCGACAATGCCCACCTTGTGGCGAAAGGTCAGCTCGCCGCCAAACCAGCCGCTCACCACCAGCAGCACCGCTACCGTGCAAGACAATATCAGACCCACGGGGACAATAGCGTCTGCCGGATTGCCCATGCGCAGGCCAAAGTTGATCACGCTCAGCACCAGGGCACCAATATTCAAAACCATGTGAACCCAACCGGCCCGGCGCTTGCGCACCCGACGAATCTTAACGAAATCGATCATACCCGTTACGCCAGCGGCGACCCCGGCCAGCACCCCCGCCCCCAGCAGCCAAACGCCAGCCCTGGCCCAGAAGAAATCTTGGGTAAACCAATAGCCCAGGTCGGTGCCCGCCACCCCACTCAAGAATGCGATCGGAAAAATCACAATCACCGGATGGATAGGATGGCCAAGAATGGCCACCGAACTGGTAATACCCGGCCCACGATATTCTTCTGCTCGACTGTCAATTAAGGGCGGCAGGTTTGGGTAGGGAACTTGATCTGACCGAGTTTGATCATTAGTTACTTCCATTGGGCTGTTCTCTCCATTTGTTTAGTACCGATCAACAGCGAAACTTGGGTATAGATCGCCCTAGCGATCTATACCGGCCACAGACTTAAATCGAGCTTTCAGCCAGTTGCCCGCTTCCTTGAGGTTGTAGGCCAGGGGTTCTTGCACGCTCAAAAACACCCGCGCACAGTTACGCCCCGGCATGCCCGAGATCGAACCGCCGGGGTGAGTGCCCGCCCCTGTCAAAAACAGCCCCTCAATCGGGGTTTGGTAGTTAGCCAGCTCGGGCAGCGGGCGAAAGAACACCATCTGGTCGAGGGTCATATCGATGTGGTAGTGGTTGCCCTTGCGCACCCCCAGCCGCTGGGTTAACTCAGCCGGGCTTTCCACCCGCCGGGCCATAACCGACTGTTTGAGGTTGGGCGCATAGTCAGCCAGCTTATCCATCACGCGATCGGCAACTTTGTTTTTCAGCTCATCAGTCCAGCCGGTGCCGAGCAGGCCGGTGCCCTCGGCGTCTTTGATTTGATAGGGGGCAAAAAATTCAACCCAGAGGGTATGCTGGCCCGCCGGAGCCATCGACGGATCGAGCACCGTCGGCACTACCGCATACAGCGAGGGATCGTGGTCTGGAATCAACCCCTGCAACGGCATCGCGTGGGCGGTTTCCACCTGATCCATAGAGTCAGCAATTAAAACCGAGCCAATTAGATAATCGTCTTGATGACCGTAGGCCTCAAAACGCGGCATTTCCGACAGAGCGCAGTCGATTTTGAGAATGCCCTCATTGTTGTTGACAATGCGTCGATCCAGCCGCTCGCTTAAATCGGGGGCAAAAGATTGGGCATCGGCCGCTGGCACCAAATCTTGAAATACTCGCTGGGCATCAATATTTGAAATTACCCCTTTTTTCGCGCGATATTCTTGCCCCCCAGCGACCCGTACCCCCTCCACGCGCCCCTCGCTGTTGATCAAAAGCTGATCCACCGACTGATCGCAGAGAATTGTGCCGCCATGGTCGGTGACCATGCGCACTAGGGCATCGACTAGGGCACCGGTACCGCCCCGAGGACGAGCCATACCGGGGTTGTGACGCAGCCCCATCATCATCGAACCGACGGCCAGGGTTTTCTCCGAGGGTGGCCCTCCCAGTTCTGAGGCCAAACGGGCCAGGGGTGCTTTGACAACTTCAGTATCAAACCACTCGTTGAGGGTGTTTTGGGGGCTATTCAACATCGTGCGTACCAGATCTAATGCCTGGTCAACGCCCCCAATCAGCGATAGCAAATCTTGCAGATTGTGCAACCCGTAGTTGCCTAAGATGTCGATGATAGACTTTGGCGGTGCATTGAACACCGGGGTAATGGCCTGGATGAGAGTATCCCAAAAGGCCATATACTCTTTGTATTTAGCGGCATCTCGCGAGCTGTAGCGGGCAATTTCTGCACAGGTTTGATCGACCGACCGATGGCCTAGAAAGGTTTTGCCGTCGGCCTGGGGGCAAAAGACAACCGGATCACAAAACAGGTACTCTAAGCCATACCGTTCTAGCTCTAGCTCATCGACCACTGGCCCCAGGTGTATAAATTCATGGTCGATGGCGCAAAGGTTGAAACGAAAGCCAGGAGCCTCTTCTGGCAGTGCTTCTTCTGTAGTGGCAGCCCCACCCGGAATGGATCGCTTTTCTAGCAATAAAACGCTGTAGCCTGCTTTTAGCAAATACCCGGCACAGACCAAACCATTATGGCCGGCACCAATAACAACGACATCAAAGGTTTGCATAGGGTTATCGTTAACAATAACAGCTTGATAATAGTTAACCGACTTCTAGAACCCACCTACCCTAAGAAATAGATTGCCAGAAATATCGCCGAAAATAGTGCTTTAGCCACCCATCAAATTAATCTGAGGATGTTTTAGCTAAAAGTGAACGGGAGCACGTCACCTTGGCGATGAGTAATTGTGCTTAGGGTGTGACTAACTCCTGTTGGCCAATGAGATCGTTGAGATAGGCGCAGCGGTGGGCGAGCACTTGAGGGACCCGCTGCGCCTTCCACTGGGCACCGGTTAGG
>JBBSKN010000138.1:0-9710 GCA_038256265.1 Phormidesmidales cyanobacterium
CACGGCCCGAAGCTGATCCCGTTCGTCTGCGCTCAAGCGAACAATGTATTTCTTCTGCATGGCACTCTGCCTCATTCCACACAGAATAGGTTAGCTCACCAGGCGCGATAACCCTAATTCTTAGTCCTGACGCTGCACTAGCTTACAAACTGCATCACTATGATGCCGATGGCCCAGGCAAACATCACCCAGGGAATTAAGCTCACCATCGCTGCGTCTCCTTATCTATTTTCTCGACAACAAAAAATCTCTCGCTTTACTGTAGTGGAGCCACAGAGCCATTCGGAGGGCAGAAAACCGTACCGGGAGGGGGTTGGTGGAGCCAGGGCAAGGCTGCCAGGATGATCGCTACATTCCAGGTTGAATTCAAACCTTCGGCGTACTACACCCATAAAAAACTGACGACCGGGGTTTACTCCCTCGGCATGTGTCGCGTATAGTAGTAGACTATGTCTGTGATAAAAGGTCTTACGACTAGAGAAACCCAATGGCCAAGAAAAGCATGATTGCGCGGGAGCGCAAGCGCGAAAAAATTGTTGAGCAGTATGCCCAAAAGCGCCAAGCGCTCTTGGAAGAGCTCAACAACGCTGAAAACCAGCAGGAACGGGTGGCGATTCACCGCAAAATTCAGCAGCTTCCCCGCAACAGCGCGCCGACTCGTCTGCACAACCGCTGCTGGATGACCGGGCGGCCCCGCGGCTACTACCGCGACTTTGGCCTGTGCCGCAACAAGCTGCGCGAAATGGCTCACCAGGGCTTGCTGCCCGGTGTTGTTAAATCTAGCTGGTAGAGCAGATTTTCGAACTCTGAACGTTGAGTCGAATGTTCTGCGCTGTGGAAACTGCGAAGTTTTAGGGAGGTATGGGCGTTGCTTATACCTCCTTTGCTTTGGAGATCAGCGCGTGATCGGGCAACCCGCTATCCCCAAATCTCGGCCAGCGTGAGCACAAAGCCGGGTAGCACCCCTTCTCCAAAGAGTTGATCGGGCTGGCTGAGATACTCGGTGGGTCTCCCTAAACGATAGATTTCCACCCGTTTCTCCTGGGGGTCAATCAGCCATCCCAGCCGCACTCCACAGTCGCGATACTCAGCCATCTTGTGCTGTAGCGTGGCTAGTTTGTCAGTGGCCGATCGCAGCTCAATCACAAAATCGGGAGCTAGAGGTAAGAACCTGGCGGGGTCTGGGGCCAGGGCTTCAATGCGCATTTTTTCTACCCAGGCTACATCGGGCGATCGGTCGGCTCCATTGGGGAGCGAGAACCCGGTAGAAGAGTCAAATACAAGGCCTGTACCATCTTGCTCGGCCCAGGCACCTACCCGTAAGTTGAGCTTAGAATTTTGACGACCAGACTCCCATCCGGTGGGTGGCATGAGGATTAAATCTCCTGTACTGCTGCGCTCTAGGCGAATGTCGTGGTTGACTTTGCACAGGTCATAGAACTGTTCACGGGTGAGCCGCACCACCGGGTCGAGGGTCAGGGTTAAGGTCGTCATAGGCTGAAGGCGTTCTAGAGATTCTCTGAGCCGTGCTCGGGCAGCTTGCCGACGCGACTGGTTTCGAGGGTGGTCGAGCGACCGCAGCAGCGGTCAATGCCTAGACTGTCGAACAGCAGGTCGCCGACGGCGTTGGCCACGGTAAACTCGCCGTAGAAACTCTCGGAAAAGTCAAAGGCCTGCATTTCGGTCAAAATCGCCATCACCAGACAGCCCACATCGTTTTCGCCCTCCATGCGCTGGCGCACAAACACTTGGGAGGCGCGCTCGGCAATGGTTTGGTTGGCCGGCTCAGGTAGATATTCGGCATTGAGCCAGGTGAGCAACGCCGCCTTGAGCCACTGCCCCTCCTGTAGGGCATCTTCGGGGGGCGGTAGCACAATCGGGCTGAGAGGATCAGTCATCGTTGGGTTGAGGAAACCGAGGAAAACCTTCTGTACACTCAATACTACCGCCTTAGATTCCGACCCTTGGGGTGAAGGCGGTTGACCGTAAAGAATCATCACGCGCCTGCCAGATGACCTTCCCTGTTTAACAAACTGCCGTGACTCCAACCCAGTACGACCTAGATGCCATTATCCGCGGGTACTCCCAGGGATATTTTTTGATGGCCGACGGCGAGGGCGATGACCTAGGCTGGTACTCCAGCCGCCAGCGCACGGTGATTCCGCTGGACGATCGCTTTCGCTACCCCAAGTCGCTGCGGCGATCGCTCAACCAAAATCGCTTTCGGGTGGCCATCAACCAGTCTTTTGACGAGGTGGTCAACGGCTGTGCCGACCGCGACACCACCTGGATCTCTGCCGAACTCAGGCAGGTCTACACGGAGCTGCACCGGGCTGGCTGGGCCTATAGCTTTGAAACCTGGCAGGGGGATGAACTGGCGGGGGGCATCTTGGGCTTGGTAATTGGCGGCGCGTTCATTGGCGAGTCGATGTTCTTTCGTGTTTCTGAAGGCTCTAAGGTGGCGATGGTCAAGCTGGTAGAGCACCTGCGCCATCGTCACTTTGCCCTATTTGACGCCCAGATGATGAACCCACACCTAGAGCGGTTTGGGGCCTGCGTGATGGGCGATCGCGAGTACAAAAGCCTGCTAAAGATTGCCCTGAAGCAAAACTGCCGATTCCTCTAGCGCCCTAGGCTGGCATTGGGGATTTTAGGTTTGCGGTGTTGGGTGTCAGGTGTCAGGTGTCAGGTGTTGGGTGTTGGGTCTGAGGTGTACGGTGTACGGCAAATCCAAAACCCGAAACCCGAAACCCGAAACCTGTCTCCCATCTCCCTAAACCCCGCTAACGTAGTAATCGCGGGTGCCCTTGGCGTTGAGGGCGTCGCCTAGGCGCTCTAGGGCGTGGACGTAGGCGGCGGTGCGGGGGCGAATATCGAGATCTTGGGCAATCTTCCAGATGCTTTCGGCCTCGGTCACCATCATCGACTTGAGCCGGGTATTGACATCTTCCACCGACCAGTAGAGGCCGCTGCGGTTTTGCACCCACTCAAAGTAGCTCACCGTCACCCCCCCCGCGTTGACTAAAATGTCGGGGAAGACATAGATACCCCTGGCTTCAAGCATATCGTCGGCCTCGGAGGTGATGGGGCCGTTGGCCACCTCAAAGATGTAGCGGGCCTGAATGGTGTCGGCATTCTCGGCGGTGATCTGGTTCTCCAGCGCCGCCGGAATCAAAATATCCACGTCTAGGGCCAGCAGTTCTTCGTTTGTCAAAATGGCGTGGTCATTGATGACGCTGCACACGGTGCCCTCGCAGTACACCGCCTTGAGGCTGCGGGTCGAAGTCTTAAACTGCTGAATGCTGGGAATATCTAGCCCCGAGGGCGAATGCACCCCGCCCTGGGAATCGCTCACCGCCACTACCTTGTACCCGGCATCAAACAGCAGCCGGGCGATGACGCTGCCCGCGTTGCCGAAGCCCTGCACTGCGACGGTGGTGTTTTGGGGAGCGCGGCCAAACTTGGCCATCATTGCTTGCAGCACGTAAAACGCGCCGGTGCCTGTGGCGGTGTCGCGGCCCTGGCTGCCGCCCATGCTCAGGGGTTTGCCGGTGATCACCGCCGGGCTGAGCTTGCGGCGAATGATGCTGTACTGATCCATCATCCAGCCCATGATCATGGGGTTGGTGTAGACATCGGGGGCGGGGATGTCGACATCGGGGCCGATGAAATTGGCGATCGCATCGATATACCCCCGGCTCAATCGCTCTAGCTCAAACTTCGACAGCTGTTTGGGGTTGACCGTGACGCCGCCCTTGGCCCCGCCCAGGGGCAGATTCAGCGCGGCGCACTTAAATGTCATCCAAAAGGCCAGCGACTGCACCTCGTCGAGGGTGACACCGGGGTGAAAGCGAATACCGCCCTTGGTGGGGCCACGGGTGTCATCGTAGCGCACTCGGTAACCCTGAAACACCTTAAGAACGCCATTATCCATCCGCACCGGAATCGAGACCGTGAGACTGGCCTTGGGGTAGCGCAGCCGCTCCGAGGCATCGTCAGAAATAGAAACGTATTTGAGTGCCCGCTCTAGACGGCGGTTGGCGTCAGACAAAATTGAAGTGGCCATAGACTAACACCAGAGCAAAGGGGAAATGAAGCGGCGGCAGTGAACCCAATCCAAGGCTAGACGTGGAGTTCTGACTGTGAGAAAACTACAGATCCCGAGCTGGACTTGGCATGGTGCCGATATATTCATGGTTCCGCCAAGGAGAATAGGCTAGACCAAAAAGCAATATTTTGTATTAAAGGCTACCGTTTACCCACCCCTATCTCCCTTACTTCCTCACCCCATCACTTCCCCACCTCTTCACCCCTTTACTCCATCGCCCCATCCCTCTCCCCCTCCCCCATTCCCTCACTGCGGCGACAAACAAGTCCCCTTCTCCAGCAGCGTGGTCAAACTCTGGGGCGTCATGGGCCGAGAGAACAGATAGCCCTGGCCGTACTGGTATTTAAGATCCAGCATGAGGTCGCGCTGGGCGGATTGCTCGATGCCTTCGGCTACCAGGTCAAAGTTGATGCCCTCTGAGAGATTGGCGATTGCCCGGCAAACCGCCACCTTCTCTAAATTCTGCGCGTTGGTGGGAATGAAGTAGCGGTCGACCTTGACCTCGTCAAAGCGAAACTGCAACAGCTGGGCTAGCCCCGACTGGCCGATGCCAAAGTCATCGACCTTGAGCCGCAGCGACATATCCCGCAGCCCCTGAAGGCTTTGCAGATAACGTTCTAAATTGCTGTAAATACCCCGCTCGGTAATCTCGATGCCGAAGTGGTTGCTGGCAATGCCCGCCCCCGCGACCCGCTGCATGATGCGCTCTAAAAAGTCGTCATCCTCCAGTTCTAGCGGGCTGATATTGATAGACAGGGTGAACTGGGGATCTACGTCTTGCCACTGGGCCAGCTGCTCTAGGGCGTGGCAGAGCACCCAGTCGCTGATGCGGTGCACCAGCCCAGTCGATTCGGCCACTGGAATAAACTCTGAGGGTGAAACCCGCCCCAGCTGCGCTGAATTCCACCGGATCAGGGCTTCGGCTCCGACGATTGCGCCGGTTGTCATATTGCAAATGGGCTGGTAGACCAGCGAAAATTCCGCCTCACTGCTGCGCTGCTCTAGGTAGGCTTCGAGGGTAATCTGGCGTAGCCGCCGCCGGGCCAGAAAGCTATTCCACACCTGAATGCGGTGCTGAGGAGCGTTGGATCGGCGGTTGCGCTTGGCCTCTCGCAGGGCGGTTTCGGCGGCCTGGAGCAGGCGGTTAATCGAGGTATCTTCTTTAAAGGCGTCGATGGTGCCGTTGGCTACGCCAATGGAGGCTCCCACACTAGCCCCATCGATCTCGATTGCCAAAATATCTTCGAGTATGCTGGCGGCAATGGTCGCTGGGTCAGGGCGGGGCAAATCAGGCTCGGGGGCAGGCAGCAGCAGCAGAAACTCGTCACCGCCGTTGCGTACGGCCATGCCGCTATAGGTTTGGGCGTGTGCTTGCAGCACCGTCGCTACCGCCACCAGCAGCTGATCGCCTAGAAGGTGGCCCCGCTGGTCGTTGATCAGCTTGAAGCGATCAAGGTCAATGAAAAGGCACGCTTCCCAGACCTCTAGCTCCATCTCCAACACCCGACGGTTGTAGAGACCCGTCAGCGGGTCGTGGATGACGCCGCTCACCTCGGTAAAGGTCATGTAAAGCAGGCTAGAGCAAAGCGGCGTTACCAGGGTCATATACCAGCCGGAGATTTCGCCCTTGTACTGATATTCGAGCCGCTTGGGTTCGCCCGACTCCAGGGCCTCTAGGTAGAGGTCGATTAGGGGCACCTGGTAGGGATAGACCTGCTGGCGGTGGAGGGGCATTTTTTCGCAGAGGCGATCGCCTGGCTTGAGCAAGTCTTTAGTGATCACCCTAGCGGCGGGGTTAAGCTTAATTATTTTCAGGTCGTCGTCGCTGCGTTCACAGAGCAGCTTGCCGGTAAGGGCCTGCTCCCAGGTGGCCTCTAGTAGGTGAAAGGTTTCGCCCAGGTAGCGCAGCCGATTGCGGCTGTTCAGCAAGACTAAGACCGCTGCCCACGAGACCCCCGCCGTTACCCAATGCCATAGGGTGTTATGGAGATTCAATGCGGTGAGGGTGTGGCCGATGCCGCAGCTAAAGACGAACATGATCATCAGCAGCAGGTTGAGCCAAATTTCGCGCTTGGCCGTCAGCAGCAGCGGCAACAGCGTTAGAGGAATGATGAAATACGCCGCTGCGATCGCGCCATTGGCCGCCGTTTCCATGATTGGATTCTCCCCTAAGATAGTGCTCCCTTACTACTTTCAGCCTATGACCCAAACCGGCAATTGAGGCGGAAACATTCAATTGTTAACTACCGTGGACAGAAAAATCACCCAAGAACTGCCGATAGTTCAAGCTGATTATATGGATCCGGAGAGGCCCCATACAGCAAATTTTCGCTAGTGTTAGGTGCAACGCTCTATTGCGAAGCACAACGAACTTTATCGCGGGGTAAAGCTTCGGCCTTAGGAGTGGCCGTTGCCCAGATGCTCAAAGACAATAGAGGCAAGCCTTGGCCCAGCAGGGTTTGCCCCGAGGGCCACTGTCATACAAGAGGATACGCACCATGACCAATCCCCAAGACGTGCTTGAGCACCTGAAGCAGCTTGAACAGGGCAACACCCTCCAAAGTGCCATCTACCGCGAAGAAGCCCAGGAGGTGCTGGCCGACGACAGCATCAGCCTCAAGGTGCGGGGGGCGATCGCCGACCGCCTCAACCAGGCCAACCACGACCTCGCCCTGCACACCGTTAGCCCCGACGAGAGCTACTAATCCTGGGGCAATCACCCGCCCCAGTCTGTTCCCAGGTAATAAACGCAATGCAGCCTGCCGAGCGTTGCTAACGAGTGGCAGCCCGTCGGGCTAACGTTTTGCTGACAGAGGCGCTTGAAATGACTCTCTGCGATCATGGTTGCAGGTATTTCTCAACCTAAAGAGCCATATCCCTACCTGTGTTCTGCATGTTTAATGAATGTATCTGGCACTTGTATTTTCACTCTTGCCTCCTTAAAGATTGAGCATGTCTTTATGAGCCACCAGAAGCTATGACCATTGCTTTGCTAGGCGATAGTTTGCTAGATACTGGAAACTTAACCAATGTCTTGGCTCCTTTTGGCTTAGATCCATTTCCCGATCCTCCCTATATCGGGGGCAAAGCATCAAATGGCCTAGTGCTTGGCGAAGCCGTGATGGCTCGGTTAGATATTGATCCTGCCTCGTTAACGTTTGGCGTTAGGCCACCAACCGCTCTGCCTACGCTCAACCCTCTAACAGAGAATATTAACTACGCTATTGTTGGCGCTACGACGGGAGTATTTGGCTCAGAAGGCCGCAACTTAGATCTGTTTCCCATCGGCGTGAAATCTCAAATTGCATTGTTTACACAAGATCTGACCTCTATCGGAATTCCCGAGGCTAAGACCGAGAGGCCAGACATTATTTTTAGCGCTGGCAGCAATGATGTATTTGAGGCGCTAGTTGATATAAACAGTTTTGCCAACACCCTTTTGACGCCTAGCAAAGACGACGACAATGCCCTCAAAAACGATCTGGCTACGCAGGTTGTAGAGAATATATATGCCGCAATTACCAGCCTTGGGAATTATGTGGATGACATTGTTATCGTTGGCTTGTCAAAACTAGGAGATTCACCCTTTTCTATTCAGAAGGATAGCGCAGTTGATGCGCTGCTGCCAGGAGACTACGCGGGGCAAACCCGAGAATTCTTAACTAGCGTGGCTGCTGAGGTAAATACTCGCTTGATTGCTACCTATGATCGCCCCGATCCTAGAAGCACTGACTTTTTGTTCGATGATGTCGCCCAGGCCATTGGCGACAACGCGGCCCGAGCGCTTAATGATTTGGAAGACTTCTCTGCGCGTGCCATAAATTACGGCTCTGCTTTATTGGCAGGAACCACGTTTTCAACAACGTTCGACAACCTGGTCGATGATTTGCTGGGCAGCAATATCTTTGGTCGGGTCAATAATTCTATTGTTGGCCTTTTAGATGATGTGGATGATTACTTACAAGACCAACGGGGTGGTTTCGACCCGGTGAAAAACGTCATGGTAATCGATGGAATTGATGTTTTTGAGAAAGGTCTAGCGGCTTGGGAAGAGTCAGTGATTGGCGCGGGGTTATCTCTAGTCAAGGAAATTTCTTATCTGGATTACTTGACTCGACCTACAGGTTTGCCAGATAACCTAGATTCGCGATCCTTTGCGTTTACCGATGGCTCCCACCCTACGTCCAATCTCAATCAGTTTATAGCCGCCCAAATTGCGCCTCAGATTCAAGCCCAGTTCCCTGACTTTGGCATGGGGTGAGAGTGGGGCGAGAGACTTAAGTCTCAGGCTGACTGAGCACCACATTGATACCCAGCAAAATTAACCCCATGCTGGCCACCATCGACGCCGTCAGTGGCTCACGAAAAAATATCCAGGCCAGTGCCGCCACAAAGATCGGCACCAAACTATAGACCACGCTGGCGGTGCGGGTCGGCCCCACCCGCTGAATACTGAGATTAAACAATAAATAGGCTATCCCCGAGGCCGCTACCCCCATGTAGAGAATGGCGATCGCCGACGACAGCGACAGAGTGGCCAACTGTCGCCACCAGCACTCCAGCGAGGCCAGCACCAGCAGTTGCCCTACCCCGGCCACAGCGGCATAGAAGGTAATGGTCAACCCCGAGTAGCGCTGGCTGAGCTGCTTAATAATTAAGGAATACACCACCCAGCACAGCACCGCGCAGAGCATCAGCCCATCGCCTCGGTTGAGTTCAAGCCTCAGCAGTGCCGTCAGGTTTCCCCGAGTCAGCAGGGTCAGCACCCCCAGCAGCGTCACCCCAATGCCGCCGTACTGACGGCGGCTCAGCCGCTCACCAATAAATAGCGCCGCCATTACCCCTGTCACCACCGGGTTAAAAGCGTTGATAATGGCGGTGTTGGCCGTGGCCGTGTAGCGCAGGCTGGTAAAGAAGAAATAGTGGTACCCTACCACCCCAAATATCCCCAGCAGTGCCATTGCCCCCCAGTCAGTGCGGGCCACGGTAAGGGCTTTGACCGGGTGGATACTGCGAGCGACAAACAGCCCCAGCACCCCCATCGCGATCACGTAGCGCAGGAGGGTAGTAGTCAGCGGCCCTAGCTCCACAGTGGTGTACTTGCCCGCAATAAAACTCCCGGCAAATAAAAAGCTGGTCAGAACGGGCAGCAACACCTTGAGATTTCGGAAACCGGTCATCGCACACCTCTCAACCCTCAAACAGTCCGCCCTCCATCTTGACCCGTAAATCACACCCACCCGTCCTGGGCAGACACGTGGGTCTGCCCCTACCCATCCCTTCATCCCTTCACCCATCCACCCCCCAGTTCGGGAACCCGTACAAAGGCGTTCATTGCGATCGCACCCCTTTCCGCCGTAAATTAGCACTCGGAGCTTGTGAGTGCTAAGTTCCAAACGATTCATGTAATACGTCTGAGCGGGGCACGGTCTATCCCCAGGCGTTGTCTTAATAGCAAATTCGGAGAAGCATTGTATGGCAGCTATCACTTTGGCGGCATCTAGCGTTAAGCCCCTAGCCGATCGAGTTTTGATTAAAGTAAGTGCGTCCGAAGAGACCACCGCTGGCGGCATTCTGCTCCCTGACACCGCCAAGGAAAAGC
>JBBSKN010000139.1:0-9606 GCA_038256265.1 Phormidesmidales cyanobacterium
CAACCCGTTCCTGCCTTTCATACCAAGCCTCAGTTCTTGCGGCCAATGCTCGGTTGTAGACCAGGCGGGCGCTGCCCATCGTTTGCCTGAGCAAGGATTCCTGCTCTGGCGTTGGATAGAAGCGGTACTTAAAAGCCTTTTTTGCCATTCTCACATTCTAGTACGTTAAATGTAAATCCGCCCTGAAACGGCGGGGTTTCAGACCCAGGAGATTTCGATGAATGGTGTTGCGGGGTTGCGGGTTAGATGTCTCCCAAGGGCGCAGGCCCTGCGCCCCTACCTGGGGGCAACCTCCGACCGCAGGGGCAAAGGGTTGCTTGTCCGCTGCAAAGACGTGCTTGATCGAGAAACAGCCTAAGTTTGGTCACAGGGCAGATGTGTTGAAATTTCTTGACCTATACAGTTTGTGTTGGGAGAGAATAGGCACAATGGTAAATACAGTGCTTCAGAAAATACTTAATTCTGCAAATGCAGTGTAAGTAGGTAGCCCTAATTATCCACTGCTGTAGGGTGTGTTGTGGCGAAGCCCAACGCACCGCCGGGGTTAGCTTTGGTACTTATCTGTATTATTTCTTACTCATCCTCAGAAAATTTTACTTAGTGCGATCATTTCTGGCCTTATGAATGCAAAGCCTTTAGTCAGAACCGACGCCCCTTTTCCAGTCGTAGGGATTGCTGCTTCCGCAGGTGGACTAGAGGCATTCTCAGGCTTGATCCGCCATTTGCCAGCCGATACGGGCATGGCATTTGTGCTGGTTCAACATTTATCTCCCGATTATAAGAGCCAGCTAGCTGAGATTTTAGGCAGGATAACCCCAATGCCTGTCTCTCAGGTAGAAGACCGGATGGCGGTCGAGCCCAACCAAATCTACGTGATTCCGCCCAACGCCCAGATGACGCTGGCAAGTGGATTGTTTCATTTGGGTGAGCGTCAGAAAATCTTGGGCAAATATCTGACGGGGGATGTGTTTTTTGAGTCTTTGGCGGCGGACTGGGGCAATAAGGCGATCGCCGTTGTTTTATCGGGCATGGATGGCGACGGCTCTCAGGGGATAAAAGCGATTAAGGTAGCGGGCGGCGTGACCTTTGCCCAGTGCGAAGCCACCGCACAGTTTGACAGTATGCCCAATACGGCTATAGCAACCGGATACGTTGATTTTGTGCTGCCGCCTGAGGCGATCGCCGCACAGTTGGTCAGCATCAGCCGCAGCCCGCTGTGGGGTAGCTCAGTGCCGTTTCAGGTGGTGAAAGAGCAGCCCGAGGCGGGCAATGCCCTAGAGACCATTTTTGCGCTGCTGCGCACAACGGCGGGCGTTGACTTTACGCTCTACAAATCTACGACGATTGACCGCCGCATGCAGCGGCGGATGCTGTTGTATAAATTTGAAAGCCTAGAGGACTATGCTCAATACCTGCAAGCGCACCCGGCTGAAGTTCAGGCTCTGTACGAAGAAATTTTGATCCACGTCACGAGTTTCTTCCGTGACCCAGGCACCTTTGAGCAGCTCAAGGCCCAGGTTTTGCCGACGATTAGCCAAGACAAGACCACAGATACTCCGATTCGCATCTGGGTGGCGGGGTGCTCAACGGGTGAAGAGGTTTACTCGATCGCCATGTGCCTACTGGAGTTTTTTGGCGATCACGCCACCATGCCGCCGACTCAGATTTTTGCCACCGACATCAGCGAAGCTGCGATCGCCAAAGCCAGAGCCGGCTTTTACACAGAAAGCCAAATAGAAGGCGTTTCACCCGAGCGGCTCAACCGCTTCTTCTTGCCGCTGTCAAACGGAGGCTACCAAATTAGCAGCGCTATCCGTCGGCTCTGTATCTTTGCGCGGCACAATTTGGGCAGCGACCCGCCGTTTTCTAACCTTGACCTGGTTAGCTGTCGCAACGTGCTGATTTATTTGTCAAATACGCTGCAAGAGCGCATCAGCCATCTCTTTCACCACAGTCTCAACTCCAACGGCTTTCTCATGCTGGGTGCATCCGAAAGCGTCCAGTCGGCCTCAGACTTATTTAGATCAATCCACGAATCTGCCAAAATTTACGCCCGCAAGCCGACCTTGACTCGGCCTCTGTTTTCGTTTACCCCCAGTGCTTACCCCGTTGTCGGCGGCGAGGGTCAGGAGCGGGTGATTGAAACCATCACCAATAATTTTGATTTGGTGCGAGAAGTTGACCAGCTGATCGCCGCTCGCTACGCGCCAGTGTCGGTGATTGTCAACGATCAGATGCAGATTCTTCACCTGCGCGGCGACACCGACCCCTATCTAAAGCTCCCCACCGGCACCACTGACCTAAACCTGCTGCTGATGGCTCGCGAAGGGTTAAAGCTGCCCCTGCGCACCGCCATTTACCAGGCGCAAACGCAAAATATTGCGGTGCGGCAAGAACAGGTTTCGATAGAACCCAGTGAGAGCTCAGCTCGCTTCAACCTAGAAGTGATTCCCTTCCAGCCGACCACTGCATTCGCGGCTAATTTTTTGGTGGTCTTTGAAGCGGTTTTGCCGCCGGTCAGCCCGGCGACATCGGCTGAACCTCAGACACCAGAAGACCGAGAGCGCGAAATATTGCAGCTTCGTCAAGCCCTGGCCGCCGCCACCCAGCGAGAACTTTCGGCCCAGGCCCATTTGCAGGCGGTGATTCAAGAACACAGCTATCTCAACCAAAGCCTGCGCGTGGCCAATGAAGAGATTTTGTCGAGCAATGAGGAGTTGCGGAGCACCAACGAAGAGCTTCAAACGGCCAAGGAAGAGATTCAGGCCACCAACGAAGAACTCTCGACCACCAACGACGAACTTCGCAGCCGCAACCGGCAGCAAAATCGAGACAACAGTGACCTCAACAACTTTGTTGACAGCATCAGCGTGCCGATCTTAATGCTCAACAACGAGCTGCAAATTCGCCGTCTTACCCCCACAGCGCAGCGCCTGTTTAACTACATTCCCAGCGATGTCGGACGCCGGTTTAGCGACCTGCGCAGCGATTTTGAGGTGGCTGACCTAAAGTCTATGGCGTTAGAAGTGCTAGAGACGCTCAACACCAAAGAACAAGAGATTCAAACCCAGGCAGGCCACTGGTATTCTCTGCGAATTCGGCCCTACCGCACGACAGAAAACCGGATCGACGGATTGACCATGGTCTTTCTCGACATCGACGCGCTCAAACATCAGGCTGCTATCTCAGAGGCGGCTCGTGACTATGCAGAGGCAATCGTCGAGACGGTGCAAACTCCGTTAGTCGTGCTAGATGCTGCGCTGCGGGTGGACACAGTTAACCGCTCGTTCCTCGAAATGTTTCAGGTTTCAGCATCAGAGGTGGTGCGATCTGCCCTGTTTGAGCTCAGCCGTGGGCGGTGGGACATTCCCCAGCTGCGATCGCACTTAGAAGGCGTGCTCAGCAACGATAGCCAGCTGCAAAACTTTGAGATGGATTATTGGTCTGAGCAAATTGGGCAAAAAACGCTGCTGCTCAATGCCTGCAAGCTACAGCGCGACAACACGACCATGGTTTTGCTCGCCATCGAAGACATTACCGAGCGCCAGCAGTTTGAAACCGAGCGATCACAGCTGCTCTCCCAAGAACAGGCCGCCCGCCAGCAGGCAGAAACCGCCAACCTGGCCAAAGATGAGTTTCTCTCAAACCTTTCCCACGAGCTGCGCAACCCGCTCAACGCCATACTCGGCTGGGCCCAGCAGCTCCGCGCTCACACCCACAGTGAAAAGACGGTTGCCCGTGCTTTAGAGACGATTGAGCGCAATGCCAGGGCGCAATCTCAGCTGATTGAAGATATTTTAGACACCTCTCGGATTGTTAGCGGCAGGCTGACGCTACGCCCGACTACCCTCGATCTGCGCTCAGTGGTGCAGGCGGCGATCGAGACTGTTCGACTCTCCGCCGAGGCCAAAGATATCGAAATCATGGCTCAGCTAGATGCTGAAATGGCCTTCGGTGATGCCGACCGATTGCAGCAGGTGTTTTGGAATTTGCTATCCAACGCCATTAAGTTTACCCCGCCCCACGGCCGCATTGACATCACCCTAGAGCGGGTGCAGGGGCAGGCTCAAATCAAAGTTACTGACAGCGGGCAGGGCATTGCCGCCGACCTATTGCCGCATGTTTTTGAGCGCTTCCGCCAGGGCGACTCTAGCAGCACCAAAGCAAAGGCCGGTCTGGGCTTGGGGCTGGCGATCGCCCAGCACCTGGTAGAGCTGCACGGCGGCACCATGCAAGCCACCAGCCCCGGCGAAGGTCAAGGTGCGACGTTCATCGTCAGGTTGCCTCTGAGCGAGCCATCGCAAGTACCGCCATCCGGTGAGCCGCCTGCCTTCGAGCCTTCGAGCGAGCCGGTGGCGCTGGCAAAGGGCCTGCAAATTTTGGCCGTCGATGACGAAGTTGATACCCTTGAGCTATTCGATTTTGTGCTCGAAAGTTATGGGGCTAATGTGCTAGCCGTGGCCTCTGCTAGCGAAGCTCTAGCCGCGCTGAATGACAACCCCAATCGGTACGACGTGCTGATTTGCGATATTGGCATGCCAGAACAAGACGGCTATTGGTTGATTCAGCAGGTGCGATCACTGGGTGCAGAGGCCGGCGGGCAAATTCCTGCGATCGCGCTGACGGCCTATGTGAGTGAGGTAGAGCGAGAACGGGCGATCGTCGCCGGTTTTCAGCGCCATCTGGCCAAACCTGTGGACCCAGAGGATCTCATCAGAGCGATCGTGTCAGTCCATAGCATTGCAGTGTAAATCGCAAAAATCTGTAGGTCAGGCGGCTCGCCTGCACGGGCAAGCTGCCTGACCTCCTACTTTATTGCCAAGCTAGTGCAGCCCTGGCTCAATCTGGCTGATGGGCACAAAGCACTCGTTGGGCAGCAGCACCGGGCGATCTCCAAAAATTAGCTTGCCGCGATGGGTCTTGGTGCTAATGGCAATGCCGATGGGGCGCTGCACATCTTCAGGGTGCACCTCATAGTAGGTGCGGTAAATTTGTCGGGCCGACTTTAGCAAGGCCGGGTTGAGCGCCGAGGGCAGGGGGGGTACCTCCGGTAGCTGGCCAGGGAGAAGGCTGGAAGAAGGGGGTTGCTGTAGACCGTACACGGCTCACCTGTGTGCTTATGGACAAGACTTTAATCGATCTTTCCGGGGGCAACAAACTCTCGCTGGCCTTTTAGAAAGAACTTTACGCTAGGGCGCGCAGCAGAGCTTCGCCCATGGCTTTGCACCCCACCTGGGTCATAGTTGCCGCCATGATATCGCCAGTTCGATAACCCTGATCGAGGACTTTGGTTACAGCTTGCTCAATGCGATCGGCAGCGACGGGTTGATCGAGAGCGTAGCGCAGCATCATGGCGGCGCTCAGCACCTGGGCCAGGGGGTTGGCCTTGTCTTGCCCAGCGATGTCGGGGGCCGACCCGTGGACGGGTTCATAGACCCCAGGCCCGCTGGCCCCCAGGCTGGCCGAGGGCAGCATGCCAATGCTGCCGGTGAGCATCGCCGCCGCGTCGGAGAGAATGTCGCCGAACAGGTTGCCGGTGACGATGGTGTCAAACTGCTTGGGCCAGCGGATCAGCTGCATGGCGGCGTTGTCGACATACATATGGGTCAGCGCGACATCGGGGTAGTCGGCAGAGAGGGCGGTGATGCGATCGCGCCACAGCTGCGACACCTCCAGTACGTTGGCCTTGTCCACCGAGCACAGCTGGCCCCGGCGCTTTTGGGCCGTCTCAAAGGCAACTTTGCCAATGCGATCAATCTCGCTATCGGTGTAGGCCATGGTGTTGACCCCCCGTTTTTGCCCCGTCTCCGTCTCAAACACCCCCTTGGGGCTGCCAAAATAAATGCCGCCCGTTAGTTCGCGCACCACCATAATGTCTACGCCCTCCACCACCTCCCGCTTCAGCGAAGACGCGTCGATCAGCTGGGGCAAAATAGTCGCCGGACGCAGGTTAGCGAAGAGTTCTAACCCCGCCCTTAGACCCAGCAGCCCCGTTTCTGGCCGCTGGTGCCGGGGCAGCGCATCCCACTTATACCCGCCGATCGCCGCCAGCAGCACCGCATCGCTGGCCTTACAGGTTGTCAGCGTCGCCTCCGGCAGCGGCTCCCCGGTTTCATCAATCGCCGCCCCGCCGATCAGCGCCTCCTCAAACTCAAAGGCCAGATCCATCTGGCCACCCACGGTTTTGAGCACATCCACCGCCACCGCCATAATCTCAGGGCCAATGCCGTCACCGGGCAGCAGGGTAATGCGATAGGTCGAAGTCATAGCGTTGGAGAAATGTATTTACCGTAGGGTGGGCACTGCCCACCAACCAGCCTGGGAAGCGCACCGATTCAATATCATACCCCCAGGGGCCAACCCCTCCCCGCTTGCTTTCTGCCAACTCATCAATACCCAACCCGCCCAACTCTGGCTTGGGGCCGATACCCTGTGCGGGCAAACAACCGTTTGCCCCTACGCCCTACGCCTTACCCGTTCACACCCCCATCCATCACACACCCCAGGGCAGACACATGGGTCTGCCCCTACGCACCCACCTCCTCCACTCAAAACCCAAAACCCAAAACCCAAAACCCAAAACCCCCATGCCCCAATACCTCTACCTCCACGGCTTCGCCTCGAGCCCCCAGTCGGCCAAAGCCCAGGCCATGAAAAGCCGCCTTGCCGCTCTGGGCATTCCTCTGCTGATCCCCGACCTCAACCAGGGTGACTTTGCCCGCCTCACCCTCAGTCGCCAGATTCAGCAGGTCAGCGCTCTGATGTTGTCTCAGGATCAACCCACGGTGCTGATTGGCTCTAGCCTGGGGGGCCTCACCGCCGCCTGGGTCGCCCAGCAAATCAGCCTCACCGAACGCATTGAGAAACTGGTGCTGCTGGCCCCCGCCTTTGACTTCCTCAAGCAGTGGCTGCCCCGCCTCGGCCCCGAGGCCCTTGCCGCCTGGCGCATCGAGGGCACCCTCTCGGTCTACCACTACACCCAGCAGCGGCAAATTCCCCTCGACTACCGCTTCATCGCCGACGCCCAGGGCTACAGAGACGAAGACCTGCGGGCCAACATCCCCACCCTGATTCTCCACGGCACCAAAGACGAGACCATATCTATAGAAGCCAGCCGCGCCTACGCTGCCCCTCGCCCCTGGGTGCGCCTGGTCGAACTCCCCAGCGACCACGCCCTAACCAATGTAGAGCCAGAGATTTGGCAGCACACGCAAGAATTTTTAGAGCTAGGATCGCTCTAGATCAGTGAGTCAACCGCTACAGTAATATCGGGAAAAGCGAGCGGCGCTACTGCCCCCTGACGCAGGCGCTGCTCAATCTGATAATCGCCATTGATCGGTTGACGGTAAATGATGAGTTCTCCACCCTTAAGATTGGCTACCCAATAATCTTGAATGCCCGCCGCCGCATAGACTTGGCGCTTTTCGTTAGTATCTTTGGCTAGAGTTGTATTTGAGAATTCAATGATTAGATACACATCCGCTGGCGCTGGGTGCCCCTGGCGGTAAGACTTACGTTTAACTAAAGCAATATCAGGTTCAGGCTCACTGCCCGTTGCGGCTATAGTTATGGGCTTGGCAACGCGGACTCGATACCGCCCTCGCGCTTGCTCTACGAACAGCTCATCGGCATCGGTTGAAAGGTCAGCGTGATCAGGGCCTTCGGGAGCCATTTCAACAACCAGCCCATTCAAAAGTTCTACCCGCCGGTTGACGAACAACCCAGCCTCAATCATGCGGTGATAGTCGTCCACTGTCCAGCGAGTCAGGGTCACTGCCATGGCGAGCCACTCCAGAGCTAAGGGCGCTGGTATCTAGTATGACAGGGTATTTAGGTGATTTCTGGATAAGCACATACCCGCGTAGGATGGGCAAAACTTGCGTGCCCATCGGAACGAATGCCTAATGATGGGCACGGTCAAGGCCCTTTGCCCATCCTACGCACAGGGGAACTCTTTCCTAGAAATTTCCTAAGGGGCGATCGCAATTTACTCATAATGAGTCCACATCCGCAGAATTTTGACTGTGTGCTCATCTTCAATTACTTCATAAACCAGCCGATGCTGAATATTGATGCGTCGAGAATAGGCTCCAGCCAAGTCTCCTACCAGTTTTTCGTAGGGCGGCGGATTTTGAAACGGATCAGCTTGAAGCACATTGAGGAGGCTCTGGGCCTTTTGTTTAAGATTGCTAGCAGCCAGCTTTTTGGCATCTTTTTGAGCTTGTTTTGTGAACACTAGCCGCCAACTCACCAGTCAAGCTCTCCATCGCAGGCGTCAGTTGGGGTGGACATACCTGCTTTAATCGACTCCCGCATGCCGGGCACAGAGAGTAAATAGAGCGTTTCTTGAATGCTGGCCCAGTCTGCTTCAGACAGCAGCACAGCATTGCTCTCAGCCCCAGCAATCACAATTGGCTGGTGAGACTGGGTTACTTGATCAATCAGGTGCTGCAAGTTACTTTGCGCCTCTGTCAACGGCCACTGCGCCATCGGGTTTCTGCCTCGCTGGGTTTCTTCTAGTTTAGCGATCGCAGCCCGTCCGTAAACCCGTTTTAAGAACTGCACCCCCCGTGCCACAATTAGCCCAATTCTCTAATGGGTTTTAATAAAAGGCACCCGTTGTGGCCACTATCCCCTATGCAAATTTTTCTCGACATTCCCGATGAGCTGGCCCAGGTGGCGGCGTTCTCTAGAGCCGACTGGCTGCGAGAGATTGCCATTGCCCTGTTTGAGCAAGAGCTGGTCACCTTAGCGATCGCCAGTCAAGTCGCCGGCCTCCACCTGATGGAGTTTCAAAAAATCATGGGCAGTCGCGGTGTCTGCGTACATTACGATGTGCCTGAGTTTGAAGAAGACCTAAAAAATTTGCGCAATCGGGGTTGGCTATGATCGTTGTGAGTGATGCCTCACCGCTGGGCAGTCTGGCCGCCATTGACTACCTCTGGATTCTTCAGGCGATCTACGGCACCGTGGTGGTGCCCGAGGTGGTGGCCAGGGAGCTAGCCACAGCCAAAAGCGCCCGGCTGCAAGCGGTGCTGAGCTTAGACTGGATCTTGGTGCGATCGCCCACGGAGCTGGCGATCGCCGAGGCCCGACAGCAGAGCAAACGGCTCGACCCCGGCGAAACCCATGCGATCGCCCTGGCCCTTCAGCTCAAGGCCGACGAACTGCTGATCAACGAGCGCCTAGGGCGGCGGGTAGCCCAAGACCTGGGGCTGTCGGTAATCGGCATTTTTGGCATTCTGATCGCCGCCAAACAAAAGGGGCACATCCCCAGTGTGCGGCGGGTGATGGATGGCCTGGTAGAGCAGGCAGGCTTTCGGGTCAGCTATAGCCTTTACGAGCGGATGCTGAAGTTTGCGGGG
The DNA here is from genome assembly GCA_038256265.1 of Phormidesmidales cyanobacterium. Taxonomy (GTDB): domain Bacteria; phylum Cyanobacteriota; class Cyanobacteriia; order Phormidesmidales; family Phormidesmidaceae; genus Nodosilinea. The sequence continues at coordinate 9,366 of JBBSKN010000139.1, forward strand.
GAGATTTGATAGGGGGGGTATCAGGTATCAGGTGTTAGGTATTGGGTGTTGGGTGTTGGGTGTCAGCCCGAAACCCGAAACCCGAAACCCCAAACCCAACACGGGTATCAACGTAAGGCGGGACAAAGGGATATTGGGTGCAATGTATTAATGAGCACCCTGTTGAGAAGAGATAAAAGGCTCTGCGGCATTGCCCAGAGCCCGGTATCGTTACCGGTACGAATTCAAATCGGGAACGATG
>JBBSKN010000140.1:0-9431 GCA_038256265.1 Phormidesmidales cyanobacterium
GCCCTTGACCTCGACGCCCTCAAGGTCGCCCTCGACCAAGATCTGCGCCGCCTGGTGCGGCGCGAGTTAGACAAGCGCGACCCCATGCTGATTCTGCTGATTCAAGGGGCCGGTGTCGAAGGCGCCATCCAGGCGCAGCCCCAAGCCGAGCCGAGGCCCAAGGCCCAGGTGAAGCCCAAGGCCGAGTCTAAGCCCAAAACTGAACCCCAGCCCAAAACTGAGCCTGAGCCTCAGGCTGAACCCGTGGCTCAGGCGGCGGTGCCTGAGCGGCGTACCCGCACCCGAGCTACGGCGGCTTCGGCTTCCTAAGTCATTGTTCTAGATCAGTGCTCTAAGGCCGCGTTGTAGCGGTAGTTAGGGGGAGGAGGTTGCGATCGCAACCTCCTCTCCCTTTTTGGTATAAAGGCTGGTCTAGACCATAAAATTCACCATTACGGGTGCGATTTTGGCTCACCTGTGGTAGAAAGATACGCAATATTATGTTGCTGCTCCAGCTTGACGCTATAATGCTGTCAGCAGGAGCTGATGTACCTGAGCAAAGGTACATAGCAAGTGTCTTAAGCAGCTACACATCCTTAGCGCTAAGGCTTCTGTCAGAATTTTTGTTCAGCTTGTGCGGTTTATCCCAAGCAGATCTAGCGCAAACGAGATCCAGTACGAACAAGAATTCCCAGAGTTGCCCAGCGAGTTAGGTAATCTGTGCATGCCCTTAGGAAGCAGGAGCTGATCGCGATATCGCGGTAGGTTCTATTGCAAGGCCTTTGCAAACGAATTTTCCGGCAGCCCGAGTGCTGACGTGGCCGGTGAATGGCCATATCACCCAGGGCAGGAAAAGCAGATTTTTATTCGCCCTGGTGAGCGTCGTATGAGGAATTTGGATGCCGAAGCAGATTGTTATTGCTGAGCAGAATCGGATCGCGGCGGTTTTTTCTGAAGATCAGATTCAAGAGCTAATTGTGGCCACCGGTAGCCATCAGGTTAGCGACATTTATTTAGGTACAGTCGAAAACGTGCTGCCTGGCATCGATGCGGCCTTTGTCAATATTGGTGACAGCGAGCGCAACGGTTTTATGCACGTCACCGATCTGGGGCCGCTGAAGCTCAAGCGCAGCGCCGGGTCGATCACCGAATTGGTAGTGCCCCAGCAGAAGGTACTGGTGCAGATCATGAAAGAGCCGACCGGCAACAAAGGGCCTCGGCTGACAGGCAACGTTAGCCTGCCGGGTCGCTACCTGGTGCTGATGCCCTCTGGGCGCGGGGTCAACCTGTCACGCCGCATTCGCAGCGAGGGCGATCGCAACCGACTGCGGGCCTTGGCCATTTTGATCAAGCCCGCCGGCATGGGCCTGCTGGTGCGCACCGAGGCCGAGGGCATCAGCGAAAATGCCATCATTGAAGACCTCGAAACCCTGCAAAAGCAGTGGGAAAGCATTCAGCAGCAGGCGATGAACACCCGCGCCCCTGCCCTGCTTAACCGCGACGACGACTTCATTCAGCGGGTGCTGCGCGACGCCTACAATGCCGATGTCAACCGCATTGTCACCGACTCGGCCACCGGCATGAAGCGGGTCAAGCAGCACCTGTCCAACTGGAGTGACGGCCACGTGCCCGCTGGGGTGTTGATTGACCACCACCGTGATCGCACCCCGATCCTCGAATATTTCCGGGTCAACGCCGCCATTCGTGAAGCCCTCAAGCCCAGGGTAGACCTGCCCTCTGGCGGCTACATCATCATTGAGCGCACCGAGGCGCTGACAGTGGTTGACGTCAACTCCGGCTCCTTCACCCGCTCCGCCACCGCCCGCGAAACCGTGCTGTGGACGAACTGCGAAGCCGCCGTCGAAATTGCTCGCCAGCTACGGCTGCGCAACATTGCCGGCGTGATCGTGGTCGACTTCATCGATATGGATACGCGGCGCGACAAGCTGCAAGTGCTAGAGCATTTCACCAAGGCGCTGCGTTCCGACAAAGCCCGGCCCCAAATTTCCCAGCTGTCTGAACTGGGACTGGTAGAGCTGACCCGCAAACGCCAGGGTCAGAACATCTACGAGCTGTTTGGTCGTCCCTGCCCCACCTGCGGCGGTTTGGGACATTTGGTACATCTGCCCGGCGAAGCCCCCACAGACAATGGTAACGAGGCCCCCCGCACCGTTATTTCGAGCAGCAGCGCGGCTCCCCAGCTAGCTCCCCCCCTGGCCGATAACGATGGTTTAGACGGTAGCCCCGACCTGCAAGAGCTGGATTTGATGAACCATCCCAGCTATCAGGACAAATCTGGTCGCGGCAATAATCGCCGCCGCCGCCGCCGCGACCCCCTACCCGCGCGCAGCAACGGCAAAGAGGCTCCAGTTGCCAAAGACAACGGGGCAGAGACATCCGAAACAAAAGAACCGGTCGAATCTACCCTCCCCGTGTTGGTCAGTAAGGCCGAAGACGATAAGACTGGAGGGCGGGGACGTTCCGCAGGCCGAAGCGAGCCTCAGGGCGATGGGTCTCGGGGGCGCAAACCATCGACGCCGCCCCAAACCATTACGGTAGAAATGACCGCTGACGAGCAGCGTATCTACGCCATGATGGGTATCTCACCCATGCTTTTGTCTACTCAAGAGGTATCTGACCCCCGCAATGCCGTGGTGTCAGTAGTTCTGCCTGGGCAGGCTCCACCGGAGATTATTTCGGTCACCCCTGCAGAAGCGCCGCCCGAGGTGCCGGTGGCGGCAGCGGCGATCGCCGTTGCCGAGCCCGAAGAGGCTCCCAAGGTCAGCCGCACCGTGCGCACCCGCGCGGCCCGCGCCAAAGACCAGGAGGCGGAAGCCGCAACCGAGGTCGTTGCTGCACCAGAGGCCGTGGCTGCGCCAGCGCCAGTGGAGGCACCCTCAACTATCACAGAACCAGCGGAGTCAGCGGCTGAAGTAGCGGCTGACTCCACAACTACTCGCCGTCGCCGTCGCCGTCGCTCCTCCGCCAATGGCGACGGTGACGAGTAGCCCAGGGCTGATCAAGATCGGCTCTGACACTAATCTGGCCGTTAGAACGGCAGGGGTAGACGAGGTAGGGCGTGGCTGCCTGTTTGGCCCGGTGGTGGCCGCAGCGGTGGTGCTGTCGCCCCAGGCTAACCAGCAGCTTGAGGCCCTAGGCGTCACCGACAGCAAACGGCTGAGCGCCGCCCGCCGCGAGAGCCTGGTGATTCCTATTCAAACCCTGGCCGCCGACTATGCCCTGGGGCTAGGGACAGTGCACGACATTGATCGACTCAACATTTTGCACGCCAGCCTGTTGGCTATGCATCGAGCGGTGCGGCGGCTGGCAATTGCCCCCGACCTCTGCCTAATCGACGGCAATCAGCCCATCGCCAGGCTAGAAATACCCCAGCGGACGGTGGTGCAGGGCGATCGCATTCATACCGAGATTGCCGCCGCCAGCATTTTGGCCAAGGTATGGCGCGATCGCCTGATCGCACGCCTCGACCGCCGTTACCCCGGCTACCATCTAGCCCGCAACAAGGGCTACGGCAGCGCTGCCCATCGCCAGGCTCTGCAAACCCTAGGGCCAACCCCCCAGCACCGCCGCAGTTTCAAAGGGTGCAGCGGTAAGCTTGATCACATTCGCCCAGAAGAATTGGGGGTAAACAAACAGGATTTGGCATGAGATCCGCTACAGGGTTTTTTGATGTCTTAACCCACAGGACGATGGGGCGAGGTTTATGTGGAGCCAGAGAAGAGGGCTTTGCTGTTTTGACTCACCGGCCAGTCCCCGCAAACTATCCTAGAAGACGCGGCGCTGCACGAAAGCGGGTTTAAGCACTGGTAATCTCAACGGCAATACCACCCCAGCCATCTACCCTCTACCCTCGTAGCTCAGCTCAACGCCTAGGTCGCGGTCTGATTATGGAGATGTCTAGATAAAAAGGCGGCAAGGATATTCCCACAGTCCTAGGTTGTTTGCTATGCTATAGCACTGAACGCGGATGTGGCGGAATTGGTAGACGCGCTAGATTTAGGTTCTAGTGTCTTCGGACGTGAAGGTTCAAGTCCTTTCATCCGCATAAAGCGCACAAACCCTAGGGTATTTGGTTAATAGCCAATGTCCCTAGGGTTTATGTTTGGCAGGTTAATTCTGGCAGAGCAATCCGGCTTGGCCCGCCAGAGGCCCACCGATGCTTTCGCCAGCGCGTAGCCCTAGGGGCCAGAGAAAATTGCCTCTTCTAAATCTTGGCGGCTGAGGGAGTATTTAAAGACTCGCTGTACGTCTTTGCCATCGGAACCAGCATTGATGTAGCGCACCACAATGCAGTCGGCCTCCAGCACAATTTCAGCTTCCCAGAGAGGCTGCACAATGCGCCAGCACTGCAATTCACCGCTGTCTTGGGTACAGCCCTGGTGCGACAGCCAGGCTTCGATATCGGGCAAGGGATGGTTATAGAGGGGCGTAGTCGCAGAAGGAAGAGCCATAGGAGTTATTAAGAGTTAGGGAAGCAGTAGAACGCGTTGCTGTGCCAAGTTCAGGTCGGAATCAGGAGTTTTCCCCTAGGCAGAACCCCAGGTCTAGACTTGGATGAGGTTTATGATCAAATCGCTACAGCCAGGTGGGAGCCGCAGATGGTCGCGGGATGGGGCGCGGCGGCAGATCCGGCGCGACTAGGGAGGAGGTATCACGCATGATTTCGGGTAAAGCAGGCTCTAGATCTGGGGCCGGAGCTGGTGCGATCGCCCCTTCAGCATACTCCGGGCTAAGCTCTGAACCGACGGCGTACTCACCTCGGGTAAGACTTACCGTAACGACCAAGGCCAAGCAGGCCACAAAGGTCAGCCCCAAAATAAACAGGGCAAAAATTTCCCCCGCCGACAGGGGGCGATCAGTAGGGTCAAGATACATGTTCGCGGGCTCGCGCCGCTGGGGGGGAGTCGGGCGGCTAAGCGATTCTAACGGCTGCATCACCGAGATCCGAGAGTAGCCCACCTGCTGATCGTAGGTCCAGCGGCGATCAGGGCTGCTGAGAATGGCGTAGGCATCATTCAGCTGCTGAAATTTCTCGGTGGCCTCAGGCGCAGGCAAGTCTGTGGTGTCGGGGTGATAGAGCTTGCTCAGATCGCGAAAGGCGCGGCGAATCTGCTGGGGGCTAGCGGTGGGCTTCACCCCCAGTTGGTCATAGTGGGTTTTGGGTCTGGGGTTGACGTCAGGCATAGCATCCCACGGGCAGAACAATCGGCGATCAGGAACGGGCCACAGCGGGCTTACCCTGGGGCCAGTTCCCAAGCTTCAGCTGACCGGGTCAGACGAATCTGAGCCAGGGTGAACACCACCGGAATTACCCGGCTGTGGTTGGTGGCCACCGCTCGCCAGCCCAGGTCGGCCAGAAACCAACCCCATAGCGCTGGCCCTAGCACCGAGAAAACAGCCTTGGTCGCGCCGTAGCGGGCGGCACTGGCGGCTACCCCCCGAGAGGCCATACGCAGGGCAAACCGCTGATGAATTTGGGCGACCACCGTGCCCCCACCTTTGACCATCGCCTGGCGGGCCACCTCGTAGCGGGCGATCTGAAACGCCATCTGCCGAGCAATTTGTTGCAGCAGCCAGGGCCGCAGCACGGCACTCACCGCCACCATGCCACTGCCTTTGGCTAGCAGCGCCAGGGGATTGGCCTGGAGAGTTGGAGGCAGGGCCTCGAACTGGGCAGAACCGGCGATGGACTGGGTGAGGGATTGCTGAAAGCGATCGCGCTCCGCCAGGGGCAATTTCTTCAAATTACTGCGCAGCAGGTGCAGAAAAACCTCCGCCTCTAGGTCATCGGTAGACCAGGCGGCGGCGTAGGGCAACTTGAGGTAGCGACACACCTGGATCAACGCCTGGCGGTAGGTGACCTGCTGGCTCTGGCCATTGATCACCGTCAGCCCATCCGCCGCCAAAAACCGAAAGCGCTGCTCTAGGCGGTCAAGCCACTGCTGCCGAGGGCCGCTCTGTACCAGCAGCGGGTCAGCATTTTGCAAATAATCTAGTGGGTTAAACCGGGGCCGAAACAGCATCTCTGTCAGGACCTGAAGTTCTTCGTCTGTTGCTAGCTCCAGGGCAGACCGCAGCTCATCCACTGGGCATCACCATGTTAAAAACTGTCTTACATTTTTACACAATTCTCCAAGATAGGATGTTGGACAACGGCGACAGACCAACATCCTATCTTGGGGGGCAACGGGTATGGAAGATGTGGTGGTGATTGGGGCCGGGTTGAGCGGACTCACGACCGCTCGACAGCTTCATCAGTCGGGCTATCGGGTGCTGGTGGTCGACAAGTCTCGCGGGCTGGGGGGTCGCTTGGCCACTCGTCGTCTAACTCATCCTCTGGGCACCACTGCCATCGACCACGGCTGTCGCTATTTAGAGCCGTTTAACGACGCCTCCCTCAGCCCCCTACCGCCGCTGTTGGCCGCTGGAGTGTTGCAACCCTGGCAGCCAGAAACCTTTCGATTAGAGGCTGATGGGGCGTTGAGGGTAGCGGCCCCTGGCACGCTCTACGTCGCGCCCCAGGGCATGAGTACGGTGGCCAAAGCTCTGGCCCCAGGGCTCACCATAGTCCGACAGTGGCGGGCTACGACCCTAACGCCGATACCCCAGGGCTGGCGCATTGCCGGAGAATCGCTGGGTGCAGACAGCCAGGGTTCCTCTGAGTCGGATCAGCTCAGCCCCATTGACGCTAGGGCCGTGGTGATCGCGATCCCTGCCCCCCAGGCGGCTGCCCTGATCGATGCCGCAGCGCAGCACCATGGGGGGCTAAGAGAGATGCGGCAGCAGCTTGAGACCGTAGAATTTGAGACGGTGATTACCGCGATCGCAGGCTACAGCCCCCATCAATCCACCAGTCTTTCTGCTCAAAACACTCTGCGCGGCTGGATAGTAACGGGCGACCATCACTCCACCCTGCGCTGGGTAGCCCTAGACAGCAGCAAACGCACCGATTCTAAAGAACCGGTGGTTGTAGCGCACAGCAGCGCAGCGTTTGCTGCTGAGAATATTGATCGCTCTGACTTAGAGCGAGTTGGCCGAGAGTTACTGGAGGCCGCAGCAGAGAACCTGGATCCGTGGCTAAAGACCCCAGTGTGGATGCAAGTCCACCGCTGGCGCTACGGGTTTGTCAGTAAACCGTTAGATTCCCCAGCGCTGAGTTCTTCAGCCCTGCCAAATTTGGTGGGCTGCGGTGACTGGTGCAAGGGGGGAAATGCAGAGGGGGCGATCGCCTCGGGTCATCAAGCCGCTAAGCTGATCGCTCAAGCTTTGGATTAACTAGACTCCTCCAGCTTGAGCGATCAGGCTAGGAGTTGTTGCCGCTGTTGTTGTTGGAGTAGTCGCTGTTCTCTTTATTTTCTTCGTTGTTGTCGTCATCAGTAGCGCCGGTGTTGTTGCGGCGGAAGAAGCGCTGGTTACCGGTCCGCTTTTTGCGGAACTTGCGGGCATAGGCCTGATTTCGCAGGGCTTTTTCTTTCTTAGGATTGCGACGCTTAGACATTAAATAACCTCAAACAACAGGGCAGATGTAATCAGCAAACGAAGATTGGCAGTTGAGACAAGGGAATACCCTAACCTGAGAAAAGCGCTCTCTGACGGCAGCTCGGCCGCAGACGACGCACTCACCCCAATAGACACTCTGCCCGCAATGGCGTTCGCAGTTCACGATAGGCCATTAACCAGAGGTTTACTTTAACACACAGGGATACCGCCGTAGGGTTGGGAATTAGGGGGGAGGGGGAATCCCTTAACCTCCTAACCCCCAACTCCCTGACTTCTAGGATTGGCTAGAGCTCAACACCTTCTCAACGATGCCGTCGGGACTGGCCGCAGGGGTATCGGCCTCAGAGGGGGGCACCACCTGCCAGAACTTAGGCAGGTACTCACTCCAGTTGGCGAGGATTTTCTCGGCCTTGGGGCTGCCGGTGTGGGCCAGATGGGCCTCAACCAGGGCCTTGAGCTGAGCTTCTCCAGCTGGGGTAATCACCCGCTGCACCTTGACGATTTCGGGGTTGACCCGCACGGGGAATCGCCCGTCTTCGTCGAGGAAGTAGCCTAGACCACCGGTCATACCCGCCCCCACGTTGCGGCCAACTGACCCCAGCACCACTACCACGCCGCCGGTCATGTACTCACAGCAGTGATCGCCCGCGCCCTCAATTACCGCCTGACCTTTGGAATTGCGCACGGCGAAGCGCTCCCCGGCGGTGCCTAGGGCGTAGAGGGTGCCGCCCGTAGCGCCGTACAGGCAGGTGTTGCCCACAATCACGTTGGTGGATGGGTCGTAGGTAATGCCGGCGGGGGGCTTGACGACAATTTCGCCACCGTGCATGCCCTTACCCACGTAGTCGTTTGACTCGCCCACCAGGGTGAGGGTCATGCCGGGTAGGTTGAATGCCCCAAAGCTCTGGCCAGCGGTGCCCTCAAAGTTGAGGTTAAGCTGCCCTTCAAAGCCTGAGTTGCCATACCTTTCGGCGATCACCCCCGCCACCCTGGCCCCAACCGTGCGGTCGGTATTGACCACGGTGTAGGTCTTAGCCACCGCGCCCTGGGTTTGAATGGCGGTTTGAATATCGCCGTCGCCCAACATCTCGTCGTCAAGCACGGGGCCATTGCTGTGGACGGCCCCGTGCTTGAGCCAGTTGCGATCGCCCCGCCCATCGGGCAAATTCATCAGCGTAGTTAGATCCAGATGGCTGGTCTTAGCTAGGGTTGCCCCCGCCCGAGGCTTGAGCAGGTCTGCCCGACCGACGATGTCGATCAGCGACGTGTAGCCTAGGCGAGCCAGCAGCGATCGCACCTCTTCAGCAATGTAGTAGAAAAAATTCACCACGTTTTCGGGCACCCCAGTAAACCGCTGGCGCAGCTCTTCTTTTTGGGTGGCCACGCCCACGGGGCAGTTGTTGGTGTGGCAGACCCGAGCCATGATGCAGCCCTCGGCAATCATGGCGATGGAGCCAAAGCCAAATTCCTCGGCTCCCATCAGCGCCCCCATGACCACGTCCCAGCCGGTTTTGAGGCCGCCGTCCACGCGCAGGGTGACGCGATCACGCAGCTCGTTTTCCATCAGCACCTTTTGCACTTCGGTCAGGCCCAGTTCCCAGGGCACCCCGGCATGCTTGATCGAGCTCAGGGGCGAAGCCCCGGTGCCACCGTCGTGGCCCGACACTTGAATCACGTCGGCATTGGCCTTGGCCACCCCCGCCGCAATGGTGCCGATGCCAACTTCAGACACCAGCTTCACCGATACCCCGGCCTTGGGGTTGATCTGGTGCAGATCAAAGATCAGCTGGGCCAGGTCTTCAATCGAGTAGATGTCGTGGTGGGGCGGCGGCGAAATCAGCGCTACCCCGGGCTTCGAGCGGCGCAGCATGGCGATGTAGGGGCTCACCTTCTTGCCGGGCAGCTGGCCCCCCTCACCGGGCTTAGCCCCC
>JBBSKN010000141.1:0-9390 GCA_038256265.1 Phormidesmidales cyanobacterium
TCGTTCCCGATTTGAATTCGTACCGGTAACGATACCGGGCTCTGGGCAATGCCGCAGAGCCTTTTATCTCTTCTCAACAGGGTGCTCATTAATACATTGCACCCAATATCCCTTTGTCCCGCCTTACGTTGATACCCCGGTAGAGGGAGTACTCGCTTTATTCTTTGTCGCCTGGAAGAGTCTTTTCAACACAAAGAAATTACCGATCTTTCAAGCGCGACGATAGAGCATATTCTTCCTCAAACGCTCACTCAGGAGTGGAGAAATATGTTAGGCGAAGAAGCAGAGGATGTTCATTCAGCCTTGGTTAATACGGTTGGTAATCTAACCCTAACCAGTTATAATTCGGAGCTGAGCAATCTCCCATTTGCAGAAAAGAAATTCAAGCTCGAGAACACTCATGTAGAGCTAAATCGGTGGGTTCTTCAACAAAGCAATTGGAGTGAACGAGAAATTGAAGCGAGAGCAGAAAGCTTGTTAGCTACAGCTAACAAAATCTGGGTCGCTCCTTTAGATGCAAGCTCTGATTAAACAAAAATGACTAAACCTGTTTTAGTTCTAGCCTTTGTTTCGGCATCCTCGCGGGATGCTAGGCAGGTCCCCTAAGGCAAAAGCCTCTGGAAGCAATACTTCCAGAGGCTTTTGTGTGACTTACTTATAGCTGCGCTGAGTCAGCTGCACATTCTCAAAGTCGAGATTTTCGCGGTGCAGTTGGGGCGATCGCCCCTCTCCCGCATATTCCCACGCTGCCACAAAGGCATAGTGCTCGTCGTCGCGCTTGGCCTCGCCGTCGGGGGTCTGGTACTCCTCGCGAAAGTGCCCGCCGCAAGATTCTTCTCGTTGCAAAGCGTCCCGCGCCATCAGCTCGGCTAGTTCCATGAAGTCGGCAACGCGTCCGGCAAACTCCAGGTTTTTGTTGAGAGTGTTGGCCTCGCCGGGGAGCTTGAGGTTTTGCCAAAACTCGGCCCGTAGGTCTTGGATCTGGGCGATCGCACTCTCTAGCCCCTCCCGATTCCGCGCCATCCCCACCTGATCCCACACAATCCGGCCCAGCTCGCGGTGAAACTCCATCACGGTTTTGCTGCCGCCGATGCTCAGCAGCTTGGCAATGCGGGCCTTGGCGCTGGCCTCCGCCTCCCCAAAGACATCGTCGGCGGTGGTCACAGGTGAGAACGACTGCCCCGCAATGTAGTCACCCAGGGTGTAGGGAATCACAAAATAGCCATCTGCCAACCCCTGCATCAGCGCGCTGGCCCCCAGCCGGTTCGCGCCGTGGTCAGAGAAGTTCGCCTCGCCCAGCACAAACAGCCCCGGAATCGTGCTCATCAGGTGGTAGTCAACCCACAGGCCGCCCATGGTGTAGTGCACGGCGGGGTAGATCCGCATCGGCGTCTCGTAGGGGTTTTCCCCCGAAATCCGCTGGTACATGTCAAACAGGTTGCCGTAGCGGGCGGCAATGGTGTCGCGACCTTGGCTATGAATGGCATCTCGAAAATCCAAATACACCGCCAGCCCCGTTTCACTCACGCCGCGCCCCTCGTCGGTCATCGCCTTGGCATTGCGCGAGGCCACATCGCGGGGCACCAGGTTGCCAAAGGCCGGGTAGCGAGTTTCCAAATAATAGTCGCGCTCGTCGTCAGGAATGTCGTCGGGATGGCGCGTATCCCCAGCCGCCAGCGGCACCCACACCCGCCCGTCGTTGCGCAGCCCCTCGCTCATCAACGTCAGCTTCGACTGATAGTCGCCCGACACCGGAATGCAGGTGGGGTGAATCTGCGTATAGCAGGGGTTGGCAAAGTAGGCCCCCCGCCGATGGCACCGCCAGGCCGCCGTCACATTCGAGTTTTTCGCATTGGTCGAGAGGTAGTAGACATTGCTATAGCCCCCCGTACACAGCAGCACCGCATCCCCGGCGTAGCGCTCAAACTCGCCGGTAACCAGGTTCCGCACCACAATGCCCCGCGCTTTGCCGCCCGCCACCACCAGCTCCAGCATTTCGCGGCGCGAGTAGACCTCAATCTTCCCGGCCTGCACCATGCGCATCATGGCGCTGTAGGCCCCGAGGAGTAATTGCTGCCCGGTCTGCCCCTGGGCGTAGAAGGTGCGCGACACCTGGGCACCGCCAAAGGAGCGGTTGTCGAGCAGACCGCCATATTCCCGCGCAAAGGGCACCCCCTGGGCGACGCACTGATCGATAATGCCGCTGCTGATCTCCGCCAGCCGATGCACATTGGCCTCGCGCGATCGGTAGTCGCCACCTTTGATGGTGTCGTAGAACAGCCGCCACACGCTGTCGCCGTCGTTGGGGTAGTTCTTCGTGGCGTTGATGCCCCCCTGGGCGGCAATGCTGTGGGCGCGGCGCGGCGAGTCTTGAATGCAGAAGCTTTTGACGTTGTAGCCCAGCTCCGCCAGGGTGGCCGCTGCCGAAGCCCCTGCTAGCCCCGTGCCGACCACCAAAATGGTGTGCTTGGCCTTATTTTTGGGGCTGACTAGGCGGCAGTGGTCTTTAAAGTCGCTCCATTTTTGGTTGAGCAGGCCAGCGGGAATGCGAGGGTCGAGCATGGGGCTGTGGGGAAGATGAGGCGCAGAGTGTGCCCTTATTTTAGACCTGTCAACCTGTTCGTGCTGGTACGATAATTCTCACAACCTCGGCTAGCGATCAGACCTACCCATTCTCTCCCATGGCCCTGCCCAACCTCACTCCGGCCACCATCCAGTACCACGCCACCGAACCGTCTTACGCTCGGGGTGAAAGCTATTTTCGCTCTGGCGCGGTGGTCTCCCTCACCCAGCGGCAGCAGACCTTACAGGCCGAGGTCGAAGGCAATGAGGTTATCCCTTACCGGGTCACGATTGATTTTGATGGGGGTGGTGTTATCCAGGCTGCTTGCACCTGCCCCTACAACTTTGAAGGCTGGTGCAAGCATATCGTCGCCACCTTGCTCACCTGCATTCATCAACCCGAAACCATAGAGCAGCGTCCGACCTTGGCCCAGCTTTTAAATGGACTATCGCTGGGACAAACTCAAGGGTTAGTGCAACGCCTGGTCGCAGCACATCCTGAGTTAATCAAGTCAATTGATCTGTATGTCAGTCAACTGGCTCAGCCCGAGGCTGCCCCCACCCCAGCCTCACCTCCCAAACGCAAAACCAGCGTTGACCCAGCCCCTTTTAAGCGACAGGCCAAGGAGATTTTGCGGAATGCCGTACGCGGTTGGGAATATGGCCAAGATGAGGACACCATTGGGATTGAAATAGGCGAATTAATCGACCATGCGCTGGCCTTTACCGAACAAGGGGATTGGGGCAACGCCTTAGTGGTGCTACAGGGCATTACCGAAGGCTGTGTAGACAACTGGGACGAAATTGACGACTTCTGTGGCCTCACACCCGAGGATGTGGGGGTAGATTTTGATGCGGCCTGGGCTGAAGCTCTTTTGAGTGCTGACCTGAGCGAAGACGAAATTGCAGAGTGGCAAGAAAACCTGGAAGTCTGGCAGGACAGGTTGGGCAGCTTTGCCATGGCCCTAGAGGCGCTGCGGCAGGGATGGGACTATCCGCCCCTGGTGCGGGTTTTGCAGGGCGATATTTCAGAACTGGGGGCTTGGTCGGGGGAAGCGCCCGACTGGGCCGATGAGTTTAGCCAGATTCGTTTGAAAATTTTGGCCCGCCAGGAACGCTACGAAGACTATCTGCACCTGGCTGAGGCAGAAGGGCAGACCCAGCAGTATTTGACCATGCTGGGGCAGTTGGGGCGGGTTGACCAAGCGATGACGATCGCCCAACGGCAAATGAGCACCCTGTCAGAGGCTAAAGCCTTGGCCGAGACGCTGCGATCGCAAAACCAGCTGCCCCAAGCTTTAGACATTGCCTTGCAGGGGCTCCGGTTTGAGAATAACAACTCCTATGTGGCTTTTGACTTTGCCACCTGGGCCAGTGACCTGGCGGAGGGTATGGGCAACAGCAGTGCTACCCTGGAAGCTCGCATTCTGGCGTTTAAGGCCAAACCGTCTTTGCAGGACTATCAAAAAATCGAAGCGCTAGCCGAGACGGGCTGGCCTGCGGTGCGCGAGACGCTGCTGCACCACCTCCGCACAGATTCAATCTGGGGGCGAGAGCAGGCCCAGGTCGATGTTTTTCTCCAGGAAGGGTTGTTAGAGGATGCGATCGCAGTGGCCTCAAAGCTCAGCAGCTACCACAGCCAAATCATTCTGCGGGTGATGGATCGAGTGGTGGCTACCCACAGCCAGTAGGTGATCGACAATGCCCGCCCCCGCGCCGAATCAATCATGGATGAGGGCAAAGCCAAGGACTACGACAGCGCGGTGGAATGGCTAAAGCGCGTTAAGGCGGCTTACCATGCCCTGGGTCAAGGGGCTGATTGGTCTGGCTATCACCAGACATTGCTCAACCAGCACGGTCGCAAGCGCAAGCTGATGGGGCTGATGCAGCAAAACAGACTGTGAAGGGTTTCATCCCCGACTTGTAGGGTGCCGTTAGGCCGTAGATCAATCTGGCCAAAAATCATTCCCTTTGATGGTGGCCGTAACGCACCAGCGAGCATCTTTGCTAGCTCACCAATCCAAAATAGATCGCCCAGGGCAGCAGCAAAAAGCCGATTGCAATGCCCCCAGCCACCACCGTGCTGGCCCCGTAGGCCAAAGGCCGAATCCCTCTATCTAGCAGCCCGATCGATTGCAGGGCGCTCCACAGCCCATGACGCAGGTGCGAGCCCAGCAGCAGCAAAATGACGCTGTAGCCCACCACGTAGGGCAGCCGGTGAAAATCTTCGATTACCAGGCGGGCCAAATCGCGCACGGGTTCGCCGCCCAGTTGAGTAGTGTAGTAGGGGCCAAACTTAAACGCGCGCAGGTGAAACACTAAAAACGCCGCCAGCACCGAGCCGGTGACGATCATCGTCCGTGAGCTGAGGGTTTGATAGCTGGTGCCGCCCGCCGACTGGTAGTTGCTGTAGCCCTCGGGCCGCGCCTGGCGCTTGCGCCAGAAGATCTCAATGCCAACCGCCGCGTGGAGCAGCACCACCGCTAGCAACGCCAGCTCAAAGGCGTAGAAGGCAACGCCCAGGTTTTCGACCAGGCGGGCATAGGCATTGTAGGCGTCGCGGCTGATAAACAGCAGCAGGTTGCCCACCATGTGGGCCAGCACAAAGGCGGCCAGGGCCAGCCCCGTGGCTCCGGTGATCAGCTTTTTACCTACCGACGAGCGGTAAAACCGCAGCAGCGGTGAGTCGGGCAGCGGGGTCTCAACCTCGGTCTTGGGGGCTTTGAGGGTGTTGGTCATGGTTCATCCTGCACGCGCTCGATTTGCTCAATTACCCGGCGAATCTCGAAGGCGTCGGTGGCCTCGGGGTGCTGGTAGAGGTAGCGCTCTAGGTCGAGCTGGGCCTTGTCGAGCAAGCCCTGCTGGTAGAGAATCAGACCGCGATCGCGCCATTCCCCCACCGCCTCAGGGTAAATCAGCAAAATACGATTGATTGCATCAAGCGCCTTGGGCACATCTCGATTGCGCAGGTAAATCAGCTTTAGGTTGGTCAGCAGCCGCACTAAAAAGGTCGCCGGGGTAATTGGGGCCAGGTGGTGAGGTTCTAGCTGGGCCGCCTCGCCAAACATTTGCTTGAGGCGATCGCGACAGTCTTGCTCAAATAAAATTTCGCCCTGGTGAAAGGGGTCAACAAACAAATCCATTTCGCTGACCGTGGGGCGAATCAGAAAATGCCCCGGCATGCTCACCCCCACCATGGGGAAGCCCACCCGCTGGGCTAGCTCTAGATACACCAGCGACAGCGTGATCGGAATGCCCACCCGCCGCTCTAGCACCTCGTTGAGAAAGCTGTTGCGCGGGTCGTAGTAGTCAATGCTGTTGCCGCAAAAGTTTAGCTCGGTGAACAGGTAGTCGTTGATGGCGCGAATGATTTTGAGGGGGTAGCGATCGCCCGGCAGCCGCTGGCGCAGGGTCTCGGCCATGCGATCAAGTATGGCCAAATACTCATCTACCACCAGGTGAGGATAGTCTTCTTGGGCGACATAGAGTGCCGCCCGAGCCAGGCTGACCTGTTCCGCAGGCTGCTGTAGTTCTTGGTAGAGGTGCTCGCTGGACAGTGCAGAGTTGGTCATTTAAGCGTCGTAGTCCTTGCCGCTGCCGTAGAACAGCCGATCTTGCCACCGATGGCTATAGTATCGCGGCCCTGGGGGTAGTGACTCAATTACAGGGCTGAGGGCGCGGGCCAAAGGTTCTAGAAAGCTGTAACCGGCTAGGCTGCCGTAGTGCCCCAGCCAGCTGGCCAGCGCCCCCACCCCCACCTGGGGGATAATCTTTGTCACCAATCCCGGATATTTCAGCGAGGTCACCGCCAGAGTCTTGGCCAGGGCCCCAAACTGCACCACATCCTGCAAGAAGGGCTTGAGGGTGGGTTCGCCCAGCTCGGCCATGGCGGCAAAGATAGCCGTCAGCATAGTATTGATCTGCTGCTCACGGAGCGTTTGATCCATGCCCACGCTCATGGATTTTTGAAACAGCCAGGTGACCGACAGGTTGGGCTGGTAGGGTTGCAGTGCCCCCAGCGCCTGCGCCCCGAGACAATCAGTGCCCAGCGCCTCGTCAATGCCTGTCACCAGCCGCTCGAGGTGGCGAATCATTGCTCCAAAGCCGCCAAAGCTCAAGGGTGACTGGCTGCCGCAGCTGTCGCCCACCGCCAGGGTGCGGCCCCAGGGGTAGCGCAGCGGGCTGGCTTTGTAGCAGGGAAAGAAGCCAAACAGCGCCCGCTGCACCTGCAAATCCTCCAGGTTCACCCCTTGATATTCCGGCAGCAGCGTCCAGTATTCTTCAAAAAATTCGGTCAGGCTCAGCCGCCGGGGGTCGGCATCCATGTAGGTAAACAGGTAGGTGGTGCGCCCATCTCGGGCTGGAAACGCCTCCCAAAAGTATTGGCACTGGTGGCGCAGGGGCGTAAATGAGGCGATCAAGTCTCCTGTGTCGTTCTGCGGGTAGCCCTGGGCACAGGTGCCCACCACCAGGCACACGGCATCGGGTTTGGCGGTGCCCCGCGCCTGTCGCACCAGAGGCGAAAAGTGGCCCATGGCATCGATCAGCAGCCGGGTGGTGAAGGGTTGCTCAGCCTTTACCAGCACGCCGTTGGGGTGTACCCAAGCCGAGTCAAAGGCGGTGTTTTCAAACAGCTGCCCCCCGGCGGCTAGAAACTTGGCCTTGAGCTGCTCCAGCAGCTCCCTGGGGTCAACCCCTACATTCAGCACGTCCTTCACCCAGAGGGGGGCGCCCTCGCCAAACTGAATGCGGGCGGGGTTGTACTCAGAGGCAATAACAGATTCCAGCTCGGCTTCGCTCAGCAGGCCCAGCTCTACGAGCGCCGCCAGTTCGCGGCGAGAAATATTCCACTCTTGCGCTCTTCCCTGCAAGCGGCCGCGTTCTAAAATCGCCACCCGCCAACCCCGCTGGGCCAGCGCGGCCCCCACCAGCACCCCCAGGGTGCCGCCGCAGATCACCACATCCCACTCGACCGAGTCCAGTGGGGTTTCGGCCTGGTGAATCACCTGGGCTGCGGGCAGGTTGCCGGTGCGGTAGCTCAGCCACAAGTCGTCGGCCCGCTTGAGTCCCGCGAGGGGGGCGCCTGGCAGGCCAGAGAGCATTTGTTCAGTCAGCGTCATGGCAAAAGACTATGCAGATATTCTCAATGTAGAGATTGCCATGTCATGACAGTCTAGGAGTCAAAGTCAGCGCCGCTATCTTCGGCTTCGTCGAGGGGAATGCCGTTGTAAAGGGCATCGAGCTGCTCGCGGGCATCTTTGACTGAGATTGAGCGCATCACCAGCAGCGGTTCGCGAATCACCTGGCCGTCTTGGTCGAGCAGCTCGGGGTGGGGCATGGGGCGATCACCATTGGCAGTTTGCGGGCCACCGCTGTAGTTTCTAGCCGACTGGGGGTTGCGGGCATTGCCGCCGAGCACCATGAGATTTCTGACCAGGTTTGCGATCGCCATAATGGCCAAAACCGCAAATGCAATGATGTAAACGACGTGCCACATAGCTTCTGTCCTCTGGTCTGCTGCCGCTGGTCTGCTGCCCTGTGGCCAACCTTATGCCTGTATTGACTTTAACGCGTTTCAGGTCGGCGTGGTTTAGCAGTAGCGACCTTAACCGTCTCAACCTCTAGTTTAGCCAAAAGAATTCTTCTTGCTCCCGCTCGACCTCACCTTCGGGGGCCAGGGTATTGAGAGGCTGCCAGCCCGGCTGCCATAGCAGCCGATTCTTCAGCTGCTTGGCGTTAATCCACAGCCGCACCGTGGGATCACAGGAGGACACCAGCTCGGCAAACACCCAGGGACCTTCTTGCCTGCGATTGGCCACCTGAAAGTGCCGCCAGCCCTCGGTCTTTTGGCGAGCCGTCCATTTAGAGCCGAGCAGGTGGGGGTATTTTTGCTTGCGAGGCATGGGGGTGAGGGGGTGAAGGGGTGTGTGGGAGATGGGGTGTGGACGACTGAAACCTGAAACCCAAAACCCAAAACCTAAAATTCAAAACTTTAATCTCTCTCTTCTATCGTATACCGCTGGCTACCAGCCGCTTTTTAATACCGCCCATATGAACCTTGCGGCTGCTGATTTGGGCCTTTTTGTCAGTAATTAGCACGTAGATGCGACCCGAAAACAGCTGCCGCACAAAAGGCCGGCGATAGACCGAGATGCCGTCGAGCAAATCGGCGTCGTTATCTTCGGTATAGCCCATTTCGGCTAGGGAGGCATCTAGCTCGCGCTTAAAGGTTTTCTGGCTGCTGACGGGCAGGGTAAGAGTGGTACTGCGGTTGACCAACGCCCCCAACACCCCGCCAACAATGCCTACCACCAGGCCGTACTGATTGGGGATGCCCGTGTCGAGGCCAATACCCAAAGATTTGACCGCCAACAACGTCGTGACCAAAGCCGAGCCGCAAAAGTAGTAGATAAAGGTGAGGCCAAAACTGGGGCCTTCGGGCAGAGTGGGTTCTGTCGGGAGAGGCGCTTCTGGCAGGGTGGGGTCGGGGGAGGAGGGGTCTTCGGTCATGGGGAGAGCCTTTGCAACGCTAGGCACCTATCTTTTCATCAATCCTCATCCTTGGGAACGGGGGAAGATTGGTAGGCTGGTAGAGGTTTTTGGGATGTTTTGGGGCTTGGCTATGCTCGATCTGCTTCAGCTCACGGGCAAACAGCGGCAGTTTGTAGAACTTTTGCAGGGGCAGCTCAGGGTAGAGAGTCTGCGATCGCTCTGCGCCCAGGCCGGGTTTGACGTCAACTTCATCAACGGCTTTTTGCGCAGCGGTGCCCTCGACGGCTATGTGCAGCGGCAAGAGCACCGTCAGCAAGCCTGGGCGCTGACCGCCAA
>JBBSKN010000142.1:0-9337 GCA_038256265.1 Phormidesmidales cyanobacterium
GCTGCGAGAGGGCATCGCAGAGTCGCACCACATCGCCCATGTGGCCGTGTGCGACAACCGTGGCCGCACCCTCTCAGTGGCGGGCAATGGCGAACTGGGCACCTTTATTCGCTCAGCCCTGAAGCCGTTTCAGGCCCTGGCCGTAACCGCCGCTGGGGCGCTAGAGCGCTACGGCCTCGACGACCGAGACTTGGCCATCATGTGCGGTTCCCACCAGGGCAGCATTGAGCAGGCCCGTCAGGCCTTTCACATTTTATGGCGGGCCGACCTCGACCCCACCGCCCTGCGCTGCCCCACCCCGGAGGGCAAAACCAGCCGCCTAGAGCACAACTGCTCGGGCAAGCACGCGGGCATGCTGGCCATCAGTCAGCAGCGCAACTGGCCACTAGAGAGCTACCTTGATCGCAACCATCCGGTGCAAAAGCTGATTTTGACCCGCATTGCAGAGCTGCTGGGCATGCCCTCTGACGAGTTTATCGGCGCCCACGACGACTGCGGTGCTCCTACCTACTTTATGCAGCTCAGCCAGATGGCCGTCCTGTTTGCCATGCTGTCGTCAGGCAACAACCTTGATATGGAGCGCATTGTGCGGGCCATGACCAGCCACCCCGACCTGGTGGGTGGCCCTGGCAGCTTCGACACCACCCTAATGAATCTCACCCATGGTGCCCTGGTGAGCAAGTCGGGAGCCGAGGGTATTCAGTGCATCGGCAAGGTCGGCGAAGGGCTAGGGGTTTCGATCAAGGTGATTGACGGAGCTAGGCGGGCCAAGTACGCCACCGCTATTTTTACTCTGCGGCAGCTCGGCTGGATCACACCGACCATTGCCGATACTCTAGCTGAGACCTATATGAAAATCGGTGAGTTTAAGCGCCTAGACGTTATCGGCGATCTGCCGATGATGTACTGACGCCAGTCCTGTCTGGCAGAAATATGACAATCCTGCTATGGGTTTCAGGTGCTAGGTGTCAGGTTTCAGAATTAGCCGACCTATGCCGCAGAATGCTAGAGAGCTGACTGCTCAAGCCGTTTGCTGGGGCCTCACCCCTTAGGCCTGCGCCGATCTGGCCCAATATTCTTCATTACTAAAAAATTAATTGTTAACTGAGAACATTTAGCGCTATAGTATATAAACCGACGCGGGGTAGAGCAGTCTGGTAGCTCGTCGGGCTCATAACCCGAAGGTCCATGGTTCAAATCCATGCCCCGCCACCAAAGCAGCAAAAGGGTTTCTAGAGTTTTCTAGAAACCCTTTTTGTTTGACTCGATTGTTTGGCCAGGCTTGGCCAGTGTCCCCTCGGTGGGCAATAGTGAGTTTTGTTTAACCCCCTCTAGGCCAGGCGCCGATGGCTCAACCCAAGATTATTGTTTTAGACGACGACCCTACCGGCTCTCAGACGGTTCACAGCTGCCTGCTGCTGCTGCAGTGGGATGTCGAGACGCTGCGCCAGGGTTTGCAGGACGCGTCGCCAATTTTTTTTGTGTTGACCAACACTCGCGCTCTGGCCGCCGCTGCCGCTGAGCAGGTGACCCGAGAGGTGTGCCAAAACCTGAATGCCGCGATCGCTCTCGAAGGCATCCAAGACTTTCTCGTAGTCAGCCGCTCTGACTCGACCCTGCGGGGTCACTACCCGATAGAAACCGATGCGATCGCGGATATTCTCGGCCCCTTCGATGCCCACTTCCTCGTGCCTGCCTTTTTTGAAGGCGGTCGCATCACCCGCGACAGCATCCACTACCTGATGGTCGATGGCGTTTCCACCCCCGTCCACGAAACCGAGTTTGCCAAAGATTCTGTGTTTGGCTACAGCACTAGCTATCTACCCGACTACGCTGCCGAAAAAACCGCTGGCCGCATCCAGCCTGAAGCGGTCGAACGCTTCACCCTGAGCGCGATGCGCGCGGGGTCTCTGGACCGGCTGCTGGCCCTAGAGCACAACGTCTGCTGCGCCGTCGATGGCGAGACCCAGGCCGACCTCGACCAGTTTGCCCAAGATCTGCTGATCGCCGCCGCCCAGGGCAAAAAATTTCTGTTTCGCAGCGCGGCCAGCATTCTCACCGCCCTAGCGGCCCTGCCCCCCCAGCCCATCGATGCCGATCACATGCAGACCTACGTGCGAGATGGCGCACCGGGGGCGATCATCGTCGGCTCCCACGTCAAAAAAACTACTGAGCAGCTCGAACAGCTTTTACGGGAATCAGGGGTCACCGGCATTGAAGTCGATGTCGCCCAGCTGCGCGATGGGACACCCAGCACTCACAAAACCTTGCTCAGCCACCTCCTCCAGCAGGTGGTCGAGGCTCACGCCAGCGGCCAGGTGCCGGTGGTTTACACCAGCCGCCAGGAACTCACGTTTGACAACGTTCAGGCCCGACTCGACTTCGGCGTTGAAGTGTCGTCCCTGCTAATGGACATTATTAAAGGCCTGCCCACCGATATCGGCTTTCTGATCAGCAAAGGCGGCATCACCTCCAACGACACCCTCAGCACCGGGCTAGCGCTGCGGAAGGCCCGCTTGCTCGGCCAAATTCTTCCCGGCGTCTCCGCAGTGCGCACCCCCGCCGACCATCCCCAATTCCCCGACCTGCCCGTAGTGCTGTTCCCCGGCAATGTGGGCGATGAGGGGGCTTTAGCCCTAGCCTACCGACGACTGATGGGCTTGTAGAATAACAGCATTGACGTAAGCATTTTGGGATCGTCAATACTCTTGGTATGCCGTAGGGTAGGCACTGCCCACCACCCGTCAGTGCCAGAAGCCAAAAGCCATAAACGGACGCCCTCTACTTTTTCGCTTCCTTGCGCTCCTCTCGCAAATCCTCAATCAGCTGAGCTAGCTGCTCGCTGCTGGTGTGGTAGACCTCGTTACAGAAGTGGCAAATGGCTTCGGCCCCGTCATCTTTTTCGATCATATCTTGCAGCTCTTCTTCGCCTAGCATTTTGAGTGCTCCCAGCATGCGGTCAAAGGAGCAGGGGCATTTAAATTGCACCATTTGGGTTTCGGGCAAAATCTCTAGGCCCAGGTCACCCACCAGGTCGTCAAAGATTTGGGGCAGGGTTTTGTTAGCTCTGAGCAGCGGCGTAAAGCCAGTTAGCGAAGCCAGGCGGCTCTCAATCAAGTCCACCATTTCGCTATCTTCAGCGGCACGGGGCAAAATTTGCAGCAGCAGCCCGCCCGCCGCCTCGACGCCGTTGGCCCCCACAAACACGCCCAGCACCAGAGCTGAGGGAGTTTGCTCAGAGTTCATCAGATAGTGGGTCAGGTCTTCACCAATTTCACCAGAGACTAGCTCTACGGTGCTGGAGTAGGGGTATCCGTAGCCCATATCGCGCACCACATAAACGTAGCCCTGACGACCCACCGCGCCGCCCACGTCAAGCTTGCCTTGGGCATTGAGGGGCAGCTCAACGGCAGGATTGTCAACATAGCCCCGGGCCGTGCCGTCAAGTCCAGCATCGACCAAAATGCCGCCTAAGGGGCCATCACCCCGCACGCGGATGTTCACTCGCCCCTGGGGCTGTTTCATGCTCGAGGCCAGCAGTAGCCCTGCGGCCAGAGTACGGCCTAGGGCTGCCGTGGCCACGTAGGACAGCTGGTGACGCTGCCGGGCTACCTCAGTTAGTTTAGTGGTCACTACCCCCACTACTCGTATACCGCCATCGGCGGCGGTGGCCCGAATAAGTTGGTCTACCATGCGTTCTCTAGTTTTGCTTCATATTGCTTAGTAATTATTGTATGAGGTTTAGGGGGTGCAGGTTTGGGGTGATTTACCGACCCTTGATCTGGCATCTGGTGCTTGGGGGCAAGGCCTGGGGTTTGGTTTACTGTGCCCTAGGTCTTCTTTTGGCATACTGGAGACTGTTGTTTGCGGGCACATCACCTTATGCTTGGCACCTTTCAGCACAGTTGTCTCCGCATCGAAGTAGAGGCGACCCAGGGGCAAATTCAAACCAGCTTGATGCAGCCTGGTCAGTTTTGCCGGTGGCTCTGGCCCCAGCGGTTTAGCCAGGGTTTACCCAATGAACTCCACAGCGGTCTCAGTTTTAACAGCTACCTCGGCCCCGTCGAAGTTCGCCACCAGATCAAAGAGGCTACTGACCACAGCCTGCACATGGTGCTCTCAGGCGGTATTGACGGGTTCCAGGAGTGGTACTGGGGCGACCAGTGGGTACAGTCGGGCCTAGAGGGGGTGTCGGCTCTACCGCTCAACCTGGGCCAGACCCTGGTGATGCTGCGGCTGCGGCTGCACCTAGAAAAGCCCAGTCTCTAGGCCCTGCTCCAGGTATAGCTATAGCCCGCCTGGCGGTGAACCTTACTGGGCTGAGGATACTGGCCCCAATACCTGGGCCAGCTCCTCTAAAAACTGGGCCTGGGCCTTGATAATGCGTTTTTTAGCCTCTTTCAAAGAAAACCAGGCGGCCTGATCAATCTCTGGAAACTCTTTGAGCAATCCAGAGTTGGGGGGCCACTCTAGCATGAAGGTATTGCTATGGAGGCTGGCGGGGTTAAAGTTGCCCTCAAAGGCCCAGGCAAAGACTAGCTTGCCCCCGGCCTGGCGTACTGGCCGGAGAGGGCGAAAGTCTCCGGCGGGGGCTTGCCCGGTCTCTTCTAAAAATTCGCGTTTGGCGGCCTCAAAGGTGTCTTCACCGGGGTCGATTTCCCCCTTGGGAATTGTCCAAGCTTGCCAGCGGCGATTGACCCAGTAGGGACCACCGGAGTGCACTAGCAGCACCTCCAGCCCCAGATTCTGGGTTCGATACATGAGTAGCCCTGCGCTTTTCTTAGCCATGGCGGCGATCGCACCTCACCTCGGCATACTTACCCCTGCCAAGGCGTGCTGTCCTCAAATCATCAGTGCCCTGGGCTTGGCCTAGCATATCTATGGGGTCACGCAGCTTAACTCACGCTGTTGCCCACGGTCAACACATTTGCCAAAACTAACTATGCCTTACCAGTACAATATTGGCACCAGCCAAAAGATATATCTTGACAACCCCGGCAACAATACCCTGATTACCCTGGCCAGCGGTGAACCGGGGCAACAGCAGCAATCTAGCACCCAGGTAGCCACCGGCTCCTGGACAGAGATGCCCCAGGTGACTCGGGTAAGCAGCGGCGTGCTGATTCGCTGCACCACGGGCCAGGGAACGTTCATTTGGCAGGTGCAGGGCATGCAAATTGGAGCCGCTGACGCCACGGCCTGGTCCCCTAATCAGGGCGAGCCAATTCAGGCGACAGCTAGCTCAGCCCCGGCAATGCAGCCCATGCCGCCGATGGCCCCGATGCCGCCCATGCCGCCCATGCAGATGGGCGATATGCAGATGTCGGCCAACCCCATGACCATGCGCATGGGCAATATGACCCTGGGGATGGGCGATGGTCAGTCTCCCAGTGCCGCCGCTGGCCCACAAAAATTCTGCACTCAGTGTGGCGCGGCGGTTAGCTCGGGTGATCGCTTTTGCGGCGGCTGCGGTCATCAACTGCAATAAATAGCACCCTACGACGAGCAAAAAGGTGATGAAAGAGCAAAGGTGATAAATCCGAGAGATAGCATTGTTAGGGCTAAGCCCATGTCGACTGGGCCAGACCCACAGGGTCACAGAAATCAGCAGCCCTAGGACGATCCTCAGTTTGATCAGCCCGCGATCGCCAGATGGTTATTGGCACCCCCCCCGGGCTGCTACCCTGAAATAGGCGCAGTGTTATGGCCCAATTGATCCTGGGTCAATGTTGCCCCGCGTCAGCTTTGTTAAACTTTACGATCATTAATCAGCTAGGGTCATTAGGAAACAGCGCTCACCATGGGAATGCAAGTCTGGCCAGGTCGTCCCCATCCCCTAGGGGCCACCTGGGATGGCACGGGCACCAACTTCGCCCTATTTTCAGAAAACGCCACGGCAGTCGATCTCTGTCTGTTCGACGATGACGATCAAGAAACTCGGGTTCCTCTCACCGAGGTTGACAACTACGTCTGGCACGGCTTTTTAACCGGGGTTGGACCATCGCAGCGCTACGGGTTTCGAGTGCACGGCCCCCACAACCCCGAGGCCGGTCAGCGGTTTAACCCTCACAAGCTGCTGATCGACCCCTACGCTCGGGCTTTAGATGGCGATGTGCAATTTGACCCAGCCATCTTTAGCTACGATATTGAGTCCACGGATAACTTAGAAAGCCTTGATCTATCGTTCTCTGAGATCGATAGCGCTCCCTTCATGCCCAAGGCGGTGGTGGTCGATACGGCCTTCGACTGGGAGGGCGATCGCGCTCCTGAAACCCCCTGGCATCGCACCATCATCTACGAAACCCACGTCAAAGGTCTCACCGAGCGTCACCCCGAGGTGCCCGAGGCGCTGCGGGGCACCTACGCCGGGCTAGGCCATCCCGCCATGATCGACCATCTCACTCAGCTCGGCATTACCGCCGTAGAGCTGCTGCCGGTTCATCACTTTCACGCCTATCCCGGACACCTGGCCAACACCGGGCTGCGCAACTACTGGGGCTACGACTCGCTCAACTACTTTGCCCCCTACGGCGGCTACAGCAGCGCTGGCCCCTGCGGTGGGCAGGTGAATGAATTTAAGCAAATGGTCAAGGCGCTGCACCGGGCCGGCATTGAGGTCATTTTAGACGTGGTTTACAACCACACGGGCGAGGGTAGTCATCTGGGGCCAACCCTCAGCCTGCGGGGCATCGACAATGCTGCCTATTACCGCCTGGTCGAAGACGCCCCCCGCTACTACATGGACTTTACCGGCTGCGGCAATTCCCTCAACGTCCGCCATCCGCAGATTCTCAAGCTGATTATGGACAGCTTGCGCTACTGGGTGTTGGAGATGCATGTCGACGGCTTTCGCTTTGACCTGGCCTCGGCCCTGGCTCGCGAGCTGTATGAGGTCAACAGTCTGGCGGCTTTCTTTGACATCATTCACCAGGATCCGGTGCTGTCTATCACAAAGCTAATTGCCGAGCCTTGGGATCTGGGGGAGGGGGGCTATCAAGTGGGCAATTTCCCGCTGCTGTGGTCAGAGTGGAATGGCAAATACCGCGACTCCATGCGCGACTTTTGGCGCGATCACGACTGCCGCCTGGGAGAATTTGCCTATCGCATTACCGGCAGCTCTGACCTGTACCAGAGTAACGGCAAGCGCCCCCACGCCAGCATCAACTTCATCACCTGCCACGACGGGTTTACCCTGCGCGATTTGGTCAGCTATAACGAAAAGCACAACCTGGCCAACCACGAAAACAACCGCGATGGCGAAAGCTACAACCGCTCCTGGAACTGCGGTGCCGAGGGTGAAACCGAGAAGGCTGAGATTCTGGCGCTCAGGCAAAAGCAGCAGCGCAATCTGCTGGCTACGTTGCTGCTTTCCCAGGGGGTGCCGATGCTGCTGGGCGGCGATGAGCTGGGCCGCACTCAACAGGGCAACAACAACACCTACTGCCAAGATAGCGAGCTGTCGTGGTTTGACTGGCATCTAGGCCCGGCCCAGCAAGATCTGCTGGCCTTCGCTAGTCAGCTGATCAAGCTGCGCCAAGCGCACCCGGTCTTTTCCCGTCGTCACTGGTTTCAGGGGCGCGCAATCCATGGGTCTGGGGTCCATGACATTGGCTGGTACAACCCGGACGGCAGCCAGATTACCGACCATCAGTGGCACGATGACTCTGCCAAGGCGATCGCCGTCTTTCTCAATGGCGAAGAGTTAATGACCTTTGCCCCCCAAGGGCAACGTCTGACGGACGACAGTTTTTTGCTATTTTTTAACGCCCAGTCTGACCCCCAAGACTTTCAGATTCCGGCGGCAGTCAAGAAAGACCGCTGGTCTATGGTGATCAACACCGACGTGTCCAGCGGGTTTATACCAGATCGGGAGGTCTATAGGCCCGAGAGTGCGATCGCCGTAGCCGACTTTTCGCTGGTGGTGCTCACCAGCCCCCACCCCGGGACCGACAGAGCGTAGCTATGCTCACCTACGAACGCATCTACGCCATTGTTCGCCAGATTCCGCTGGGTCAGGTGGCCACCTACGGCCAGGTGGCCGAGCTAGCGGGACTAGTGGGCAAACCTCGACTGGTGGGCTACGCCCTTTACCGAGTCGATATGACCACCGACGATGTGCCCTGGCAGCGGGTGATCAATGCCAAGGGCGAGGTCTCTCAGTCTCCCCTGCGCAACGGCACCGACTACATTCAGCAGGCCATGCTTGAAGACGAAGGCATCGAGTTTGACAGCCGGGGTCGGGTTAATCTCAGCCAATATAAATGGCGCCCGCCCGAAACAGTAATCGAGCAGGCGCTAGCAGTATTTAGAGAAACGCAGGACTAGGCTATTCTAGTCAACGGCAACGGCCACTTCCTCTTCGACATAGACCTCTTCAGGTTCCTCCACCAGCTCACCAGCCTGCTCGGCAGCCTGGCGGCGCAGAGCCTCACGGTACTTGGCTGCCATCTCCTCAGCTTTGTCGTAAACCAGGTCAGGGTTCTTCACCATGTCGCCCGGCTCAGGCTCAAGCTGCTTAGTAGACAGCGAAATGCGCCCGCGCTCGGCATCAAGGTCAATGATCATAACCTTGATTTCGTCGTTGACGTTGAGCACGCTGTGGGGCGTGTCAATGTGGTCGTGGGAAATTTCAGAGATGTGCAACAGACCGCTGACGCCGCCGATGTCGATAAAGGCACCGTAGGGCTTGAGACCGCGCACTGCACCCAACACCACTTCGCCCACCTGCAAGCCGTTCATCTTGCGTTCCACCAGGGCGCGACGGTGACTGAGCACCAGACGGTTGCGCTCTTCATCGACCTCAAGGAATTTCAGGGGCAGATCTTCACCAACCAAATCTTCTTTGGGCTTGCGGGTGCTGATGTGAGACCCGGGAATAAACCCACGCAAACCTTCGATGCGCACCAAAGCACCGCCTCGGTTGGTGGCAAACACCCCAGAGCGTACAGTGGCGTCTTCCTGCTGAAGCTGGCGCACCCGCTCCCAAGCGCGCATATACTCAATGCGACGAATGGAGAGGGTCAGCTGACCATCCTCGTTTTCGTCGGTGAGGATAAAGAACTCGCGGGTTTCATTGGAGCGCAGCACCTCTTCAGGGTGATCAACTCGGTTGATCGACATTTCCTGGATAGGCAAGTATGCAGCGGTTTTTGCACCAATGTCAATCAGGGCGCCCTTAGGCTCAAGACTAAACACAGTGCCAGATACGGTATCGCCTGGGTTGAAGTGATAGTCGTACTGGTCTAATAGCGCGGCAAAGTCTTCGTGTGTAAACCCGATGTCAGCGTCCTTTACGTCCTGATTGAGCATGCTAGTGTTGTCCTATTATTTCTCCGTA
>JBBSKN010000143.1:0-9176 GCA_038256265.1 Phormidesmidales cyanobacterium
AAGCTGGGCTACAGCGCTGAAGATGCGATCGCCGCCGTTCAACAGGTGCGATCGGGTGCCCTGAGTGTCGCGGCCCAGCGCGACTTTATCCAGCGCTTTCATGCAGCCCAAACCTAAAAACCGCAAAGGCCCAAGCCCCTGCGGTTTCTAGATGCGATTTTGCCAAGTTAATTCACGCCTGGGTGAAATCACGCTAGAGGCAAAGTGCCTTAGAGTATCCCAAAAAAAAGCATCCAAGCCAGGCCCTCATCCCCCAACCCCTTCTCCCCTCGGGAGAAGGGGAGCTGGATTCAGAACCCCTCTCCCCCAGGGAGAGGGGCAGGGGTGAGGGTGAAGAGCCATGGTAAATGGATGGTTATTTTCATGGAGTACTCTTAGCCCCCAGCAACGGCGGGCACAATGCTAACCTCGTCCCCATCGCCGAGGGCGGTATCCTTGCCGTCGAGAAAGCGAATGTCTTCACTATTGACGTAGAAATTGATGAAGCGACGCAGTTCGCCGGTATCGTCGCAGAGCCGGGCTTTGATGCCGGGGCAGCTGGATTCTAAAGAATCGAGCAGTTCGACAATATTGCCGCCATCACACTCAATGGTGGCCTGATCTTTGGTGAATTTTTGCAGCGGAGTGGGAATGAGTACTTTTACAGCCATAGCAGTGAGTAACGTGAAGTAAAAAATCTAGGGATGGGAGGGTACAAGGTTTACGGTGCGAGGTGTAAGGACGGCCCCCCCCGTGAACCTTACACCGCAAACCGTGAACCTCTAAACCGATACCGGCTGCCAGTCTAGGCGGTTCAGCGTGCGCGATCGCTCCAAGGCGCGCTCAAAGCTATCGAGCTTAGGCTCAATGGTGAAGGGTTCGCCGATGTAGCCCTGGACGGCTTCTTGGGTCTTGAGGCCGTTGCCGGTGATGTAGACCACCGTTGACTCATCGGGGTTAATCTTACCGGCTTCTACCAGCTTTTTAAGCACCGCGATGGTGGTACCGCCAGCGGTTTCGGTAAAGATGCCTTCAGTTTCGGCCAGCAGCTTCATGCCCGCAATGATCTCGGCATCGGTGACGTCTTCAATGTTGCCGTTAGTCTTGCGGGCAATGTCGAGGGCGTAGATGCCGTCGGCGGGGTTGCCAATGGCAATCGATTTGGCGATGGTGTTGGGCTTCACCGGGGTGACAAAGTCGCGGCCTTCTTTGAAAGCCTGGGAAATGGGGGAGCAGCCTTCGGCCTGAGCACC
The DNA here is from genome assembly GCA_038256265.1 of Phormidesmidales cyanobacterium. Classification (GTDB taxonomy): domain Bacteria; phylum Cyanobacteriota; class Cyanobacteriia; order Phormidesmidales; family Phormidesmidaceae; genus Nodosilinea. The sequence goes on from JBBSKN010000143.1 coordinate 1,233, forward strand.
GCTGAAGCGCACGGGCTTGTCGTCGACTAGGCCCACCTTCACAAATTCTTGGAAGCCCTTGTAGATCTTGGTGAACAGCGAACCCGAGGCCAGGGGAGCGACGATGTGGTCGGGCAAGCGCCAGCCCAGCTGCTCGGCCACTTCGTAGCCCAGTGTCTTAGACCCCTCCGAATAGTAGGGGCGCAGGTTGATATTCACAAAGCCCCAGCCCTGGGTGTTGGCCACCTCAGAACACAGGCGGTTGACTTGGTCGTAGTTGCCCTGCACCGCCATTACGGTGGGGTTATAGATCAGGGTGCCTAGCACTTTACCGGCTTCTAAATCGGCAGGGATGAAGACGCAGCAGTCAAGGCCGGCGTGGGCGGCGATCGCTGCCGTAGAGTTGGCCAAATTCCCCGTACTGGCGCAGGAAACCGTCGTAAAGCCCAGCTCCCGCGCCCGGGTCAGGGCCACCGACACCACCCGGTCCTTGAAGCTCAGGGTGGGCATGTTGACGGCGTCATTCTTTATATAGAGTTCCTTAAGCCCCAGCTGCCGGGCCAGACGGTTGGCCCGCACCAGCGGCGTCATCCCCGTGCCCACATCGATGGGGTTTTCGCCCGTGACCGGCAGAAAGTCTTTATAGCGCCAGATCGACAGCGGCCCCGCCTGAATGGTCTCGCGGCTAACCCGCTGGCGAATTGCGTCGTAGTCGTAGGCCACTTCTAGGGGGCCAAAACACACGTCTTCGCACACGTGCTTGGGGCCTAGGTCGTAGGTCTCACCGCACTCTCGGCACTTGAGGGCTGAGAACGTGGGCGTGGTGGCGATGGAGCGTTCGAGGGACTGCGTCATGGCGTTTTCTCTGGGTTCTCTTTCTCTGCGGGTTTCGAGCGGCTGATGAATGAGCTGGTGGATTAATCAACTATGTAAACAAGAACGTAGCACTAGTAACAATACCGGGTCAAACATACCCGACCAAAAAAGTCGGGTATAGGCCAGAGCCTAATTTCAGCTCATAGGGCAACAAAGTAGTGTGTTATACAAACTCTCCCCTAGCAGTTGGGGTTAAGTGATCTAAAGTCATGGAACGTTTGCATTATCCGATGTGTCGGACTGCTAAAACTGCTCTATGCTTGGTGCCCAATAGCGCCCTACATCGTCGGCCCAACCGGTGGTGCAGGTTCGCAGTCAGGCAATGCAGTGCATGTTGTTTCTGTGATGCTCTCAGCCGAACGTTATGGTAGTGACCCAAGATAAGCCCCTCGCCAATGTTTTCCGTCAGCTGTCTGGGGGAGCCTTTCCTCCGGTGGTTGAGTCCTACGAGCGGGGTAAGACAATTTTCTTCCCCGGCGACCCGGCAGAACGGGTCTACTTTTTGCTCAAAGGGGCCGTCAAGCTGTCGCGGGTCTACGAGGCCGGAGAAGAAATTACCGTGGCCCTGCTGCGCGAAAACAGCGTGTTTGGGGTACTGTCGCTGATTACCGGCAATCGGTCTGATCGCTTTTATCACTCCGTTGCTTTTACGCCCGTAGAGCTGCTGTCGGTGCCGATCGAGCAGGTCGAGCAGGCTTTAGAAGAAAATCCCGAGCTAGCCCTGCTGATGTTGCGCGGCCTATCATCGCGCATCTTGCAAACCGAGATGATGATTGAGACCCTGGCTCACCGCGATATGGGGTCGCGCCTAGTGAGCTTCTTGCTCATTCTCTGCCGCGACTTTGGGGTGCCTAGCCAAGAGGGCATCACCATCGATCTAAAACTATCTCACCAGGCGATCGCCGAGGCCATCGGCTCGACCCGCGTCACCGTGACCCGCCTGCTGGGCGATCTGCGCCAGGAGGGCATGATCTCTATCTATAAGAAGAAAATTACCGTGCACGATCCGGTCAACCTGAGCCAGCAGTTTACCTAGGCATGTCTTGGATGGCGGTCTGCGCTAGGTGCAGCGGCTTAGCTAACTCAACTATCGGCTAGATTGGGGCGTTCAAGGCCGTAACCCATGCAGTAGAGTAAGTGCAAACTCCCCTGTGGCAGGTGCATGGTTTCTGGTTACGTACTAATTGTGGCGGTTTTAATGTTGGGGGGTGTGATTGCCACTCTGGGCGATCGCGTGGGCACCAGAGTGGGCAAGGCTCGCCTGAGTCTGTTTAATCTGCGCCCTCGCCAAACGGCCACCCTAGTCAGCATTGCCACTGGCAGCATGATTTCGGCCTCTACTCTGACGCTGCTGTTTGGGGTGAGCAGCCAGCTGCGCACGGGGGTGTTTGAGCTGGGCAAAATTCAGGCCGACCTAGCCAACGCCGAAGCCAACCTGGCCAACGCCGAAGCCAACCTGGCCGAGGCCCAGGCCACTCAAGAGAGTGTGGAAGCCGATCTAGAGTCGGCCACCGACGAGCGCCAGCGCGCCATGTCTCGGCTGCAAGACATTAACCAGTCGCTTAACCAGGCCGTAGCTCAGCAAGAGGCCACTGAGGGTCAGCTGCGCGAGACCCGCGACCAGCTCGATGAGGTATCGCAGCAGGCAGCCACCCTGCGCCAGGCAACCGATGATCTCAGAGTGCAGCGCGATCGCCTGCTTGAACAGCAGGCGACCATTGGTGCTCAGATCGCCCAGCGCGACCAGCAAATTGCCCAGCTTGACCAGCAGATCGCCCAGCGTGATGAACAAATTACCCAGCGGGAGCAGCTGCTAGTCAGTCTTGAGGCTGAGCAAGCGTTTTTAGAACAGCAGGTCGCCGATCTCCAAAATCAGTATCAGGGTCTCTTTCGGGGCAACATCGCCCTCAACCGAAACCAGGAAATTTTGGTGGGGCGGGGACGGGCCGAAGACCGCGAACAGGCCGAAGAGTTTGTGACCGGTTTTTTAGTAGAGGCCAATCGTCAGGTCTATCGGGCGATCGCCCCTGGAGCCTTGGTCGACCAGCAGGTCTTGCTGATTGGCAACCGGGAGGTCGCAGCGCTGATTGACCGTCTGGCCACCGGCGAAGACTATGTGGTGCGCCTACTGTCTGCGGCCAACTACGTTACGGGCGAGCCCTGCGTGGTGCAACGGGGCGAACCCTGCGTACAGGTCTTTATTGATGCCACCCCCAACGAGCAAGTCTATGCCCAGGGTGAGCGTTTAGCCACCGTGGCTTTAGAATCACTGCCTTTAGACGAGCGCCAGCTAGTAGAACGCCTTAACTTGCTGCTGGCGGCAACTCAGTTCCGCGCTCGCCAAGATGGCGTCGTTAGCGATACGCTCCAGGTTGCCGACAACCGGCCCGAAACTATCCTCAGATTTCTTGAAACCGTTCAGCAGTCAGGACAGGCCGTAGATCTCCAGGCCATTGCCGCCACCGATATTTTTACCGCTGGGCCAGTGCAGGTCAACTTGGCGGCGGTGCGTGATGGCCGCATCCTATTTCAAACCAATAACCCCCGAGTGCCGCCGCAAGATTAGTGCCGCTACAAAAGGGACCCGGAATGCACGATCTTGATCAGCGCTAACTCCGCAACAGGATCCAGTACCAATTATCGTTGGCGGCGAATATTTAATAATGTCTAAAAAAATTTGCAGATAGTTACCATCTGCCCCGACTTCGATACTGTTGGGATCACCTGTGCTTAGAATTAGCCTATCTCACAAGTGACTGCGGCTACTGAATGGGTAGCTGCTGAGTAGGTGGCTGCTGAGTAGGTTGCCTTTAACTCTGGCCTGCCCTGGGGTGGGCGAACTTTAAAATATCTGGAGCGATCCCATGAAATTTGAGGATATCTATCAGTTCTTTGAGGATCCACCGCCCATCTACCTGAATAAAGAGCTTGCCGTTTGCTACGTGCTGTCGGTACTGCTCCAGCAAGATTCCTACGGCACCGAACTGATCCAGCGGTTAACTCATCATTATCCTCACTACCGCCTGTCGGACACGGTACTCTATGGCGCACTTAAATTCTTAGAAGACGAAAACGCCATTGACGGCTATTGGAAGAAGGTAGAGGGCCGGGGGCGTCCCCGACGCATGTATCGTCTCAACCCCGACTGGCGCTTGCAGGCCGAAGAACTGGCCGAATTCTGGAAAACCTACATGGGCGATCCGGTGCGACCCGCTTCCACCCATAGCCCAGCCTTGTCATCTCCCCGGCGATAACCTGAGTGATCTATAGCTACCGGAATGAGCCAAGATTCCGTACCCTAGAAGGGTTCCTCTGCTTGTCTGAGCCGTGACCCAAACCGTAACCTACTCCACTCTCTTACTAACCTTGCTGATGATGGTGGGGTTAGTCTTTTTTATTCGAGCCTCCACCAAAGACCGGATCGAAACGCTGACGCTCGTCCGCCCAGTGGAGCCGCTGGCCCTCTTGCAAGAGCTAACCGGTTACTTTGAAGAACGCGCTTACCGCATAACCGCTGCTGAAGCCGAACCTCAGCGCATCACCCTGCGCGGGCGGGTGCGCCCAAGTCTATTTATGGCCGGCTTTCTGACGGTGCTGGCGGCGGTTGGCACCCTCTGTTTTGCCCTGGTGCTCACCAACCTCTGGCCGGCCTATGGGTCTGGATTTTTAGGTCTATTGGGGTTGGCGCCAGCGGCGGGCTGGTTTTACTGGCGCGGCTCTGATCGAGACGAAGAAATCAAGTTAGAAGTACGGTCTACCCACGCCGCTGAGCCGTTAGCCGATGCCAAAGCTACCGTTACCGTGACGGCCCATCGCGATGAACTCATTGCCCTAGAGCAAGCTCAGCGGCTAATCCGAGGGATCAACCCCTAAATCTGCCCCGTCTTGGCAGGGCTAAGTGGGCAATGCCCACCATTGGGCAAACTATTTTCCAGAAAAGAATAAAAAAAGGCTAGCTTGCAAGCTAGCCTTCTCTAATCTACTTAGAACTTGTTAAACCGTTATTCCATCGATCTTGCCGATAAATCGGTCTTGCCGGTAAAACGTTGGCCTATCAACAGCCTAGTGAGCCAGAGTCTCTAAAGCTGAGGCATTCTCTTCTTCTTCTTCGCCAAGCAGAACCCGGAGACTCGGAAAGAGAAAATGGTTCTCTTCGACGTACTGGGCACCAAACAGGCCTTTTTCGGCCCAAAAGTACCGGTCGGTGGTATGCTCGTTCCGTTTAACCAGCAGCAGGGCTGGGGGGGCGATGCCCTCGGAATGAATAAAATTCCGAGCTGCGGTTACGGGTTTTTCCTCGCCGCTCTCAATACTATACTGAGGAACAGCCTCTAAAATGCGACGGCCTTCTAAGCGACGACGACTTTTACGCTTGCGTCTCCTTGCCAAGTTGCCTACCTCCCTCTCTTTGGATATTTGGATGTAGTTTCGGTTACAAAATTTGTTAACCAGGCCAAGTATATAGGCTCAAAATCAGAATTTCAACTTCTCTTCAAAGCTACCCTAAAAGTGCCGAACACCAACGACTGCAATGGATACAAGGGAATTTCGTAGGAGCTGGCCTGAACAGAATTGTTAAAAAATTGACAAAACTTTAATCTTTCTTCCGTCACACTTTAATGCTGCCTTGTCATGATTGGCTCCCCTAGCTCTGAATTTATCGCCCTGTGTCAGGCCCAGGTGCGCCTGCTGACCGAGGCTTTGGGGGCGGTTTCGACGGTGGTTTATCTAGCTGAAACCACGGCAGAATCGATGAATCCGGCCCTGATGCCGCTGGTGGCCTATCCAGAGACGGCTGACCTTTGGATTGGTCTACGGGATGGATTGGCGGCTGTGTCGGAGGCTGAAGGTGACATGGGGGAGAAAGCACAGCGCCTTTCCCATGGAAGTGTTCAGCCAGATGCTTGGCCCCGACCATCCTCTGGCTCTGATCACGTTTTCCCGGCGCTCCCCGATCTAATCTGCGAACCTTACGTCGATGGGGGTGTTTCCGTGCCCCTGAGCAGAGATGCCCCATCGCCATCTCAGACCATGGGCGATGAACCCTCGACCTACCCACTAGTGCTGCCGCTTTCCCATGAGGGGGTGGTTTTAGGCATGATGATCAGCACCCGCCATCTGCCCGCCTGGACCACAGGAGACTATCAGCAAGCGGAGCAGGTGGCTAGCACCCTGGCGATCGCCTGCGTAATGGATCAGCGTAGCCAGTGGCTTCAGCGTCAGCTTAACCAGCGCCAGCTCAACCAGGCCGATCAGTCTGAAACGTTCCAGAACCTATTGCACCAGTTTCGCAACCCGCTAACGGCACTGCAAACCTTTGGCAAGCTCATGGTCAAGCGTCTGCCCATCGAAGACACCAATCGCCCCATTGCCGAGGGTATTGTGCGAGAAAGCCGACGACTGCAAGATTTGGCTGAGCATTTTGATACGGCGGTGTCTGAGGGCGATGAGGCGTCAGCCCAGCCTACGGCACCTTCGGTGAGCGGTCTATTGCTGCCTGGGGGAGCCGATGACGCCGCCGAGATCGGCGCTCTAACCCCTCAAAAATATAGAGAAGGCCAGACTGAAACTCTGACGATCGCTCCAGCCCAGCGATCAGGGCTAGGGCGATCGCTGGTCGTCCAGCCGGGGGCGATCGCCGATGTCGCCCTCCCCCTAGTGCAGTCTACGCTGCCCCTGGCTCAGGAGCGGGATCTGTACCTGGTGCACCATATCCCCACGCCGCTGCCCGATGCTTGGTTTGACCCCGCTGCCCTAGGCGAAGTGCTGCACAATTTGCTCGACAATGCGCTCAAGTATGCCTCTCCCAATTCGCTGGTGTGGGTCACTGCCGGGCTGGTGCAGCGGATTGAAGGGCAGATGTTCCAAGGCATTGCTGTCGGCGATACGGGGGCAGGCATTCCCACGGGCGACCAGGCGCAGCTGTTTACTCGCCACTTTCGCGGCGTGCAGGCCGAGGGCAAGCTGCCGGGTACGGGGTTAGGGCTGGCCATTGTGCAAGATCTGGTGCAGGGTATGGGGGGACATATCGATCTGATTAGCCCTGTACGGGGCACCCCCTGGCTACCGCCCGAGGCCGTCGCCTACCCCCCAAACCCTGGAACCCTGTTCGTGGTTTGGCTGCGGGTTTTCTCTGGAGAGGCGCTGCCGCCGCTCAACCCTGGGGCGAGGCGATGACTGAGCGGCGGTGTCCGCTGTGCTACGGCGAGCACAACCGCGAGATCTATCGCGACGGGCAAAAACTGGCGCTGGAGAGGCAACGCGCCTACTGCCGCTGCGATCGCTGCAATCTAATCTTTGTGCCGCCGGGCTATTTTCTCACGGCCGAGGCCGAAAAAGCCCAGTACGACCACCACCAAAACTATCCCGATGACCCCGGCTATCGCCGTTTTCTCAGTCGCCTGGCCAATCCGCTGCTGGCGCGGCTAGCCCCTGATAGCCAGGGCCTCGACTTTGGCTCAGGCCCAGGGCCAACCCTGTCGGTCATGCTGGTAGAGGCGGGCCACACCGTCGCCCTCTACGACCTGTTCTACGCGATGGATGCCGCTGTATTTGAGCGTCGCTACGATTTCATCACCGCAACTGAGGTGGTCGAGCACCTCGGCCAGCCCCAGCTAGAGCTAGACCGCCTGTGGGGCTGCCTGAAGCCGGGCGGTATTTTAGGGCTCATGACCAAGCTTTCCCGCGACGATGCAGCCTTTGCTCGGTGGCACTACAAGTCCGACCCCACCCACATCTGTTTTTTCTCGGTGCAGACCTTTGAGTGGCTGGCGGCCCGTTGGCAGGCACAGCTCACAATCTTGGGACAGGATGTAATTTTGATTCGCAAGCCGACGAATGGCGCCTTCTAGCTACGGCGCTGCTGGATATGAACCAAAACTGTGACGTTTTCCGTAGGGTCAAACGGCCGTTTGCCCCTACCCAAATTCATTCTTCAATTCAGAAACACCCTAGTGCAGCGTCAGGACTTAATTTTAGGGTAGACGACGCTAGCTTACAGCGTGCGTCGTCTACCTTCATCTGCCAATCAACCCCGCGCTGGGTGGTGTTGACATCACATGACCAGGCAGCGGTTTCAGTCTGCAAGGT
>JBBSKN010000144.1:0-9166 GCA_038256265.1 Phormidesmidales cyanobacterium
CAATACCTCGCCCCTTGCTCTTCCGGGTCGATCTCCGAGAGATTCACTTCTGAAGATGGTTGAATCGTCATGTTCATTACTCTACCGACTTTTGCCTGTTTCGCAATAGGCTCGTCTTGTTGCGGTGACTAATTACGATATTGAAACCGTTAGGCAAGCCATTTCTCAATACGAAGAATAGAAATCAGCTAATTTACTCAAGAGCATCATTGCCCAAAATCACTCATCCGACGATTATGAATAAGGCTAACGTGGCATAACGTCATCAAGCAGTATCGCTAGCTGAGGTAATAATGGCGAATCAATCGCTTCACCCAGCCGATACTGCTGTTGTTGATATTCTTCGCCAACCAACCAACACACCGTAAACGTAGGCTGCTTAGGGCTGCCAATAAACACCCGCCCGCCCAAACCCCGATAGTCCACAATCCAACACATCCGGGCGACGAGCCGTGGCAATCTCGGCAAACGGGCGCAGCAAACAGGTGCGAGGAATCACCCACGGATGGCCCTGGCGATCAATTTCAATGCTGAGTCGGCTGGCAACTTTTCCGGCAGTGGTTTCGTGGAAGCCCGTGGGTGACCTATCTACGAGTTCTCCATCGGCCAATTCGTAGCGGGGGTTATCGCCATAGCGAGTGAGAAATTCGTCAACGCCAAGTACTAGCGACGATGAAGTTTGAGTCATAGGGAGTGCTCCCGAAGCCGAGCCGTCATAAACCAATAGTAGAGAATCGAGAGATATTTAACATCAAAAGCGTTCGTCTCGACAGTTGAGCAAATTCTGATTCCTCAAGGTAGATTTCGGGCTGAAGTTTTTCATGTTCCAAGCTGAGTCTGCGTCCGCTGCCCCAGAGGGCAAAGGCCACCCAAACGGAAGACAGCCCAAAATTCTGACCGTGCGATAATTGAAGGGCAGGCCAGCGCGGCCTAGTGAGGTTTAAGGAGACTGCCGTGGCCAGCCAAATTATCGACAAAACGCTCCAGGCTTACCGAGACGACCTCGATCGCCTGCTAGAGCGCGTGCAGGCCCTGGCCCAAGACATCAACAACCCCGACCTGCAACTCACCACCCACAACCTGCGGCGCAACATCAACGAGCCATTTCTCTTTGTGGTGGTGGGCGAGGTCAAGGCGGGCAAAAGCAGCTTTGTCAATGCCCTGCTAGAGGCCGAGGTCTGCGCCACCGACATCGAACCCTGCACCGACTCGATTCAGCAGATTGTCTACGCCGAGCAGGAGTTTGTCGAGCAGGTAGAACCCAGCCTGCGCAAGATTGGGCGCCCGATCGCAATTTTGCAAGACATTTCCATTGTCGATACGCCGGGCACCAACACGGTGGTCAATGAGCACCAGATCATTACCGAGCGCTACATTCCCAACAGTGACCTGACCTTCTTTGTGCTGTTTGCCAAAAACCCCTACCAAAAGAGCGCCTGGGATTTTCTTGATTTTGTCAGCGCCGAGTGGCGCAAAAAGGTGGTGTTTATCTTGCAGCAGGCCGATCTGCTGCGCCCCGCCGACCTGGCCACCAACCTGGAGCGGGTCAAAGAATACGCCTACCAAAAGCAGATCAAAGCGCCGATTATCTTCCCCACCTCGGCGGTCCTAGAGCAGGAGGGCGACAGAGCGGGCAGCGGCTTTGAGCCGGTGCGGCAGTACATTCAGGCGATGGTGTCGTCGGGGGAGAGCTACAAGATCAAGCTGCGATCAGTTAGCCAGACCACCCAGCAGATTATCGATCTGCTCAACGGCGATGTGGAGGGGCTAAACCGTCAGCTGGCGAGCGATCGCGCCACCGCCCAGAGCATTCGCAGCAAGATTGATGCTGGTCGGGGGCGATCGCGCTACGAGATCAACACCCTGGCCGATCGCCTCGCCGCCCGCTACGAGGTGATCTCAGCCCGCATCAAGCGCGACTTTCGCGAGAGCCTGACGGTGCCCATGGTGGTGCGGCGATCGTTCGTGGGGTTGTTTAACCAAGACGCCTCCATGCGCGCCTGGATTGACGACTTTCAGGAGCGCTGCGCCCGCGACCTGCGCGAATCGCTAGAAGAGGTTTCCCAGGAGGGGGCGCAGCACTTTGTTGACGGCATTCGCCAGCTCTTCGACGGCCTCAACGAGGATCTAGAGAGCGTCAAGAGCCACCGTTTAGAGAGCAGCCACATTTCGCTCAAGGTGCTAGAGCGCCGCCAAGAGGTGATCGACAGCGTGCGGGCCAAGGTCAACAACCTGATGGCCGACCACGGCCTGGGCGATATGCTGGCCACCCAGGCGGGGGATCTGGCCAACGAGATTGTCGGCGGCGCGGTGATGGCGGTGGCGGGCACCATTTTGCACATCATCGAGTTTGCGGTGGCCGAGGCGATTTTGAGCGCGATCGGCATTGCCTTTGCCGGAGTAGGGGTGATTGTACTGGCGATCGGCATTCTCTGGCAGCGCAGCCGCATCATCGCCAAGTTTGAGCAGGCCCTCGACAGCGAGAAGGGCCGCTTTCAAGAAGAAATTGCCAGCCGCCTCAACGAAAAGCTAGGGATCATCTATGAAGAGGTGGAGCGCATCTTCACCCAGTTTTACGACTACGTAGAGCGCGAAGAGGCGGCGGTGCAGCCGGTGATCGACCAATACCAGGCAATTAAACAAGAGGCAGCGGGGCTGTTTAGCTCAAATGTGCTGGGCGATCTGGGGGCGGAGCAGCACTAAATCGCGGGTACGGGCGGCAGATCTGAGACCTCGTCAGTCTGCTCTAGGCTGCTGCTCTTAAACTCAGTTTTGGTCAAAAACCGAAAGGTCTCCTGGTACATGGGTCTCCAGTAGTCGTTGCTCATGTTTTGGCTCACCTCTGACGGGTCAACCATGGGGTGAGGCACTAGAGCCTCGCTGGGGAAGGTGTGCAGGTAGTGGTTGTCGTAGCGCTTAAACAGCGAGGCCCGGCTGAGGGAGCGGTTGAAGCTCTGGGTGGTCTGTGGGTCGGCGGCGTCTTCGTTTTCGGTCAACACGATCAGCGTGGGGATAGGGCGCAGGGCCGCAACATTTTCACTGGTGCGCACAAAGGCCCCAAACCGATTGGCTCCGGTAAAGCAGCCCAGGGGAAATTTCAGCTCGTCCCAGCCAAACTCTTTGACATCGAGGGGGCCAGCCAGATTGACGTAGCGGCGGCGGGTTTCGCCGTAGACCGCCAGCAACGGCGCAAAGGCCACTGCCTTGGTCACCCTCTGGGGGGTTTGGGCGGCCAGGGCCAGGGCCACGGCCCCGCCCACCGACAACCCGACGGTGTAGACGGGGCCGGGCAGGGCCGCTAGCTCGGCTAGGCGGGCCTGGGCATCGCTCAGGTAGGCCAGGTGAGACGACACATAGTAGCGGTCAAAGTCGGGGTCGTTGTCGCGCTCGATGGCGGCGACGATGTCGAGCAGGCGCGGTTCTAGCTGGTGCAGGCGAGCCACCAGCCCCACCATTTGCCTTGGGGAGGGGGTGACAGCGCTGATGTCGCCAGCGGTGGCGAGGTTGGCCAAGTAGTGTTGCAGCACCGGGTCGGCGGCGACCTTTTCGCGCAGTGGCACCAAAATTTCGGGCTTGAGATCGACCTGGGGCCAGTATTTATCGGGGATGCCGTAGGCATGGCCCGCCAGGGTGGCCTGGTAGACATTAAACCCATTGCGAAACAGATAGTCGGCCAGGCGCGCCATCTGGTGGGGCCTGGCGCTAAACCCGTGAAACATCAAAACCGTGCCCTGCACCGGGGTGTCGGCCCCGTGAAACAGGTAGTAGGGAAACGCCCCGGCCCGCTGGTTGGGGCTGCTGGCGATGGTTTGCACGTAGGCGTCAATGCGCTGCCGGGTCTGCTGGAGCTGGTCTTGGTTGGGGGCGGTGGTTTGCAGAGTGACCATAGACCTCAGGGGGGAGACTGCTGGAGTAATTATGCCTGTCGGTTTCCTTGAAGAATATCGGCCTGATCTGGTGGTTGCGCCAGGTCAAACTCTACCAGGTCAAACTCTACCAGAGCCGGGTAAAAGTTGCGGTTTTCGTGGCCGGGGCGGCTGAGTTTGATCAGGGCAAAGCGCTCTAAGGGGGTGAGCGATCGCCACTGGTCTAGCCCAATTGTTGCCCCCAGCGCCGCCGCCTGGGCCTGCACCGGGTCGGGCACGGTGGCCAGGTTTTGCCAGGGCGGGTTGGGGTCTATGGCCAGGGTAGAGGCTGGGGTACCCTGAATTTTCGTCACCAGATCCTGCACGTGGGCTTCGTAGGTGTCGCTGGTTTCAGCACAGGGGAGCTGGGTCAGGCTGGCTCGCTCGGCGCTACTCAGCCGGTGCCAGTGCTCTAGCTTGAGCTTGACGCCGCAGGTGTCGAGCTTGAGCCGCACCTGCATGGGTATGCAGCGCAGCGACTCGACAAAGTCGGCCTCAAACTGGAAGAAACGGTTGTCTAATATATTGTTTGGGGTGCGATCGCAATCCTGAGTCATAGCATCTCCAGCGTCATAAAATCCCCCGCCATACTGGGCCTAGCGGGGCTGATAAGACTGCACCTGGAGCCGGTAGGTCTGCCCCTGGTGGGTAACCACTACCGAACCCGGTACTTCGTCCTGGGCGTCGGGCACGGCGGTAAAGGTGACTCGCTCTAGCTGCTCTCCGGCGGGCGGCGTCAACACCTCGGCCACCTGGCTGGCCTGCTCTAGCTGGTCAGTGAGCGAAACTAGGCCGCTGAGACCATTGATCAGATCGCGCAGGCTGCGCCGCAGGGCCGGATCGCCGGTAAGTTCATCTAGGTCGGCGAGCACCTTGGTAGCACTCTGAAACACAATGCGGGCCGAGTCGAGGGTCTGCTGAAGCGTCACCAGATTCTCAGGGCTGTTGAAGGTGCGGGTAATCGTCCGCAGGTCAGCGGCGGCCAAGGCTGCGTCGCCAGACAGGCGATCTAGGTTAGTCAAAAACTGATTGTCTCGAATCGCTGGGCTTAGGGTAGCGGTAATGATCTCAAGGTTGGTAGCGCTGCGGCTGATATTGTCGAGGGTCGTGGCAATGGTGGTGCGGTTGCCGACTACTAGACGGTTGATCTCGCTACCCGCCACCTCAAACTCGGTAGCGGCATTGGTAACGCTATCGGCGGCCCGGTTGGCTGAGGCCATCAGCGGCCCAATATCGCCCTGCAACTGTCGCGACAAAATCGTCAGCTCTGTGGTCAGCTCTGTAGCGGTTTCGGTCAGGGTGGTGGCGTTTTTAAGGGTGGTTTTGAGGTCGCTCACCAGCTCAGGGTCGGCAAAGGTGTCGGCCAGCCTCTCCGCCGAGAGAATCAGCGACTCGTAGCTGGCCCCCACCGTGCCCGCTAGGCGATCGCCATCGCAAATAATTGTCTGGCTAGGGCAGTTAGGGCCAGCCGGATTGAGGGCCACTTCTTGATCGCTGAGGGGCCGCAGGGGCGTAATGTCGATGGTGGTGTCGCCAATTAGCCCCGACTGATTCACGACAATCGCCGCATCGCTAGGAATCCGCAGGTCAGTGCTGCCAATCTCTACCGCCACATCCACCGCATTACTGTTAGGCACAACCCGCAGTACTCGCCCCACGGGCACGCCCCGGTAGCGGACGTTAGTGCCCTCCTGCATGCCCAGGGTATTCTCAAACACAAAGGTAGCCCCATAGCTGCGGCTGCCGGGGTTTAGCCCCCTCAGCCACATCACCAGCCCGCCAAATAGACCCACCGCCAATAAAATCAGCAGCCCCACCGACCCCTCACGAATTGCCCTTGCCCGCATGGTGTCCTCTGCCCTAACCGCTCAACCGTATCCTGTCCCAGCACTCTGTCACAGCATTGTGTCACAACCCAATTCTGTACCGCATCGGCCTCCCATGGCCGATGAAACCCTGCACTTCGCCAGTTTAGCCTACTGCACCATTTGAATTGGGCCTTCGACCCGGCCGCTAAAGAACTGCCGCACAAAGGGGTTGTCGGTGTCATCGACTGCGGTGACGGGGCCTTGCCACTGAATGCGGCCCCGATGCAGAAAGATCACCCGGTCGGCGGTGCGGCGAATGGTGCTGTCTTGGTGGGTGACAATCAGGTAAGAGCTGCACCCGTTGTTGCGTTGAATCGCGCGAATCAAGTCTTCGATCACCGTCGAGGCGATCGGGTCAAGCCCCGCCGTCGGCTCATCGTATAGCAGCAGTGCTGGGCGGTCTTGGGGGTTTTCGGGGTTAGAGACAATCGCTCGGGCAAAGCTCACCCGCTTGCGCATGCCCCCCGACAGCTCCGCCGGGTAGCGGCTGCCCGTGCCTGGCAGGCCCACCGTGTCGAGCACATCATCGACTATCTGCCGAATCTGTCGGGCCGGGAGGTCAGAGTGCTGATACAGCAAAAAACCCACATTTTCTGCCACCGTCAGCGAGTCAAACAGGGCCGCCTGCTGAAATACCATGCCAATGCCCACCGGGTCGAGAGCATCTTCAATCAGCCCTTCTCGCCTGTGCCCCTGCACATAGATCTCGCCCTCGTCGGGGGAAAGTAACCCGGCAATAATTCTTAAAATCGTTGATTTACCCGTGCCCGACGGGCCAATAATGGCCACCGCTTCGCCTCGATACAGGGTTAGATCCACGCTGTCGAGCACCAGGTTGTCTCCAAAGCGTTTAGAAATACCCCGTAGGTCGAGCAGCACCTGGTCGCCGCCGCCTTCAGCCGTCGCCCCAGGCCGCCACGAAGCCGTCGTCTGTTGACCAGAGGCCCTGCTGTGGTTGTGGGAATCGGTCATAAACCCTACCGCCGTGAGTATGTCTGGAAGTATGTCTGAGTGTTCTCTAGTTAAGCTGCCCGCCCACTTGCCCCTAGCCTGGGCTTTACCAAGCATTAATCAGAGTCAGGGCACATCCATGCCTTGACTCTATCAAATAGCCGCTAAAATCGAAGGCGCTGGCGCTAAATCTGGTCAGAGGCTGTTTGAACCGCCTGAGAGGGCTTCCCTATCTATGTCCTTAAAACCTTTTCACACAGCCCTGTCCAGACTCTTTCGCTGGGTTAGACGTGAGACCTCAACCCTGGCCCCGCCGCGGCGAGTCAACCGCATGGTGAGCTGGATGGCGCCGGGGCTACTGGTCAAGCGGTGGCTGTTTTTAAGCATGGCCGGTGTGCTACTGGTGGGTACTGGGCTGATGATTTGGCTCAGGCTGACGCCGGTTTTTTACACCGGGCAGCTGCTGGGGGCGGCCCTGCGGGCGTTTACCACCCACGTGCCCAACTACGTCAGCGGCCCCATCGGCATTTTACTGGGGCTGGGGCTAATTTTTTGGGGCCAGAGCCGCACCGTAGGGGCGATTACCGATGTTCTTATTCCTGGCAATGAAGAAGACCTGCTCGATGCTCTGATGACCCAGCGGCGGCTGTCGCGGGGGCCAAAGATTGTGGTGGTGGGCGGCGGCACTGGCCTGTCTAACCTGCTGCGGGGCATGAAACAGTACAGCTCTAATATCACCGCCATTGTCACCGTGGCCGACGATGGCGGGTCGTCGGGGCGGCTGCGGCGCGAGATGGGGGTGCTGCCCCCCGGCGATATTCGCAACTGCCTGGCGGCCCTGGCCGACGAAGAAAAGCTGCTGACAGAGCTGTTTCAGTACCGATTTGAGTCGGGCAGCGGGCTGGTGGGCCACAGCTTTGGCAACCTGTTTTTAACCGCCATGAACGAGATCACGGGCGATCTAGAGCAGGCAATCGCCGCCAGCTCAAAGGTGCTGGCGGTGCGGGGCCAGGTGCTGCCCTCGACCTCGGTGGATGTGCATCTGTGGGCCGAGCTCAGCGATGGTCGCCGGATTGTGGGTGAGTCGAAGATTACCGAGGCGCGGGGTCACATTGTGCACATTGGCTGTCTACCCCCCGACCCGCCCGCGTTACCCAAGGCGGTGAAAGCGATTGAAGAGGCCGACTACATTGTGATTGGCCCCGGCAGCCTCTACACCAGCATTATTCCCAACCTGCTGGTGCCGGAGCTGGTCAAGGCGATTTCGGCCCGGAAGGTGCCCCGCATCTACGTGTGCAACATCATGACCGAGCCGGGGGAGACCGACGGGTTCTCGGTGTCTGACCACATTCGGGCGATCGACTCGGCCTGCGGGGCTTATCTATTTGACGCAGTGCTGGTGCAGAAGGTGATGCCTTCTGACCCGGTGATCACCCACTACGCTAGAGCCGGGGTCGGCCCGGTGCTGCTCGATCGCGCCGCCATTCTCGACTCGGGTCGCCGCATCATTGCCGCCAACGTTATGGAAGAAAGTGAAAACCTTACGGTGCGCCACCATAGCGAGCGGCTGGCGCGGGTGTTGTTGCGGTGGTATACGCGAACGCAACGGCTGTGGTGAGTGGGTGTTGGTTTTTGGGGTTGCCTTGAGGCAACCCCAAAAACCAACACCTAACCCCCATCCCTATGACGCATCTGCATTAAAGCGGCGGCCCACCCAGCCGACGATACCGCTGGCGATCGCCCCGGCCATCAAAACGCTGAGGGCGGGCAAAATCAGCGGGTTCCACAGGGAGTACCAGAGGTCTAAGCCCAGGTCGAGGTTCATGCTGCGCCCCAGGACGGCTACCAAAAACCAGCCAAGGCTGAGCAGCACCAGCCCCAGATCGGCCACCAAAACCCAGCTAATGATACTGGAGAGGCGCTGTGTAATCGGCATCGGTTTCACGGGTGTATTCATCAGGTCTATTTACTGGGTGTGTTCACTAAAACAAAAATAGACTGCTCTGGGATAAGAGCAGCCTACCAAAAGATTCGAGCATTAACTGAGTGATACAAAATCTACCTTGCTAGGGCAGATGGCTGGTCCGAAGTTATCCCAAGCTCAGCGCGAGATCTGTAGTTTTCCCACTGGCAGAGCTCCCTCCCTGGACTTGGACAGGGCTTACCTTAGGCGTCTAGATTCTGAATCAACAAATTGTCGGGGTCAACATAGTGGCAAACGGCATCGTCAACGCAGATTAGCGCCCAGCCTGAGGCTTCAATGCTGACCAACTCGTAGTCGGCATCTTGGACAAAAAATCCCTTGTGATTACGGGTTTCGGGCTTGATTCCGACGGGGCTTGTAGACATGATTGGGTTCTCCAGAAAACAGCGACCAGCAATTGATTGATGAAAAAATCTTATGACTGACTTGAGGAAATCCTATCACTGCCTTCATGAGAA
>JBBSKN010000145.1:0-9158 GCA_038256265.1 Phormidesmidales cyanobacterium
AATTCCAGACATTACGACACACATCCAGGATGTGCTCAATCTCTGAAACCTGCTCAGCAGTTGGCTTTAGCTTGTATTCCCACGTCATGGTTAGCATGACAGCATTATAATCTAAGAATCACAACATGATTTCTTAGGCTAGGTGAATTGCTCCCTTTGGTCGCCCGCTGCTTCACCACCCCCCAAGCCTTCGGCTATGGGCGGAGCACTGCGACGGATCTTGGTAGACCAGTCAAACGTCCCAATGATATCGGCTATGGCTGTATCATCTTGCTCTATTCTGTTTGCTCTGTATGGCTATGCTTTCTCCAGCAGTTCAACAGCGACTGCGATCGCCCCTCACCATCGGCTCGGTCACCATTCATAGCCGGGTGTTGCAGTCGCCCCTCTCGGGGGTGACTGACCGCGCCTTTCGCCAGCTGGTGCGCCGCTATGCCCCAACCGCCATGCTCTACACCGAGATGGTGCAGGCCGCTGGGGTGTGCCACGCCCAGCAGCTCGAAAAAATTATGGATATTGGCGACGGCGAACAGCCGATCAGCATTCAGCTGTTTGACTGCCGCCCCGACTTTATGGCCGAGGCCGCCCGCAAGGCCGTGGCCGAAGGGGCCAAAACCATCGACATCAACATGGGCTGCCCGGTGAATAAAATCACCAAAAAAGGCGGCGGCTCGTCGCTGCTGCGCCAGCCCGAGGTGGCCGAGGCGATTGTGCGTACCGTGGCGGCGGCGGTGCCCGTGCCCGTCACCGTCAAAACCCGCCTCGGCTGGGATGACGACCACATCAACGCCGTGGAGTTTGGCCGCCGCATGGAAGCCGCCGGGGCGCAGATGTTTACCCTCCACGGCCGCACCCGTAGCCAGGGCTACCACGGCCCCGCCCGCTGGGATTGGATCGCCAAGGTGAAAGCCGCCCTGACGATTCCGGTGATTGCTAACGGCGATATTATTTCAGTCGAGGCGGCGGTGCGCTGCCTAGAAGAAACCGGGGCCGACGGAGTGATGTGCTCGCGGGGCACACTGGGCTACCCGTTTTTGGTAGGCGAAATCGACACCTTCCTCAAAACCGGAACGGTGTTGCCACCGCCGACAACCACCGCAATACTGCGCTGCGCCCGCGAGCACCTGGGGCTGCTGTGGCAGTACAAGGGGCAAAGGGGCATTCACCAGGCCCGTAAACACATGGCCTGGTATGTGAAAGGGTTTGAAGGGGCGGCCCCCCTGCGCCAGCAGCTCTGCCAAATTGATACAGTAGGGGCGGGCTACGATCTGATAGACGGTGCGATCGCCCAGCTCAAGTCCGCCGCTGGGGGGGATGCGATCACCCCTAGCTCCCTCCAACTGCTCCCATTACCCTAAGCGATTCACCCGCTGAGCTATTTACCATGGTGCAAGCCCTCAACTCCACCTCCCTGACCTTTGAGGAGTTTCTGTGCTGGGTACCTGACAACGGTAGCCAGTATGAACTCTACAGCGGGTCCGTAGTCGAAATGCAGCCCACAGGAGCCCACGAACTCATTGGCGCATTTTTGGCCGAAGAGCTGACCCTGCACTTTCGCCAGCAAAACCTGCCCTACACCATCCCTAAGAGTGGGTTGATTAAACCTCAGCAGCCCGACTCGGGCTATCGCCCCGATGTAATTGTGCTCGACAAACGGGAGCTGGTTCACGAGCCGCTGTGGGAAAGTGCCTCCACAGTGCAGTTTGGCAAAACGGTGCCACTGCTGATCGAAGTGGTGAGCACCAATTGGCGCGACGACTACGGCCACAAGCTGGTGGAGTACGAAGCCATGGGCGTCGCAGAATACTGGATTGTTGACTACCGAGCGCTGGGGGCCATACGCTACATCGGCCAACCCAAGCAGCCCACGATCACGATTTGCCAACTCGTTGAGGGCGAATACCAGCTCCAGCGGTTGACTGCCGGGCAAGCCCTGGCATCCCAGCTGTTCCCTCACCTGAGTCTCTCCGTCGATCAAATTTTGGCCGCAGCAAATTATTAGCCCAGCGCACCGTTCCAGGCCGAA
Source organism: Phormidesmidales cyanobacterium (assembly GCA_038256265.1). Taxonomy (GTDB): domain Bacteria; phylum Cyanobacteriota; class Cyanobacteriia; order Phormidesmidales; family Phormidesmidaceae; genus Nodosilinea. Next base: position 2,027 of record JBBSKN010000145.1, read on the forward strand.
CCTGGATATCTGCCCCTTGACTAATGGGGTTTAAGGTAGGATCTATTAAATAAAACAAACCCGCAGTTTCGACCCCCGTAATCTCCATGACCTCGTACGCCACCGCCACTGCCCGCGCCGATATGGGTGAGCTTCGCCGTCTGAGAAGCCTGCTGCCCCCCGAGCTGCAAAGCTGGGTGACGGTAGAGTCGGCGATTGATGTCACCCCCCCCCTGGTCACCTGCGAAGAGCTGGGCAAAGATCAGGTTGAAATTCAGATCGACTTGATCAAATGGGAGCAGCTCGCCCTTGACCAGCGCAACCTGCTGTTTTGGCACGAGGTCGGCCGCATTCAAAACGACACCATCCCCCGCGACGGCTGGGAGATGGCGGCGCTGGCTATTGGCCTCGGCGGTGCCGTGGGCGAGCTGTGGGTGCAAGACGGTTTGCTGCTGATGCTGGCCATGGGACTGTGTGGGTTTTCGAGCTGGCGGCTCTACAAGCGCAACAATAACCAAAAGACCCTGCAAGAGAGTATTGGTGCCGACGAGCGGGCGATCGCCATTGCCACCCGCTTTGGCTACACCCTGCCCAATGCCTACAAGAGCCTGGGTAGCGCCCTCAAGACCCTGATCGAGCAAACCCCTAAAAAGCGCCAGCGCGATCGCTACATCAAGCGTCTTGAAGCCCTCAAAAAGAGTGCCGCCAAAGCCAAAGAGAGCGCCCGCGCCGAGCGGGGCGACATGCGGTCAGCCTATTAGGGCGACTGCTAGAGAATAGTTTTCTAATGGTGGGCACTGCCCACCCTACGGCAGCTACAGTCGCTGGATTAAAGCTGGTATCCTCTTTCCTAGAAATCTCCTGGTTTCTTCTCTATAGCCGCAAAAATTGTTTCCAGCGCCGTCGGAGTGACCTCCGGCGGTAGATTTTTATTCGCCCCAATCACCGCAAAGCCCTGCTCTTGGGGAACTACCCCCGTTAGCCCTGCTGCCGCCAGCTGTGGCTCCATCTCGCCATTGCCATGGGGCAAAACCACCACCGGCTTTGGCCCCTGTCGGTAAACCGCTAGGCGCTGCACCGTTAGCTCAAAGGCTCCCGCCTGAAAGGCTGGATTTAGCTCGCCATCGTACTCAAACTTACTCAGCATCAGCTGCATGGAGTACAGCTGTGCCGGGTTTAGCGGGGTGCTCTCTGGCACCGTGCGGGCGCGGCGGGTGGCCACCATGGCTAAAAAGGGCGTTCTAAATGCGATCACATGGTCTGCCTCTGTATCAAAAGACCGACAGTAAGCCAGACTGTCCCAGCCGGGGCTGTCGCGCAAAATCCACTTATAGCGCTGGCCGTCGCCCTGGGCGTAGAGCACCGTGCCCTGCCACTGGCCCAGGTTTAAAGGCGGCTCTAGGTTGCGGGTGCGCACCGAGGCAAACCCGCCGTTGTTGGCCGTCGAGACTTGCCCTCCAAAGCGTAGCCCCTGCTGCCACTGCACCTGGCTAGCGCTCACGCCCCCCATCACCCCGTCGTCTAAGCTGCCCCACAGGGCTTTAACAGCTGGAGCAGGCTGCTCAAAATCGACTAGGGTGGCTTCTTGATAGGTAGCCATTGCCCCCAGCAGCGGGATCAACTCTAGACCGATATCGGCCCCCGGCCAAATCACTAGGGGAATGTTCACCAGCGCCTCCCCAGGCCCTAAAGTCTGAGTTGTGACCGAGTAGCCCAAGGGTTCTAGCTGCTGAGCCAGAGAGTTTTCTCTAGCTACCGCCTCACCCAGCAGCCAGATGGCTGGCGCTGGCACTAACTCAGTCGGGTCTAAAATCTCGCTCAATGGGGTACCTGTGTTTGTGATGCCGGGCAGGCTGCGCAGCCCCTTGCCCAGGGGGCCAATCACGTCAAAATGCAATAGGGTTTTGAGCAGTCGGAGGGGGTTCCATACCATGGGGGTTACGGCAGCAGGTTTTCTGTTTACTCTTCGATCGCGAGGGAAACGCGACTGCCACCGACGGAGCGCATTTCGCCTAAGAACTGCATGACTTGCTCGTAGGGTAGGTCTTGGTCGGGCAGCAGAAACACGATGTTTTCAGGGTTGCGGCTGAGGTAGTCTGTCATTTCGCGCTTGAGGGCATCGACGGCGATGGGCTGGCCGTTGAGCTGCACCTGATTTTCGCCGACGAGCTGCACGATGAAGGGATCGGCGGGCAGGGGGGGCGGAGCGCTGTCGGGCTGCTCGGCTGGAAGCTGGACGTCGATCAGCTTTTCGCTGCCCAGACTCATTGTAACCATGACGAAAAAGGCCAAGAGCCCCATCATCACGGTGAGCATGGGGATCAAATCGACTTGGGGTAGCTTAGAGGATTGGTGTTTACTAAAGCGCATGGGACAACTCTACAGACGCTCCCCAGGTTTGCCGCTGGTGATCAGCTCGGGCCGGCGGTTGGGGTCGGGGGCTACCGTCGGCTCGTACCAGTACTGGCGGTAGACTAGCTCTAGCTCATTGCCAGCGTCAGAGAAATAGTCAATCTGCTGGGCCTGAAGGCTAACCATGATTCGAAACACCAGCAGCGCCATGATGGCGACTACCATACCGGCAGCGGTGGTAATCAGCGCTTCGCCAATACCGGCAGCGGCAGCGCTGGCCTGTTCACCGCCGCCACCGCCGCCGATGTTGAGGTTGCCAAAGGTGGCGATTAGGCCCGTCACCGTGCCCAGCAGGCCTAGCAGAGGGGCGACGGCGACGATGGTTTCTAAGATTTTGTCGCCCTGGCGCATTTTGGCAAACTCGCGATCGCCCGCCGTTTCCATCGCTAGGCGAAAGGTGTCGGGGGAGGGCTGCTTGAGCCGCAGGGGGGCCAGCAAAAACCGACCGATGGGTAGGTCTTGGGACTGGGCTGCGATCGCCGCCGCCTGGCTCAGGTCGCGGCGTGAGGTATCGAGCACCTCACTGACCACTTGGTCTTCGCGACGCAGCAGCTTAGTCCAAAACAGGGCGCGTTCTAGGGCTGTGGCTATGGTCAGCACTGAGCAAGCCATGATGGGCACCATGACTGGCCCACCCTTTGCTAAAAATTCAAGAACAGTTGTCATAGCCCAGGAGTTAGGTTAATGAGGTTTAGTGAACCGTGCCTTCTACCAAGATAAGCCTACAGAAAGGCACTGGCCGACAAATTAAGGAATCAGACTTTATGTCTTAAGAAACCATTAAACGCTGACCGTTAGTCGTTGTCGCCGCGAACGTAGGGACGGTTCATGACTCGGCCAGTCGGCCCCGTCACCGGGGTGGTTTTGACGCGAGGGCTGTCTGCCTCCTGGGGCGCAGCGGTCTGTTCTGGGGCTGCCGCCCCAGCAGGGTCAGAGAGGGTTGGGGCACCGGGGGCTGCTACCGGCAGTGCCGCCACCGCCGCCTGAACTTCTTGCCAGGTGAGGTTACCGTCTGAGGTAATGCTGACCAGCACTGACTCGATGGTGGTGGTGCCGGTTTCAAGGCCGCCTACCACCTGGCACTGGAAGCGATCGCCCGGCTGGTTGACGCGGTAGGTGGCGGTGCCGCAGTCGATCTGCGATCGCTGGCCGTAGACCTGAGACAGCCCCTGCTGAATGGTGTCTTCGACAGTGGGCAGGTTGAGCAATACCTTAGAGTTGGGCACCTCCCAGGTGACGTTGCCCTGGCTGTCTTGCTGGGTGACATTGATGGTAAAGGTGCCCTCGGAGTCAAGCTCGCCGACGCAGCGAAAGTAGGCCCCCGCCTGGGGGGTGACATCGCTGGGGCAGCGCACGGCCTTGAGCGATAGGCGACGCCCCTGGCGCTCAATGTCGGCTTTCATCATCGCCTCTGTATTGGCCGTGTCGAGGCGGTTTCCGCAGGCCGTCAGGCCCAGGACACCCAGGGCCAGCAGCCAAAACGTGGTCTTAGCGTAATCAGTGGGGTTGAGCCTGTCCATCGAACCAGTAAATCTTTAGGGTGAATAGCGGCTTGTCGAGTAAGCGGATGACAACTAATAAAGCAGCCAGCCAGGCCCTCATCCCCCAACCCCTTCTCCCTAGGGGAGAAGGGGGGCCAGATTCAGAACCCTTCTCCCTCAGGGAGAGGGGCAGGGGTGAGGGCGGAGGGCTATGACAAATGGAGTTATTTTCATGGAGCACTCTAGCTCCTCAATTGTGGCAGCAATGGTGGGCTGGCGCATGCTGTCTGCAATACCCCATCCGCGCAAAGAAACGGCCAATCTTGGCCCGCCCTCCACCATAATGAAGGTGGCTTAACAATCGTTCACAGATATCTCTTCCCCATGGCAAAAGACCTACAGCAGTTTTTGACCCTTCTAGAGCAGCGGGGACAGCTGCGTCGCATTGCCGCCCCCGTCAGCCCAGACCTGGAAATTGCTGAAATTGCCAACCGCCTGCTGCTCGGCGGCGGCCCCGCCCTGCTGTTTGAGAACGTGCGGGGAGCCACGATGCCCCTGGCGATCAACGTGCTGGGTACGGTGGAGCGGGTGTGCTGGGCCATGGGTATGGAGCACCCCGCTGAGCTAGAGACCCTGGGCGAAAAGCTGGCGCTGCTCTACCAGCCTCGGCCCCCGAAGCAGTTTTCTCAGGCGATTGACTTGGGCAAGGCGCTGTTTGACGTGGTCAAGGCCAAGCCGATGCGCAACTTTTTGCCCCCCTGCCAGCAGGTGGTGCTGAAGGATGACGCGGTCGATCTCAATCAGATGCCGCTGCTGCGGGTCTACCCCGGCGATGCCGACCGGGTGATCACCCTGGGGTTGATGATCACTAAAGACCCCGAGAGCGGCATTCCTAACGTGGGGGTCTATCGGCTGCAACTGCAATCTAAAAATACGGCGACGGTGCAGTGGCTGTCGGTGCGGGGCTGTAGTCGTCACCTGCGCAAGGCTGCTGAGATGGGGAAGAGTTTGGAGGTGGCGATCGCGATCGGCGTTCACCCGCTGGTGATTTTGGCCGCTGCCACACCGCTGCCCATTGACCTGTCGGAGTGGCTGTTTGCGGGCCTCTATGCCGGTAAGGGCATTAACCTGGCCAAGTGCAAAACCGTTGACCTAGAGGTGCCCGCCGAATCTGAAATTGTGCTCGAAGGCACCATTACCCCCGGCGAAACAGCGGTGGATGGCCCGGCGGGCGACCACATTGGCTACTACGGCGGCGTCAACGAGGCTGCCCCCCTGCTGCGGTTTCACTGTGTGACCCACCGCAAGAACCCGATCTATATGACCACCTTTAGCGGTCGCCCGCCCAAGGAAGACGCCATGATGGCGATCGCCCTCAACCGGATCTACAACCCGATCCTGCGCCAGCAGGTGCCGGAGATTCAAGATTTCTTTTTGCCGATGGAGGGGCTGAGCTACAAAGCGGCGGTGCTTTCCATCGAAAAATCGTACCCTGGCCAGGCCAGACGGGCGGCTTTTGCCTTTTGGTCGGCGCTGCCGCAGTTTAGCTACACCAAGTTTGTGATTGTGGTAGATAAGGCGATCAACATTCGCGACCCCCGTCAGGTGATGTGGGCGGTGACCTCGAAGGTTGACCCGGTGCGGGATGTGTTTATTTTGCCCAACAACCCGTTTGACAAGCTCGACTTTGCCACGGAGAGGCCGGGGCTGGGCAGCCGCATGGGGATTGACGCGACGACGAAGGTTTACCCCGAGACTGATCGCCCCTGGAGTGAAGAACTCACCCCCGACCCGGATACGGCGGCGCTGGTAGATGGCCGCTGGGCGGAGTATGGGCTGAGTGACTTGAACCTAGGGGATGTCGACCCCAATTTGTTTGGCTATGACATCAAGTAAACCTCGGAAGGCGACACTGATGACCCTGAATGACTGACAAAACTCTCAAAACCTGGATTCTGTCGTAGGTTGGGTTAGCGATAGCGTAACCCAACGAAACCATTGCTGGCGTTGGGTTATTGCCTTAGGCAAGGCTGCGCCAACGTGACCTCAACCCAACCTACAAGGCAAACTTTTGTCAGTCATTCAACTGATGACCAGGATGGTCAGGGTAGTGCCGGGGACTAGGGCAAGGAAGTTGATCCATCGATCATCAAGACATCACGGTCATGGTATAGGCTTTGCTAAATTTTAGCCTCATCAATTTTTAGACTAGGGCAACAAGATTAAGCTTTTACAATGGCGAGGTCGAACCATTCGAAAGTCCCGTTGATCAATCGTCAAAACTGTTTGAATTTTCAAGCGTTCAGCAATAGCTATAATGCTTGCATCGACAAAATCAACTTTGCTATCGGCATATTGCTCGATTAGATTTGCCGTGCGGGCAATATCCTGGTCTGTGGCAGCGATGATCTCAAACCTGCTGGCTGGCAGTCCTCTCAAAAACTTAACTACGGTAGGAATTCCAGCATCACGACCAATTAAGTAAGCGACCTCCACTAAGACAAGTTGAGGCAGCAAAATCAGCGGATGCTGCAAATATACTGGTAGAACATCGCCATGGCGCTGATCGGCTCGATTTGCCAGGGCGACAACAAAACCAGTATCGGCAATTACGCTTTCCACGAAAAGCCAGAGGTTGAGCTGATCTCTTGAGTAAAGATTTCTGTGGAGCGACTGGCTAAATCGGGTGAGCCTGAAAATAGGCCAACGAGTGGGTCATCTGCCTGGTTCTCAACGTTACCATCATGGGCTGTCAACTGAACTTTCTGCAGAATTGCCTGCATCAGCTGACTAGCAAGCCGCAGTTGATCGGTCGGGGTAAGTTCCTGGGCAGCTTTGAAAAGCTCTTGAACTGTCATAGGTAGTGCGCTGAGTGATTGGCTGTTAAGTTGTCTCTCTTAAAATTTAACTCGCATTGTGCCAAATCAAGGGCGATCACAACGGCTTTGCTTACGCCAGGGTGTCGCGATATTCATTGAGCAGTGCCAAAACCTGGGTCAGTTTGCGCTGATTTTGGCTAAAAGGAGCGGTCAGAAAGCTTAGGAGTGCAAAATCTCGTTCAGTTTCGACTCTAGCTCGGTGAGCCGCCTGTTCTTGTTCTTCAGCTCTTCGTTGTGCTTCTACCAAGTTTTAGGGCTAAAGTTGGCATCGTTTAAGATCGCCATATCGTCTCCAGCCTGGGCAATGACAAACAGCCCCTGGCGATAGGCATAGCGGGCGATGTCGGGAGGTACAACCATGGCGGCGATCGCTCCCATAGC
>JBBSKN010000146.1:0-9022 GCA_038256265.1 Phormidesmidales cyanobacterium
CATCGTTCCCGATTTGAATTCGTACCGGTAACGATACCGGGCTCTGGGCAATGCCGCAGAGCCTTTTATCTCTTCTCAACAGGGTGCTCATTAATACATTGCACCCAATATCCCTTTGTCCCGCCTTACGTTGATACCCCAAGATTGCGAAAGCCTTCACAAAACAGGCGGCTAAAATCAAAGACCCAAAAATCTTAGCGAAAATCAGGACAACTATCGAGCAAATTGGCAAAGCTACTACTCTACAAGACATACCTGCACTAGAGCCGTTGCAGGGTTTCCCTAACTATTACCGAATCAAATTCGACTACCGCTATCGCATAGGCATTTACTACGACGGCGGTGTTGTCGAGATATTAAAGGTGGGCAGCCGAGAAGGCTTCTACAAAGAGTTTCCGTAATTCCTCAAAAAAAAAGCTGGCTCCGGTAAGACGAAGCCAGCCTATGCAGTAGTTTCATCTAGAGGGCGCCCGATCGCTACCCTGCCTACGCCGGCTCCGTCGCCTGCGCTCTGGCTCGGCTACCCTGCTGCGCAAACCGCCGCCCCATCTCATCAATCAGGTCATCTAGCCCCGCCACACTGCCATTTGCCTTCGCATAGCGATAAATCTCCAGCGCCGACCGATAGGCCTCATCCCCCGCCGCCACCGCCGTATCATCCACCAGCTCGCGCAGGCGAGTCAGCGCCAGCAGCATCGGCTGTAGCGCCTCAAATAGCTCCAGGTCGCGGCGCATTTCCACAATGTCAAACGATCGCGGCAAAAAGTCTGGCGTCTGCGAGGCAATCTCCAGCGCCTTGCGGGTAAAGGCCCGGTTGCGATCGCCCAGCTTCACCATAGATTTTCGTTCCTCCGGCCCCACATCAATCAAAAACCCCAGCTTCTGGTTGATCTGAGCAATTAAATCCATCACCTCAAGCTGATCGACAGCAGACAGATTAGCGCTAACTCGGTTTATGGTCATTTGGGTAGTGCTCCCTAACGGTTTACCACCCTAAAGTTTCCCAAAACCCTAGGGCCTACTCACGCGAGCGGCGATCGCAGCTGCCCTATACCCAGAAGGATGGTGCGATCGTCCCTGGTCGATGTCGCTCAAACGCGCTGAGCCATCGCTAGCAGAGAGTAAATTATTGTCCCGACGCTCCAGCGTTGAGACGTAACTCCAGACGCTCCAGCGTCGCCCGAGTCTGGGGCGCAGGAGCGCCCAGGGCGGCGTTCCCACGCAGAGCGTGGGGACGATGGATGCCGGGAAAATGATATTTACGCAAGCTTAACCGTAAGCCGGTCTTTTCTTAAAGTAGACCAGACACCATGACAGATTAGTGGAAGCACTCGGTGGTTGGCCTAGATCTGAGGCCAACTCTATTTTATAGCGAGTGTCTACCCTGCTTAGTCTGCTAATGCTCTGTGGTACCTTGCTCTCGCTGTGGAAAACGTAAATCTTGGGTTGTCATCTAGCGCTCCCGCGCGCATTTTGATCATCGATGACGAAGATCTGATTCGTGACACCGTAGCCCTGGCCCTGACTGACGAAGGTTACCAGGTAGTGACGGCTGAGTCAGGTCAGCGGGCCGTGGAGCTGATGTTTCCGGCGGCGGGCGACAGTATGGCCGGGTTGACCATTGATTTGGCAATTGTTGACCTAATGCTGCCGGGGGTCAACGGCTTAGACCTATGTCGGCTGATGCGCTACAACCACCTAGATATGCCGATTTTAATCTTGAGCGCCAAGGGGGCCGAAACAGATCGGGTGGTGGGGCTCGAGGTGGGGGCCGATGACTATCTGCCTAAGCCCTTTGGCATGCGCGAGCTGATTGCCCGCTGCCGAGCGCTGCTGCGCCGCTACCAGTGGGCGGCAGTCCAGCTCAATACGGCGGTTGTGGCCTACAAAGACATCGTGCTCTACACCACAGAGTTTCGGGTGGTGGTGGCAGGGCAAGAAGTGGCCCTTTCGCCCAAGGAGTTTCGTCTTTTAGAGCTGTTTATGCAAAATCCGCATCGGGTGTGGTCTAGGGAGGAGTTAATTCAGACCATTTGGGGGGCCGACTTTGTGGGCGATCGCAAAACCGTCGATGTCCACATTCGCTGGCTGCGCGAAAAAATTGAGCCTGACCCGGCCAATCCGCAGTACATAACGACGCTGCGGGGGTTTGGCTATCGGTTTGGGTGAGCAGGTGGGTAGGTGAGTAGATGAGAGAGAGAAGGGGATAGGGCGGGGGGATTGCTATATGATCGATAGAGATCAATGCCCTAACCGGAGGTAAGCCGTGCGAGAAATTTGGATCAGTGTAGGCGTGCTAGCCGTCTGCGTGGTGGTGCTGGTGGTGGCCCAGTTTACCAGCCCCCAGCCAGAGGCGATAGCCTCTAACTTGAGCACCAGTGCTGAGGTGGTTGAAGAATCCGTTACCCTGACTGAGCCAGTGGCCCAGATTGCCCAAACGGCCGCCGATTTAGATGATGTTCCTGCCGAAGCTACCGACGCCATGACCGAAGAAACCCTGACTACGACCGACTCTGGCCTGCAATACGTTGACGTGACCGAAGGCACCGGGGCCATGCCCCAGGCGGGCCAGCGGGTTACGGTGCACTACACCGGCACCCTCGAAGACGGCACCAAGTTTGACAGCTCCCGCGATCGCGGTCGGCCCTTTACCTTTCAAATTGGCGTGGGCCAGGTGATCAAGGGCTGGGATGAAGGGGTTGGCACCATGCGGGTGGGCGGCCAGCGCAAGCTGGTGATTCCGGCTGAGCTGGGCTACGGCAGCCGGGGCGCAGGCGGGGTGATTCCGCCCAACGCGACCCTGCTCTTTGATGTCGAGCTACTGCGGATTGGCTAAACTCCACGGCCCAGCAGATTTATCAGGGGGTTGGCGGCATAGATGCCGCCAACCCCCTTTGAGTAGAACAACCCCAACCACTATGTTTTAGAAGTTGCCTAATCACCAGGCTCTTGGGATTTTTGAAACTGCCGCAGGGCGCGCTGGGTTTTTGGCCCCGCGACGCCGTCTACGGGGCCGGGATCGTAGCCGCGTTTGGTCAACTGCCGTTGCACCTGACGAGCCCCTTCACTCAGGCTTTCGTCCAGCTCTTGCAGCAGCTCTAGGGCGTCATCGCTGGGGTTGGCCTGGGTGAGGTCGAGCAGCTCCCGCAGGCGAGACTTGAGATCTTCGTTGACCGAGGCGTAGACCTGGGTAGCGCTGCCCAGCCCGATGGCGTGGTCAATGAAGTGGTCGGCTTCGTTAATCCAAAAGTCGAGGCGGCCATCGGTTTCGGCCTGGGCGAGCAGCGCCTCTAATCGCTGGCCCTCGGCATCGTTGAGGCTGGGGCGGGCGGCGAGGTGGCAATACTCTCGCACTAGGGCCAGGCAGTTGGCATCGGCAAGGCCCGAAATTTGATGCGCTAACGGTTCACCCATGGTCTAGCTCGCGTGTGTTGATACGGTAGTTTGGCTTGGTATTCTCGATTTAGTATCTCGGCTTGATCGCCCTTAGGCGCAATCAGACGTTCCCAAAGCTGAATTTGTAGTTTACCCGCTGGACAGCTCACCGGCGAGGGGGTAAACCCCCACCGGGGCTAGTGTCCAGCTATTTGTGGCCAATGTCGGCGATATCGGCCTCGGCCACCGGGGCGGCGTAGACCAACTGGCCATCGCTGATCACTAGAGTGCGTAGGTCTTCGCTCACCAGCAGCGCCGCTACTCCCCGGTTGCGGGCCTCGACAATGGCGTCGTGGGTCTGGTCGAATCTTGTTGGCATCATACCCCCAGACTCTGCCCCAGGGCTGTCAGCAAACGCTGATTTTCGACTGGGCTGCGCACCGCCACCCGAAAATACTGTTCCCCCAGCTCCGCAAAGCTGAGACAGTCGCGGATCAGCACCTGGTGCGATCGCAGCAGTCGCTCTTGGAGCACTGGGGCCGGGGTGCTAGTTTTGACCAGCAGGTAGTTGGCGGCCCCGGTCAGGGGTCTCAGCCCCGGCAGGGTTTGCAAGCCCTGAAACAGCGCCTGGCGGGCGGGGGGCAGCCACTGCCAGGTCAGCGCTTGAAAGGCGGTATCGGCGACGGCGGCGATCGCGGCCTCAGCGGCCAAGGCATTGACCGGCCAGGGGTCGCGCCAGCGCTGCCAGCGGGCCAGGCGGTCGGGGTGGCCAATGGCGTAGCCAATGCGCAGCCCCGGCAGGGTGTAAAACTTGGTGAGCGATCGCAGCACCACTAGATTGGGCCAGTGGGCGACCTCAGCGATCAGCGACTGCTGCTGGGGCGGCGGCAAAAAATCCATAAAGGCTTCGTCCACTACGACGGTGGCGAAGCGCTCTAGCAGGGGCCTAAGCCGTTCTACCGAGAACAGCTGGCCCGTGGGGTTGTGGGGATTGTTGATCAACAGGCAGGAGGCCTGTGGCTCCGGCCAGGGGTCGGGCAGATCTAGAGTGCCACCCTCTGAAAGCCGATTCATGAGCCGATCCATCGGCAGGAGCCAGGGCAAGACCGGCACCTCGACTGCGGCCAAGGCGCGACCGTAGTCGCTAAAGGCCGGGGTTAATAAATGACAGCCTGGGGGGGCATCCCTCTCACCGGGGCTCTCCGCCATGTCGCGGGCCGCCCAGGTGAGTAATTCTGCGGCCCCGTTGCCCGGCAGCACCCAGTCGGCAGGCACCTGGTGGTAGGCGGCCAGGGCGCGGCGCAGGTCGGTGTACTGCGGGTCGGGGTAGTGGCTCAGCTGCCCCAAAGCCTGGGCCATGGCCTGCACCACAGACGCGGGCGGCCCCAGGGGGTTAATGCTGGCCGAAAAGTCTAGCAGGGAGTCGGGGGAACAGCCGGCGATCGCCGCCGCCCAGGCCAAATTTCCCCCGTGAATCGGTCGAATGGAAGGTGTGTGAGGCGTTGTGGGCATCACGCTGTGGGCATCAAAGGGTGGTTACTTGGCCACCTTTTCTTTGAACAGTTTGCCAGCGGAAAACGCGGGTACCTTAGTGGCCGGAATCACCATGGTGTCGCCGGTTTTGGGGTTGCGACCTTCGCGCTCTTTACGCTCGCGCCGCTCAAAGGAGCCAAACCCGACCAGGGTGACTTTTTCCCCGGCGGCGACGGCTTCAACAATGGCGTCGATGGTGGCAGAGATGACCATATCCACCTCTTTTTTGGTCACGGGCTTGTCGCTAGCAGAAGAGGCCTTCTCAGCTACCGTATCGACGAGTTCGGCTTTATTCATAACTGTCTCCTATGGGCAAAGAACACGGGGGTCGCAGTCGCGGTCTGACTCTAGACTGGGGCATAGACATTAGCCCCGACAGCCAGAACGGCTGAAACCCCTGTCAATTCAGAATTTCACTGCCTCATTCTAAGGGCAACCCTCGAAAAGTGGATCGCTAAAAGCTTTAATTTATGTGGATTGCGGGGTTTTTTAAGAAAGTTAACGCTAAAAAGCCCAGGATTGCCGTTAAAGGGCAACCCTGGGCAAGACTTAAATCCCTTGTGTAGCAGGGTATTGGCAGCGCTGAGCCAGATCTAAGCCGACCAGTTAACCCAGTCCTGAGGCTTGAGAAACACGTCGTACAGCCGGGCCTCCGGGCCTCCGGGTTCAGGGCTATAGCCGTACTCCCAGCGCACCAGGGGCGGCAGCGACATCAAAATCGACTCGGTGCGGCCATTGGTTTGCAGGCCAAAGATAGTGCCTCGATCATAGACCAGGTTGAACTCCACGTAGCGGCCCCGGCGGTAGAGCTGAAACTGCCGCTGGTGGTCGCTGTACTCGGTATTGTGGCGGCGCTCGACGATGGGCACGTAGGCGGGCAAAAAGGCATTGCCGCAGTCGCGGGCAAAATTGAACAGATCGTCCCAGCTGCGCTGGGGCAGTGCGCCAATGCCCTGGCTGGTCTGGTCAGCGGCTTTGCCCTCGTCGGGGCCCCGGTAGAGTAGGCCCTGGCCGTCTTGGTAGTCAAAGAAAATGCCGCCCACGCCTCGGGTTTCGCCCCGGTGCTTGAGGTAAAAATACTCGTCGCACCAGGGCTTAAAAACAGAGTAGTACTGGGGGTCGTGGCGATCGCAGGTCTCTTTTAGGGTCTGGTGAAAATGCACCACGTCGGCATCGACGGGGTAGTAGGGGGTGAGGTCAATGCCGCCGCCAAACCACCACACCGGGCCGGCCTCAAAGTAGCGATAGTTGAGGTGCACCGTGGGCACGAAGGGGTTGCGAGGGTGCAGCACCATGGAGGTGCCGGTGGCATAGAAGCGGTGGCCTGTCGCCTCGGGCCGCTGCGCCAAAATTGACGGCGGCAGGCGATCGCCCCACACCTCCGAAAAGTTGACGCCGCCCTGCTCAAAGATTTTGCCCTGCTTAATCACGCGCGAGCGACCGCCGCCGCCCTCGGGCCGCTCCCAGGCGTCTTGCTGAAACTGGGCACCGCCGTCGAGGGTCTCTAGCTGCTGGCAAATGCTGTCTTGCAGCTGCTGAAGCATAACTCGGACGCGATCGCGCGAATCTGCCGGAGGGGCGGTGGTGACGGGCTTAGAAACAGGGGTAGTGGTCATGGGCGTCAGGAAAACAATATGTTATGTCGGCAACAGTTCGAATATGTCACACTGTGGAATGATCTTAGGCCAGGAATTACGGATCCACTGCTTTCTACAGTGATACATCCGTGACAGATTTTATGGCTCCGGCGGTAGACCCTTGAACAGCTGTCTCAAGCTACCGTGAAACCATACCCAACACCCAACTCATCCCCCCGGTTGAGAAAAATGTTTAGAAACCTAACGCCCTGGCCCCACGCCCTACAAAACATTTCCCTCCACCAGCCCAGTCCCATCCTTCAATAAATCCAGCCCGCCGTTCCCCGGTTCCCCCGTCGCCATGATTGTTTCGCCGCCCGTTCTCAGCCGATGTTGTCCCCCAATCTGCCCCTGGGGTGATTGCGACGGAGGACGGCGCTATGTTTAGTCGAGCCTGGCCGTTTCCCCGACCGTTTCTCACCCTGATGCATCTGATTCAGCGCTGGGTGCAGGTGCAGCGGCAGCTCGAAAAATCTTACCTGACGGTAAGCAGTGCCTCCGTAGACGTGCTCTGGCAGACCATTATGAATCTGGCCGATGTCTCCTGGCATCCGCTGCTGACCAGCACCAATGCGCCCCGGGGTCTAAAGCCAAAGCCGGGGTTAATCTATCGCGCCTTTACTCGCATCTGCCCGATTCCGGTCAGCATTTTTGTCGAACAGGTGCAGCCCCACGAGCTGATCAGCGTGCGACTATTTCCCATCCCCGGTCTGGAGGAGCAGGTGACCTATCACCTCAAATCCACCCTGGGTGGTACTCAAATTTCCTACTCCATTACCCTGCGGGGGTGGCTATCGCCCCTGGCCTGGACGCTGCTGCGTCCCTACGCCGCCAGGGTGGCCTCGGCCCTAGCCGAGGCGGCCGAACATCCGGCCGCCATCGAGGGGCCAAATTCTCGCTTCCAGGCTTGGTGAATGCTTAACCCCTCTTTTTAAGGTGGGTAAGTAGGTAGTTGTCATTAAACGTAGGATGGGCAAAGGCCCCAAAGGCCGTGCCCATCTTCCTGATGATGGGCACGCGTTGCTTGGCCCATCCTACGAAGGTTTTATATTTAATTGAGCCTTCCTGCTTAGGGGGGATCAGCCGGTGACTGAAGCGACAAAAAATCACTCGTCAAACGTCTGCTTAAATCAGCACGTTCTCCCCCTACTTCGCGCGGCTAAAGGCCACCGCCGCCGCGATGATTAAGCTAAGTAATGCCAGGGGCACCCAGAGGTCATTTGCCATCATCGAAATCTCCTGGGTCTGAACCCCCGCCGCTTTAGGGCGGATTTACATTTAACATTCTAGAATGTGAGAATGGCACAAAAGGCTTTTAAGTACCGCTTCTATCCAACGCCTGAGCAGGAATCCTTGCTCAGGAAAACGATGGGCAGCGCCCGCCTGGTCTACAACCGAGCATTGGCCGCAAGGACTGAGGCTTGGTATGAAAGGCAGGAACGGGTTGGGTACAAAGAAACCTCTGCAATGCTCACTGGTTGGAAGAAGGACGAAAGCCTTTTCTTCCTTAACGAGGTGAGCAGTGTTCCCTTGCAGCAAGGGTTGCGCCACCTCCAGACAGCGTTCACCAACTTCTTTGCGGGTCGGGCGAAATATCCCAACTTCAAAAAGAAGCGCAATGGTGGCAGCGCTGAATTCACGAAGTCGGCATTTCGGTTTAAGGATGGCCAGGTGTTCCTGGCAAAGTGCTCTGAACCATTGCCGATTCGTTGGAGTCGTGCCCTGCCAGAAGGTGCTGAGCCCTCTACCGTGACAGTCAAGCTGACCGCCTCGGGAAAGTGGTTTGTGTCGCTGCTGGTGGATGTGGCCATTGAGCCATTGCCCCAGGTCGTCGCTAAGATTGGCCTTGACTTGGGCATTAACAGCCTGCTGGCGCTGAGCACTGGGGAGAAGGTTGCCAACCCGAAGACCTTTCGGGCTAAGCATATGACTCTCAAGAAAGCTCAGAAAGCGCTGGCCCGCAAGCAAAAGGGGTCTAGCAATCGCTATAAAGCAAGGCTCAAGGTAGCCCGCGCCCATGAAGCGATTACCAACGCCCGCAACGATTTTCTTCACAAGCTGACGACTCGATTGGTGCGCGAAAACCAAACCATCGCCGTTGAAGACTTGGCCGTGAAGAACATGGTGAAGAACCATAGCTTGGCCCTCTCCATCAGTGATGCGAGCTGGGGTGAGCTGGTTCGGCAGCTTGAGTACAAGTGCGAATGGTACGGCAGGGAACTGGTCAAGATTGACCGCTGGTTTCCATCCTCGAAGCGGTGCAGCCATTGCGGCCACACCGTCCTGTCGTTGCCGCTCAATGTTCGCTCTTGGGATTGTCCTGAGTGTGGTGTTAGCCATGATCGGGATGTCAATGCTGCCATAAATGTCTTGGCCGCTGGGCTAGCGGTGTCAGTCTGTGGAGCGACCGTAAGACCCGAACAGAGTAAATCTGTGAAGGCGGGTGCTA
This sequence comes from Phormidesmidales cyanobacterium, assembly GCA_038256265.1. GTDB lineage: Bacteria > Cyanobacteriota > Cyanobacteriia > Phormidesmidales > Phormidesmidaceae > Nodosilinea. The sequence continues at coordinate 8,995 of JBBSKN010000146.1, forward strand.
CGAAGCAGAAAAACTCCTGAGTGATTAG
>JBBSKN010000147.1:0-8798 GCA_038256265.1 Phormidesmidales cyanobacterium
GCACCTGAATTGAAGCATAGAAGATCAGGCTGGCCACCACCAGCAGCCACAGCCGCGCCTGAAGCGACTCCAGCGTCCAAAACACGCCGACGACGCTGAGCAAAAACAGGGCGTAGACCAGGGAGGGTAGGGTCATGGGGTAGGGGAAGCGGCAGGGGCGGCGGGGCTGGGCCAGGAGATCAGCGGGTCTTGGCCCAGCTGGTTAGACATCTGGTACGCGCCGTAGCGGTTGAGGTGGCTGGGGTCAGAAAAATAGTCGTAGCGGTCGGGCCAGAGCTGGGCAAAGTCGCGGAAGAGAAACCCGGTCTCGGTGGTCGAGACGGTGAGCATATGCTGCAAGAATTTAGACTCAGCCGCCTGGCGATCATCGTCGAGGTATTCGTCGGTGAGGGGGGTGTTGACAAAGACAACCGGAATCCCTTGGGACTGGGTGAAGCTAAGCAGGGCCTCAAAGGCCTCTGACTGCTGGCCATCCAGGCGAAAGCTGTCGTAGTCGCCGTCGTAGCGGCCTAGGACACGGGCATAGTTTTGGTAGTAGGTGGCGGGGTTGAACCGCACTGAGAGGGCCAAAAACCCGTCGAAATCAATGGTGCTGCCCTCGGGCATAACGGCGTCGAGGGTTTCTTCGCTGGAGCTGCCCGTCACCGGGGCTGCCGCCGCCAGCTGCTGCTGAAACCAGCTCTTGAGCCGATCGCGATCGCCGTACACCGCCGATAGCTCAGCCAGCTGGCCGCTCATCCACTCATCCATGGCAGCGTAACTATTGGGCAGGGTGCCGGCTGGGGTGACAATGCTGCCTGGCGCCGGGGGGGCGGCGGGGGCGGCGGCTTCGATGTCGTCAGAGCGCCGATTGGCCACCTCACGGTAGCCGGGGGAGGCAGCCATGGCGTTGTAGGTGGCGTCGGTGCGCCCGCTGTTGAAGGCCCGCGCCCCGTCGGCCCAGATAATCAGCTTGGGCAGCTGGTGGGGCTCTAGCACCTGGCGAACTACCAAATCGACCACCTGGGCGGTGGCCCCGTTGATGCCAAAGTTAAAAATGCTGATGTTTTCGTAGCCGATGGTGGCTAGCTCCTGGCGCAGGGCAACGGGGTCAACCCCCCGCAGCGCCCGCGAGCTGCCCACAATCATCACGTCAGGGGGGCCAGACTGCTCTAGGCGCTGGTAATAGAGGGCCAGCTTTTCGTTCATCTGCTGGCTGTTGAAGGTGGGGAACGAGGCCCGATCAACCAGGTCGTCGATGGCGACGATGGGCTGGCTGGGGCTGGTATCTAGAGTTGCCCCCGCCACCTCGCCATTGGAGTCGCTGGTGAAACCATCGCCAAACCAGTCATCGCCGCCGCTCTGGGCCGTGGGCCAGTCGAGGTTAGCCAGGTCGTCAGCAAAGGGGTCGGCAGGTGGCGCAGCTTCGCCGGGGGCGGTCAGAGTAGGGACACCGTTGTCGGCCCTGGCCTGCTGGGATGGAGGAGTCACTACCTGCCCCAGCAGCCAGTCAACCTGGAGGGCCACCAGCACCCCTACCGCCGCCCACACCACGGCAATTTTTAGCCCGTCTGAACGACCTATTTGGGCCAGGCTGTCGGTGCCGTCGCTGGGGTGGTCGGGGCTGATATTGGTGAGCAGCTGCGATCGCAGCAGCAGCTGCCGCCCCTGGCTAAGGCAGTCTTCTACCCACTTGCCCAGGGCCAGTTCTTCTTCAAAGTCGGTCTCTAGGTTGGCGGCGGTGACGGGGCCGTCGGGGCGCACCAGCAGCTCGTTGACGTAGACATCTGAGGCGGTGAACTCGGGGGTGGCCTCGGGTACCAGGCGACGGCGCGCTAAAAAATCTTGGCCGTAGGTCCAGGCAGGCTGCGACTGACCCGATCGCCGTCCGTAGATCCGTGCCCCCTGCACCCCTACGGGGCTGAGCGACAGCAGATACTCGTTGATGGGCGGAGCCACCAGGCGGCGGCGCGGGGCCACCGGGCCATCGACCATCACGTGCAGCAGCCCGTCGCGCTGTAGCAGCTGTACCCGCTGCCCCCCTGTAGCCAGGCGGTCGTCGAGGCTAGGGTTGAGCAGTCGGGTAAGCAAAAAGGCGATCGCTGGCAGGTCGCCGGTCTGGCCCAGGTACTCGGGGGTGTCAGCCAGGGCGCTGTGCTCGGCAGCGGGCAGGTCGAGGTAGTGCACCCAGGCGGGGGTCGCCGTCGCGTCGGGCACATTTCGGGGCTGGCCGTAGATCACCGCTCGCAGAATGCCCTGGGGGGCGAGGTCGCTGAGGGGGGTGGTGAGCGCTTCTAACACGGCATCTTTGGCCGCTAGCCCTTCGGCCTGCTGGGTGTCGTGGTCGCCGCTCTGGGGTGAGCAGATTAGGTGCAGGGTGCCGTTGGTGAGCTCTGCTGTTACCCCCAGGTGCCAGCTGGCCACCGCCGCCGACAGCAGCCGGGCGATCGCATCGGTATCACCCCAGCGGCCCCACTCCCGCAGCATCTCCTCTGGGGGGGTTAGGTCAATGCGCAGGCTCCAGTCGGGCTTACTTTCGCCCCGCACCTGAAGCAGTAGCACCGCGTCTTTAAATTGGGTGAGCTGAAGCTGCCGCAGCCGCTCGGCGGTGGGCCGCGCAATCAGCGAGGGGTCGGGGCTGTAGGTGGCCTCACAGAGAATCCACAGGCGAGAAATGGTGGTGTCGCCCTCCCCATCGACCACAGCGTTGGGGTCAGAATCGTCAATGGCGATCGCCATCCGGTGCAGATGAGCCGTCCCCGGGATCGCCTTGATGCTCACCCACACCCCCACGTCCAGGGTACTGAGGGTTTCACTCAGGTACCAGGCGATCGCCTCGGGGTCGCCCTTGCGGGCCAGGCTCAGGTTCGAGAGCACCATCGCCCCGCTGCCGCTCTCGCCGCCCAGGTGACGCTCAGGCTGGCCCTGGGTGTACTGCTCTAGCAGCGATTGGGTGGCCTTGATGTCGGCTTCGTCTTGGTTTTCGAGCACCAGCTGGGTGAGGTGGCGTTCCAGCCGGTTGAGGTAGATGGGGGCCGTCCAGTCGGGGGTGGGGTTGCCGGTCTGGCGGCTATAGACGTAGAGCTGGTAGACCTGGGGATAGTGCTGCCGCACCCGGTCAGCGCCGTCTTCGAGCAGCGATCGCACCAGCTTGAGTAGCACCGCCGACTGCCCTAGGCTGGCCGTGGTCTCACACAGCACGTGCAGAATATTGCCCCTGAGCTTGAGGTGCAGCTCTGCCCCCGGCAGCCCCATAGACTCTTTTAGCCAGCTCAAAACGTTGGCCGACGAAGCGTTAGGGCTAAGAGTGGGATTAGATAGAGACACAGGCATAGAAGGTCAGGGTAACGGCTGGGCTGGGGCCACACTCCCGAGTTGTGAGACAGCGCCTTAGCGCAGTCGGTTTAATTTATACCAACTCCAGCGCCAATCAGCCGATTTCTTTTAGAGCAATCTCAAAAACTTGATCGTTAATCTGAGCCTTTATCTGGGCATTCAGGCCGCCGCCGAGGCATCAGCGCCCAGATCTGGGGTTGGAGCCTAGAGCTGGCCGGGCTGAGGGCCACTTGTCTAATATATTAGTGATCAAATGCGTCAGTGGTGGTGGGTCAGCGGTAGCCCCAGTCAATTGCCCCGGCTAATCTCTAGCCGCTGCTGGCCCGGTGCCCCATGGCCTCTACCTGTTTACCCCCTTCCCTTGGCCCTATGACCTATGACCTTGTTTAATCGACCCGATCTAGCCCCGGCTACAGATAAATCCGTCGAGGTAGCGGTGGGGCTGTTGGTGCCGCCTCTGCTGCTCGGCATTTTAGTCGCCCGCGCCCTGAGTGATGGGCTAACCCAGGCGGGTCTGGCCAGCGAGCAAATTTTTGCGGGCCAGCGGCTGCCTACCCTTAAGATCCCCTACCCCCAACCGGGTGCACCGGTTGACGATTAGCTCTGGCCGTCTCGGTTTGACCTCGCCTCTGCTCTCAGCCGTCTAGCACCTGGATATCTGTGGGGTAGCCTGGGGCGATCGCTGTAACATTTCAAATTGTTCATCTAGATAAACTTCTTCCGGCCAGGGTAATCCTATAGAATCGTTGCGATATTGCCGTTCTCTCTCTGCCATACCCATGAGTTCAACGCTCCACTCCTCCGGGGATACCCAGCCCGCAGCTCAAACCGACCAAGCTAGCCCTTCCACCCCCATGGATGACCAGCCCTCCCGGCAAGACTTGCTGCTGCGCCATCGGCTGCGGGTGGTCGAAGATCTCTGGGAAAACGTGCTCGAGCATGCCTGCGGGCCTGAGCTGCTCAAGCTGCTCCAGCAGCTCAGGCAGATGTGCTCCCCCGAGGGCCAAGCCCCCACCGCCGCAGAGGCCCGAGTCAAGGCCGTAGTCGATGTGGTCGAAGCCCTAGATTTAGAAGACGCCATCCGCGCTTCCCGCGCCTTTGCCCTCTACTTTCAGCTGATCAACATTGTTGAGCAGCACTACGAACAGCGGGGTCAGCAGCAGCAGTACCGAGCCGCTTACGAAACTTCCGAGCTATCCCAGCGCACGGGTTTCCCGTCCTTTGGCAGTTCCACCCCCAACGGCAGTGATGGGGCTGGCTACTCCGACACCAAAAGCAGTTCCTTCCAGGCCGATCTGCTCAGCCGCAGCCTTGCTGAGCCCCTCGGGGGCCGCAAAGAGGCCGGCACCTTCCACTGGCTGTTTCCCACGCTCAAACGGCTCAACGTGCCCCCCCAGGTGATTCAAAACCTGATCGATCAGCTCGACGTGCGGCTAGTGTTCACCGCCCACCCCACCGAGATCGTGCGCCACACCATTCGCGATAAGCAGCGCCGCATCGCCAGCATCTTACGCCAGATGGACCAGGCCGAAGAAAGCGCCCAGGGTCTGGGGCTGGCCTCATCGTGGGAAATGGAAGAACTCAAGGACGAGCTCACCGAGGAGATTCGCCTGTGGTGGCGCACCGACGAGCTGCACCAGTTTAAGCCCTCTGTGCTCGACGAGGTTGACTACACCCTGCACTACTTCAACGTGGTGCTGTTTGAGGCCCTGCCCCAGCTCTACCAGCGCTTTGACCGGGCGATCGCCACTACCTTTCCCGAGCTAGACCCACCCCGCCACCGCTTCTGCCGATTTGGCTCCTGGGTCGGCTCCGACCGCGACGGCAACCCGTCGGTCACCCCCGAAGTCACCTGGAAAACCGCCTGCTACCAGCGCAACATGGTGCTCAACAAGTACATCGACTCGGTCGATAAGCTGACCGAGCTGCTCAGCCTGTCCCTGCACTGGAGCGAGGTGCTGCCCGAGCTGCTGGAGTCGCTGGAGCAAGACCAGGTCAAAATGCCCGACATCTACGACGAGCTGGCCATTCGCTACCGCCAAGAACCCTACCGGCTCAAGCTGGCTTACATCAAGCAGCGGCTGATCAACACCCAAGATCGCAGCCAGCGCCTGTACAACAGCGACCCCTTTGCAGACCACTCCAGCGACCCAGTGGGTGCCCCCATCTATCGCTATGGCCACGAGTTTTTGGCTGAGCTACGGCTGATTCAGCGCAACCTAGAGGCCACCGGCCTCCACTGCCAAGACCTCACCACCCTAATCTGCCAGGCCGAAATCTTTGGCTTTAACCTGGCCCAGCTCGACCTGCGCCAGGAGAGCACCCGCCACTCCGACGCCCTTGATGAGATCGCCCAGTACCTGCAAATTTTGCCCCAGCCCTACAGCGAGCTGCCCGAGGCCGAAAAAATTGCCTGGCTGGTGAGCGAGCTCAAGACCCGCCGCCCCCTCACCCCTCGCGAGCTGCCCTTCTCTGACAAAACCCGCGAAACCATCGCCACCCTGCACATGGTGCGCCAGCTCCATCAAGAGTTTGGCACCGATATCTGCGGCAGCTACGTGATCAGCATGAGCCACACCGTCAGCGACCTGCTAGAGGTGCTGCTGCTGGCCAAAGAGGCCGGTCTCTACGACCCCGCCGCCGAGCTCAGCAGCATTCAGCCGGTGCCTCTGTTTGAGACCGTCGAAGACCTCCAGCGCGCCCCAGCGGTGATGGATGCCCTCTTCCAAATCCCCCTCTATCGCAACCTGCTCGAAGGTGAGGCCAAGCGCCCCGCCGACTCTGGCCCCGGCAGCGTGGCGGCCCCCCGAGCGGTGCCCCTGCAGGAGGTGATGCTGGGCTACTCCGACAGCAACAAAGACTCCGGCTTTCTCAGCAGCAACTGGGAGATTCACAAGGCTCAGCAGGCCCTGCAAACCACCGCCGACCGCTACGGCGTTTCCCTGCGGATTTTCCACGGGCGGGGCGGCTCGGTGGGGCGCGGCGGCGGCCCCGCCTACGAGGCGATCTTGGCCCAACCGGGGCGCAGCATCAAGGGCCGCATCAAGATTACCGAGCAGGGCGAGGTGCTGGCCTCCAAGTACAACCTCGCCGACCTGGCCCTCTACAACCTCGAAACCGTCACCACCGCCGTCATCCAGGCCAGCCTGCTGAGCAACAGCGTCGATGACATTCAACCCTGGAAGGAAACCATGGAGGAGCTGGCGACGCGATCGCGCTCCCACTACCGCCAGCTGATCTACGAAGACCCTGACCTGGTCAACTTCTTTCATCAGGTCACCCCCATTCAAGAGATCAGTCAGCTGCAAATCAGCTCGCGTCCCTCCCGGCGGGGCGGCAAAAAAGACCTGGGCAGCCTGCGGGCGATTCCCTGGGTGTTTAGCTGGACCCAGGCGCGGTTTTTGCTGCCCTCCTGGTACGGTGTCGGCACCGCCCTGCAAGAGTTTATGGACGAGTCGCCCGAAGAACACCTCAAGGTGATGCGCTACTTCTACAGCAAATGGCCCTTCTTTAAAATGGTGATCTCAAAGGTTGAGATGACCCTGGCCAAGGTCGACCTGCAAATCGCTGAGCACTACGTGCGCGAGCTCACCAGCCCCGACGACAAAGAGCGCTTCCTGAAGCTGTTTGAGGCGATCTCTCAGGAGTTTTACCTGACCCGCGATATGGTGCTGCACATCACCGACCACGAGCGCCTGCTTGACGGCGACCCCGACTTGCAGCGATCGGTCTACCTGCGCAACGGCACCATTGTGCCCCTGGGCTTTTTGCAGGTGGCCCTGCTCAAGCGCCTGCGCCAGTACAAAGACCAGGCGGCGACCGGGGTAATTCGTTCGCGCTACAGCCAGGGCGAACTGCTGCGCGGCGCACTGCTCACCATCAACGGCATCGCAGCAGGGATGCGAAATACGGGCTGATGGATTGGTTTGATAACATGAAGGCCGGGAAATGGAGCGAGTTTGCTCTGTTCTCTAAACTTTCAGCAAGTCAGGCCGCCTGTTCATCATTGACTGTGACAGAGAGCTTTAGGCCTAAGCTGATTAACAGGTTGGCAATCAGGGGAAAACCCGGCACTTCCCCTTTGGCAATTAAGCCGTGGCAAATTTCCCATTTCCCAGTTGGTGTCAGACTGTCCGGACGGTGTAACTAACTTCCGTTGGGCTTCTGCCACGTTTTGAAGCGCCAGCAAAATATGCTCAAATTCGCCATCTTCCAATACCGCATTGAGGTAATCCGCCGCCTCGACTGGGTCTTCTAAAGACTTAACTAAATAGGCCTGATAGCTTTTATAGGTTGGCATCGTACCGCTCCTGAAAGTCTGTCCAGTATTGCTTGGCTCTCACAATGTTCTGGGTTTTACGGTAGATAGAAACACCCTTTTGGTCGATGTGCTGCTTCAGGGCTTCGCGGGTAATGGTGTTGTAGGCCACGAAGTCGAAAAAGTAGGGCAGATAGGTGTCTTCTTCGATGTCAAACTTGAGCCGGGCCGCCAGGGCTGAGTTCACCCCATCACCCTTGATGGCAATATCCACATCGGAGGCGGGTTTGTGGGTGCCGATCGCGCGGGAGCCAAACAAAATGGCTTCTTCCACCTGGGGGTAGGTGGCGATGAACTCGATAATTTCTTTGAACTGCTGATCCGATAATCCGTAGCTCATTGTTTTGCCTTTAGTTCGCTGTGGAGCGCTTGTACCAGAGGCTTAAACTCACCGCGAATAAAATCAATCGTTTCCTGCAAGACTACCGCGTTGTATACATGGCTGGTCATATTGCGTCGGGCAATGGCGGCCATCCAGCCCTCTACATCGGTAATTAGCCCTGCCTGAAAGGCAACTCGTACGGTCTGCTTACTGTTGCCGACAGCGCTGTAGCCTTCGTACTCTAGAAAATCTTTCATCGTTTTCCAGGCAATCTCAAAGGTGAACTCAAACGCCTGAATGAGAGCAATTTGAATGACGTCATCCTCGGGAGTTGCACAGTAGCGGGCAAATACCCGACCAAAGGTCTCAAAGGCGTCATCAAAATTTTGAAACCGCTGCACCCAGCGTAGATCTTGGCTCATGCTGCATCATTCCTAAGTGGGCGGCGGGCCTGCTGAAGCCCAAGAATTTAATCACGTAGGACAGCCGAGGCGGCGTCCACGGCCAGGCAGAATGCGTGATCTATAGGACTTTAATAAATCCCCATTTCTAGGCTACATGCCAACGTCTGGCAAAATTGCTATCGGTTGGGAATTGCTTGCCCGCCATCTTGTCTACGGCAAAATAATGAAGATGCCCGGCATCTCGGGAGCGCAGGGCTGGGGGACTTCTCTCCAAAGAGGCTACCAGACTCTGAAACGGCTTGCAGGCGAGCCTAGTTAGAACAGGAGGGGGGCATCTAAGGTGAGGGATTTTTGATGGTGGGGATGGGTGAATTGCAGTTTTTGGGCGTGGAGGTGCAGGCGCTGACCCGGTTCACTTTGGCCGTAGAGGCGATCGCCC
>JBBSKN010000148.1:0-8759 GCA_038256265.1 Phormidesmidales cyanobacterium
CATCGTTCCCGATTTGAATTCGTACCGGTAACGATACCCGGCTCTGGGCGCTGCCGCAGAGCCTTTTATCTCTTCTCCATAGGGTGCCTATTGATACGTCGCACCCAATATCCCTTGGTTTCGCCTTACGTTGATACCCGCGCATCAGCGTCGTCGATAGGTCGACAAAGTAAATGCCAAAGATGGCCCAGCGAACAACCGGAAAACACTTTCTGGCCAAGGGATATCGCGCCGAGCCAATAAATAAGACCGGATATTGAAGATACATCATCAAGAAGAATGCCATGGCGAACAAAATGCCAATCGCCGCCAAAAGCATATAGTTTTCTCCCAGAGAATCTAGTGTTATGCCAATCGCCAGTAGTGCAGCCGCAGTAACATTGATCATCGCTATCCCCTAAACAGTCGCTGGTTTAGCTTAGAAAGTGTTCTAGGGGTTAGAGTTCCCCAAATTAGAAACGGTTTAGCCAACAGATTAGTATTGGTAGATTTGCTGCCCCCTGCTGATCTTGTCGCCCCCTGCTGACCTTACCGTCGGTAGGGCTGCTGATCGATACGCCGCTGATTGCGGGGGCTAGCAATGGGGTGCTGTTGAACCTGAGGGTAGGGGCAATTTTGCCGGGTCTGGTGGCCGTGACCGTAAGGCACGTTGGTTTGGCCCCGGCGGCCTGAGGATGATCGCTACAGCCTGCATTTCTCCTGCTGACGGGCGATCGCCCCTTGCAGCTGCGGCGTCATGCCTAGCTCGGCTCCGTCGTAGAGCCGCTGAAACTCGCGCTCAAAGTGGGCGGCTACCGTAGCGTTGCGAATCACCAGCAGGTTTTCGTCGTTAGTGGTGTTGGCGGCCTGGCTCCAGTTTTGGGAGCCGACGAGCACAATGTTGCCGTCTAACACCGCAAATTTGTGGTGCAGCTTGTCGCCGGGGGGCAAAGCGGGAGTGCCTACGGTGGTGATCGGGTTAGCCCAGGGTACGCTGTCGTCGCGCTTGCAGGTGTGGTCGGGCAGAGTGAGACCCAACATATCCAGGCCTTCGCTGTAGCTGCGGTAGGCAAAGCTAGGGTCAATCAGGGTCTTGATAGGGATGCCGCGATTGGCCACGGGCAGCAGCTGGTTGCTGATCGCCTGCTCAGAAAAGACAAACAGCGCCAGGTGAACGCTCTGACTCGCTTGGCCCAGGGTTTTGGCGATCAGCCCATTCACACTCTGTGCCCAGGGCTTGGTTTTTGAGGTAGGCGAAAACTGCACCTCCAGCACCGAGCCGGGGGGAGAGACCAGGGCTGAAGGGCGATGGGGTTTTTGCAGACCAAACCGGCTGTCGGGCTGGCCGCCGGGGCCATCGCCCCACATCGCCGTAAACTCCTGCTGAAACCGCTGGGCTAGGGGTTGGCTGTCGATCACCAGCACACTGTTGGCGTTGCCCCGGCTGTCGGGGTTGGTGAAGTCGCCATGGGTACAGCTAAGAGTCCAGTTGGCGGATCCGGTGACTACGGTGCGGCCATCGACCACCATGAACTTGTGGTGCATGAGGCCGCTGCCCTTGCTACCGTCGGCGGTGTCGTCAATGCGGGGAATGTTGGCCTGGTCAAGAATAGTGAGGGCGTCGCGATCGCTCAGTTCCTCCCCACTTAGCACCCCATCCCCATTGACATCAATAAAAGCGAACTGGTCGTTGGCCTTGTCTTCGTAATGCTCATCGAGATGGCCAAAAGCGGCTGGGCGGCCCCGCTTGGCCATCGGTGTGCTGTAGGTGTTCTCGACCACCACGCGTACAGTTACCCCCGCCGCCTGGCGATCAGCCAAGGCGTGGGCGATCCCTGGCAGCGAAAACTCGTGGACGGCTACGTCGATGGAGGATTGGGCGGTAGCGATCGCATCCACCACCACCTGCTCCAGATTATCGCCGTGGCGGGTGATCTGGCGGTAGGGGTCGGTGTAGGTCGCCGCCTGGTTCTGGTTAAAATACGCTTGAATGTAGGGGTCTTGCGGCAGCGGAGCGAGGGTGGGCAGCGTTGCCTCGCTGCGAAACTGGCTGCTGACGCCTACAAACAGTAGGAGACCCAGCCCAAACCCGATGCTCCAGCGCACCCAAGGAGATTTAGGTAGTAGATGCACAGTATTTAGAAAAATGTGTGTAGGAAAGCTTCTCTGCCTCTAGCAAGCCCAAGGGGGGCAAAGGGCTAACAGGGCAAAACCGTAGCGAAGGTGATGAATGATGCAGATCTGGGTTGATGCTGATGCTTGCCCCAATGTGATCAAGGAAATTTTATTTCGAGCCGCCAAACGGGTGGAGATCAAGACCATTCTGGTGGCCAACCAAGAGCTTCAAATTCCCGGTTCTCCTTATATTGAGGCGGTGCTGGTGCGATCAGGCCTAGATGTGGCCGATAGCTACATCGTGCAGCACCTTCAGCCCCAGGATCTAGTCATCACCGCCGACATTCCCCTCGCTGCTGAGGCCATTGAGAAAGGGGCCTACGCCCTCAACCCCCGAGGCGAATTCTACGATGCGGGCAATATTCGCGAGCGCCTATCGATGCGTAATTTTCTCACCGAGCTGCGCAGCGGTGGGGTAGAGACCGGCGGGCCACCTCCCTTTAGCCAGCGAGACACCGCCGCCTTCGCTAACCAGCTTGATCGCTTTTTGAGGAAGCATCACCCTTAGGCCTATCCGCCCCATCTCCTCCATCCCCCACTCCCCATCCCATGCCCTACGACGCTCTCTTCACGCAAATCTCTGATATGGTCATGTGCCATTCCCCCAGTGGTACGGAGGATGAGATCAATCAGTACTTGATGGGTGCTTTGGCCGCTTTGGGGGTTGAGCACTGGCGCGATCAGGCCGATAACGTCATCGCCAAAATTCCTGGGCGCGACGACAGCCGCGCCATTGCCATTACAGCCCACAAAGACGAAATTGGCACTCTGGTCAAAAGCATCTACGCCGATGGCCGGGTGTCGGTGCGCAGGCTGGGCGGCTCTTACCCCTGGGTCTACGGCGAGGGCGTGATGGACTTACTCGGCGATCACCACACCATCAGCGGTATTTTGAGCTTTGGCTCACGCCATGTCTCCCACGAGTCGCCCCAGAAGGCCCAGCAAGAGACCAAACCCGTCACCTGGGAAACCGCCTGGGTCGAAACCAAGCGATCGCCCCAGGAACTCGCCGACGCCGGCATTCGCCCCGGCACCCGAGTGGTGGTGGGCAAGCACCGCAAAGCCCCTTTTCGCATGGGCGACCACATCGCCAGCTACACCCTCGACAACAAAGCCTCCCTGGCGATCTTGCTGCGGCTGGCCGAGCGGCTAAAAGAACCACCCGTGACCGTTTACCTGGTGGCCTCAGCCAAAGAAGAAGTGGGGGCGGTGGGTGCCCTCTATTTCTCTCAGCGCCACCGGCTAGAAGCCCTAATCGCCCTAGAAATTTGCCCCTTAGCACCGGAATACCCCATTCAGCCGGGGGAAATTCCAGTATTGCTCAGCCAGGATGCCTACGGCATCTACGACGAAGGGCTAAATGCCGACCTGCGGCGGGCGGCGACTCAGCACGACTTACCCATTCAAATGGCGGTGATCAGCGGCTTTGGCAGCGATGGCTCGATCGCCATGAAGTTTGGCCATGTGTCGCGGGCTGCCTGTCTAAGCTTTCCTACCCACAACACCCATGGGTATGAAATTGCCCATCTGGGGGCGATCGCTCATTGCGCCCAGATTCTAGAGCATTACTGTAACGACCTGTGAAAGGCCCCCGGTTGGCTAAGAACCTTTTCTAGAATGACTAGAATGAAATTAAGCGCCTCGATACGCTCATTTAACCGAGTATTTAATTAAACCTATGGCCAAAACCGTTGCGGATGTCATGACCCCAAACCCGATCTCGGTGACCCCTGACACCGTGTTAAAGGACGCTATTCAGCTAATGGCCGGCAACCACGTTGGCGGGTTGCCGGTGATCACCGCAGACAACGACTTAGTGGGCATTTTGTCTGAGTCTGACCTGATGTGGCAAACCACCGGCATTGATATGCCCGCCTACATCATGCTGCTCGACAGCGTGATCTATCTCAAAAACCCCATCCAGTACGACCAAGAACTCCACAAAGCCTTGGGCCAACTCGTCAAAGACGTGATGACCGACCACGTTATCACCATCACCCCCGATCAATCTCTCCGCGAAGCCGCACATCTCATGCACGATAAGAAAGTGCGCCGCCTGCCTGTAGTCGATACCGAGCAGCAGGTCGTTGGCATTCTCACCCGGGGCGATATCGTGCGCGAGATGGCCAATAGCTATGCGTGACTGAGTGGGTGGGTGAAACCTCTGGGCTTCACCCACCCACTCGCCTCTATCGCCGATCCCCAAAATGGCCGATAGTGGAAGCAGCAAATTTGTATTGGGCTCTACAAGATGGCTATTACCCCAGACTCGGTTCGAGAACTGCTCCACTCCGACGACTACGGGGATCGGCTGCGGGCGGTCAATCAGCTCCGCGAACTTGACCCCGCGATCGCCTTTGACCTGGTGCAGCTAGCCGCCAATGACGGCAATGCGCGGGTGCGCTACGCGGCCATCAGTCAGATAGCCAGCCTGGGACAGCAAGATCTAGCCACTGTAGAGCCTCTGCTGCGACGCGCGCTCACCGATGATCCCGAAGCAGATGTACAGGCAGCGGCCGCAGACACCATCGGCGGGCTAAAGCTCACCAGCGCTTACCCTGAGCTGGCCAGCCTTTACCACAGCACTGAAGAATGGCTGGTCAAATTTAGCATTGTGGCCGCCCTGGGCGAACTGGGTGAACCCCAAGCCTTTGACCTGCTGCAAGAAGCGCTTACCTCAGACAATGAGCTGATTGCCACCGCCGCTATTGGTGCTCTGGGCGAACTGGGCGATCGCCGTGCCCTACCGCTGCTGCTCGACCACGCCACCCATCCTGACTGGCAGGTACGCCATCGGCTGGTACAGGCTCTAGCTCAGTTTTCTGAACCTGAGGCCAGAGCTGCCCTGCAACAGCTCACCGAAGATGACTCTGACATTGTTGCAGGTGCCGCCCGTCAGCATCTGACTCATTAACCTAGCTACATTTTTCGAAGCGAAAGCTCAGGAGAAGGGTGCTCCTTTAAACTACTTCATATTGCTTAACGTTCTCTCAGGAAAAGTTTTAGAGCCGGAGAGATTGGCTTTCCGAAAGGCAGGGTTGCTACCGCCTAAAGATCAGATAGGTAGACGATAATAAACGCCCTATGTAGGCAAAACGACGTGGAAGCGCCTGCTTTGTGCCATAGAAACTCCGTTGACGAGGGTCTGACAAAGTTTGCTATAGTGGAGTAGTGATTGTATTGGTGTGTCTATAACCATCGAGCTCGAACAATTTTTGGCTCAAATACCTAAATTGCATCGGCTTTGTTGAGGGTCTAAAGACGTCAAAGGCATGCACAAAAGTTTTTGTGTGGCAAGTCATAAAAATAACAAAATTATTGGTTGTTACAGATTAGTTTTCGCAGATTAATATCTGGCCCCTGGGCAAAATTTTTCTAAGATATTCAACTCAAGACATTGGAGATGGCCTGAGTGATTGCAACTTCTCCACTTGCACAGCGGCAAGCGTGGGACACCCTGAGGTTTGTGTCTACGTTGTATTTGCAGCCTGTACTTGATCTCCTGCTAAAGGATGTGCCGATGCCGTGGCAGCCTGAAGTGCGCTTAGGGCTGCAAGAGGCATTGGTTAACGCCGCTAAGCATGGTAACGCCCTTGATCCGGCTAAGTGCATATCCGTTAAGTACAGAGCTTCAGCATCTCAGATCTGGTGGGTGATTGCCGACGAGGGCAGCGGCTTCAGTCATCCGTGCAGCTGTGACGAGGCCAAAGATCGCAACTGCGCCTCTCACCCTGGGGAATGTGGTCGTGGTCTATACATTCTCTACAAGGTGTTTGACGAGGTGACTTGGTGTAACGGTGGCCGAGAGCTACACCTGGGAAAGGTGGTGCGGCAACCCCGCCGACTGCCCCTGATTCGGTAGGTGATCTAGTCGTTTTTGACCGAGGTAGGCTTGCGATCGCCGTGGCTAGGGCACGGGGGTGCTGTTAGGCTGCGGTTGAGCCATCCTGCCGCCTGTTCAACCCGCGCCAGGGCTTCTTCAGAGTTGTCTTTGAGTAAAAACACCAGGGCGGCGGCTAGCTGTTCTTTGGCTCGCACCTGGCGATCGCGGTTTAGCCGATGCCAGTCGGCGGGCTTAATAGCTAGGCGCTCTGCCAGCATTTGGGCTAGCTCTAGGTCGGTCAGTTCGGCAGCGGGTCGGGCCGCCTGGGCCGTAGCCTGGGCCGTCATGGATGGATCGAAGGAAAAAGTCATAGTTCCTGAAACCAGTTGGGGCTAACTAGAAGATATACCCTGCCCCGGTGGATATGCGCTTAGATATAGCCTAGGCAGGCTACCTTTATCTATTTATTTGATTTTGCACAATGAACCTAGGCCATCGGCGAAAACGGCACCACAGTCAGCGAGGCTCCCTCGGCGGCATTCCTGAAGATGCTGAGGTTTCGCTGGTGGATTTGCTGCACCAGCTAGATGGGCTAGAAGGGCGACTGCGCCAGCTTAAAACTGGGATCGCTAACCTGATGCAGCTTCAGCAGATTGATCAGGCCGCACCCCCCACCGTTGATCGCCAGGGGACTGCCCAGGAGGTAGCTCGTCTACAGGAGGCCGCCGATGCCTTTGAGCTAGAGTTGGTCAGCCGCGTCGTGAGTTGGCAGCACCTGCAAGAGCCGTTCTGGCAGGCAGTACGCTTTGGCGGGTTGGGCATCGTAGTGGGCTGGCTCTTGGCCTGGCTAGCCAGGGGCTAGGGTATTGCCCTAGTACACCCTGGCAGAAATATGACAACTAGGGTTGGGTTTCAGGAGCCGTTGGCCGACCTATGCCGCAGGGTATCAGCCCCTAGCTCAAGATGCTCCTGGGCTTAAAAATCTGCCATCCTGGATCGTGATCCCAAAGCGTTGCCGTTGACTATTTGGCCCACAAAATAAAATCGGCAGAACTTTTGCCGATTGCCCTAAACCCGTTACATATGCATGCTAGGATTATAAATCGTGGATAGGGCGGGTCGGTGCCCGAGTGGTTAATGGGGGTGGACTGTAAATCCACTGGCTACGCCTACGCTGGTTCGAATCCAGCCCGGCCCATTCACGACAATTGCCCTTATAGCTCAGTGGTAGAGCACTCCCTTGGTAAGGGAGAGGTCACGAGTTCAAATCTCGTTAAGGGCTTTCAAATGTTTCACACTGGTAGTGAGTGTAGCTGTGGCTGCCGCTGCTAGACTGCTTTAGCGTTGTGCATTGGTAGGCGCTCAGGTCTAAGTCGGCATGGAGAAACCACAAATCAAATGGCCGAGCCGTGGTTGAGAGCATCTCGGCTAGCTTTGCTTCTGGGGGGCTAGCCGGGTTGCTAGGCAAGGCCCAAATAAAAAAACGGGGTGGGGCTAGCCACTGGCTTTCTGGATGCTCTGGATGAAAATGGCGGTGGATTTCCCAGCCAATGCTCAGTAGCTCAAGGCCAATCACCGTTGGCTTTGCCTCAATCGGGTTGGGAAAGCCCACCAGCACCGGATGGGTTGACTCGGCCTGGAGGGTGCGCACGAAGTTGGCTGGCTCATAGTATTTGGCAAAGGCTAGATTGCTGACGACAAAGACAGCGCTCACCAGACCTGCTACCCAAATCACCTGAACCGTGCGTCGCCCCGAAATTTTCCGCTGAGTAAAGGGTAGGCGAGCTGAGCGCTGGTTGCTCTCGGAATCTGGCCAGTAGCTGGCCAGCAGCCCTCCCAACAGCACCATCACGCCCGGATGAAAGACGACGTTATAGCGGTGGCCTCGGGTAATATCCATGGCTAGGCCGTAGGTGATGGCGAAAAATAGAGCGATCGCCGCCAGCACAAACCCTCCCATGATAAACAGGCCAAATTGGCCTGCGTCTGACTGGCTCAGCCAGTACCTAGCGGTGACTAGCCGCGCCACCAGCCACAGCAGCACCGGCAGCAGCACTAGCACCGACAGCACAATCGCCACGACGCCGATTGTGCCCTGGGCGCGGGTAATGGGGGTCATCACCATAAAAATTAGCCCGGCCAGCATTTGGGCGATCGGGTCTAGCCACTGCCTGGGCTGACTGAGGTCAATGGCCAAATTAGAGGACTGACTACTGCCGTAGAAGTTGAGCAGCACCGGTAGCCAAGCCAAACAGGCGGCTAAAGTGCCGAGCATGACCCAGTACATCCGTTGCCAGGGTCGTCGCCCCAGGGTACGAATCTGAGTTTGTCCCTGGTGCCAGGCCAGGGCCGCCAGCACCAGGCCCTGGGCCAGCATAGCCAGAGCCGTAAAGTAGTGGGTGGCAAAGGCGAGGGCGTTGACCCCTACCCACAGCAGACCAAAGGCTACAGTAATTGCCTTGGGTGGTGCCTCTCCAGCCTGAGACTGATGCAGGCTCCATGCTCCTGTGGCAAAGCCAACTAAGCTCAGCGAAACTAACAGGGTAGCCATGCTGTAGTGTCGGGCCTCCTGGGCCATGGCCACCCCAAAGGGAGACACGGCCATGAGGGCGGCGCTGATTTGCCCAGCCAGCACGGAGCGAAACCCTAGCCACCCGGCCAGATAAACCGCTGGTACGGTCAAGGCCCCTAGCAGGGCGGGCAATGCCCGTGCCGCCCAAGGTGAGGCCACGCCCTCCACAGCCGGAAACAGCTTCATCCAGAGGTGGGCTAGGGCAAAATA
>JBBSKN010000149.1:0-8716 GCA_038256265.1 Phormidesmidales cyanobacterium
ACTGGGTGCGCCCTCACTGGGGATTGGGCACGAAGACTACCCCGGCGATGGCGATGGGCTTCACGACTCGCCCCCTATCGATGGTTGAATTGCTCAATTCCAGAGGTTTTGAGGCTCTCCTACTTTAACGAACCAGTGCCGGCCCTTCTCTTGACCCCATGGCCCGAACCGATAGGAAGAGAAAACCCTGCCGTGACGGCCTACTTTCCACCAATAGATAGACTTAATTTATAGTCGTTTTATAGATAACTATAGCTTCAAAAATAGTTATAACGGTTGTGAACGAAATTCCCAGAGCGGGATCTACTGAACTATCGCTTGAACCTTACTCCGATCAGGAAGCGTTTATTCCTGATATGTGAGAGAAATGATTTCATGCGGCCGTTGTTCACGATAGTTGTACTGAAGAATTTGGAACCTATTATCGCTATGGCTAAACTAGCTAACAACCAACGACAAAAAAGACTTTTTCAAAGCACCCTTGCGATCAGCTTAATCGCCGGGTTGATGGGCGCTTGTGCTGAAGACACACCTGTAACCCAGACTCCGTCTGGTGCAACTAATGTGCAAACTGAAGACGTTGCTGACGACACTGCAAACTACATTGGTCAAGTCGTTACCATCAGGAGTGAACCTCTAGACGTCGTGGGCGATAACTCCTTCACCGTCAGTGACGAGCAGTTTTTTGGTACCGAACCCATTCTGGTTATCAATGCTTCGGGTGAACCCCTGCTGTTACCAGAAGATGGTGTTGACGTACAAGTCACCGGGGAAGTTCGCAACTTCGTGATTGCAGACATTGAACGAGAGTTTGGTCTAACCCTAGACCAAACTCTTTATGTAGATTATGAAGAGCAACCTGCCATTATTGCCCAGTCTATTGCGCTGGCCCCTGAACCGGGCGAAATCACCAGCAATCCTGAGCAATACTATGGCGAAACGCTCGCCGTTACTGGCGAAGTAGAAGATATTCAGAGTGGCTCTGCCTTCACGCTGGATGAAGAACAGTTGTTCGGGTCAGAAGATTTGCTGGTCGTCTATGCCTCACCTAGGGATGGAGTCCAGCAGCAGCTCCCCGCAGTTGCTGATGGCGAGGAGGTTGCGGTCACCGGAGTACTGCGTGCCTTTGTGCTCGCCGAGTTTGAGCGCGACTATGACCTGGGCTGGGATCTAGAGTTCCAGGAGCAGCTCGAAGCTGAATATAGCAACAGACCGGTTCTAGTTGCGACTGGCATCTATCCTTCGGCTATTCCCGAAAACTAGTATCAGCCTGCAACACTAATGCGATGGTCTTAGCTATCACCTAGCTTGAGACCATCGCATTCCCTATGACCCGCCACCATTGGTTCCCTGAAAGCAACGTACAACATGAGTGGTTCTCAATCCGCGCGATCGCCCGAGGGCAAAGACTGACTCCAATGGCTTGGCCCCAGCTTTATCTGGGTGCTTCTTGACCCTACGGATTGTTGCCCTGAGTTGATTACTTAGGGCGATGGCGATAGCGGTGGGCTATCCAAAGGAAGATTAAGAGCAGCGTGCTCAGTAAAACCCATTTGCTGATAGGGGCAATTATCTGGCTGACCCGATCAAACTGTTCGCCAAGCAGGTAGCCTGCGATCGCCAATGCCCCGGTCCAAACGACTGTTCCCAGGGCTGAAAAAGTTAGGTAAGGCAGCAGCGGCATGCGGCTTAACCCGGCGGGCACCGAGACGTAGGTTCTAATGCCCGGTATGATGCGCCCCAGGCCCACCGCCCAGTGCCCCGACCCATGCTGAAAGAACGTCAGCGCCTTTTGAATATCTTTGCGCTGGAGCGCCAGCCAGTGACCGTGGCGGTCGATCCAGGCCATCACCTGTTCTAGGCTGACCAACCGCCCCAACACATACCAGGCCAGAGTGCCCAACAGTGACCCCAGCGACCCCGCCACAATCACTAACGGCAAACTCATCTGAGGCTGGCGACTGCTGAGGAAACCGGCAAAAGGCATGATCACCTCCGACGGAATCGGTGGGAACAAGTGCTCCAGCACCATGAGGGCAAAAATGCCAGCATAGCCAAAGGATTCAAGCCAGTCAGTGATCCACGTAAGCATGGTAGGTGAAAAGACAGTGAGGCAATCGGAAGGTTTTCTTGCTGGAAAATTTCATGAGGTAGGGGCGCGGGGTTTGCGCCCCTCAGAAAAATTCTGAATGTTGGATATTTGCGGCCGGAATTCTCCTCATGATGCGATCGCTAAGCGCCACCGGGTCGCGCTCAAGCCCAATACTCACGATTGCACAGCATTCCTCGCCAGTGACCACAGTCAGTCTACCAAAGAGATGCGGTAGGTGCCCCAGTAGACGGCAGCGTAGGTTTGACGACTATTACTGGTGGAATAAGCACTTGATTTCAGCACGACTTCCTGACTGGGTGCTCGCTGCCAAGAAGCCTTGCGGCTTGGATTTTTCTCCCTATCCCTCCCACCTCATACGCCCTCTGATAGAGAGTCGCTCAGAATCGAGACTATAAGCTAGCTATTATCCCTAAGAAGTCCATTAGACAATTAGTCTTTTCTAATCATTTTGGTGAGGTGCAAAGCAGTTATATATAGTAGGTCACTAGATTTATGAATATTCCACCCCTGCTAAAGGGTGCTTTTCGAGGACTGATTGGTTTGCTGATTGTGCTGCTACTGGCGGTTCCCGGCAGTGCTAGCCAACCCAATGGTATGCCCCTAGATGTGGAAGCAGAACCGGCTCTGGCCTTGCCCCAGACAAATGCTGGCGCGGCTACCCCGCCGGCCCGTGGACTTAGCGATCGCACCGAGTTGGCGGCCTTTATGGACGACATCTTTAACTCACAAATAGCGGCCCAGGCCGCTCCCGGTGCAGTTGTAGCCGTGGTCAAAGATGGAGAACTGTGGTTTGCCAAGGGATATGGCTATGCTGACCTAGACCGGCAAATTCCGGTGGATGCCGAGAAAACGCTGTTTCGAGTGGCCTCGATCTCGAAGTTATTCACGGCAACGGCCACCCTACAGCTGCAAGAACAGGGGTTACTCAACCTCGAAGATGACATTACCGCTTACTTGGGCGATCGCGTGCGGCTAGACAATCCTTTCCCGGCACCGGTGACCTTTGCCCAACTGCTGACCCATACCGATGGCTCCACCAAACGTCGCCTTGGCCTGGCCGCCCCCACCGCAGCCAAGCTTCAGTCGTTAGAAAACTACCTGACAGATCATCTGCCCCCCATTGTTTATCCGCCGGGCAAACTCTTTAGTTATTCAAGTCACTCCATGGCGCTGCTGGGCTATCTGGTACAGCGGATCGCTGACCAACCCTTTGAAGATTACATCGACGAGCATATTCTGAGGCCGCTGGGCATGAACCGCAGCAGCTTTGCCCAGCCCTCTCCCCACGCCGACGATTTGGCGACCGGCTATCAGCAGCGGGGAAAAACCTTCGAGCCGGTGCCCTACCTCTATCTGAATATTGGCCCCGCCGCCGCGCTGAGCAGCACAGCGACAGACATGGCTCATTTTATGATTGCCCACCTGCAAGGAGGGCAGTACCAAGATCAGCGCATTCTAGAGCCAGAGTCGGTAGCCGCTATGCACCGCATTCACTTCCGCTCCCATCCTGATCTGCCGGGTACCGGCTATGGGTTTCGGGAACGTCAAGTCAATGGGCTGAGTGCCCTGGGCCATCTGGGGAGTTTGCGGGGCTACTCCAGTTCGCTAACGCTGCTGCCAGAGCAGAACGTTGGTTTATTCATGGCGTCGAACAGTCTGAGCGGCGTCCATGGCCAGGTGATCTGGCAGTTCTTTAACCATTACTTTCCAGCCGAAACCGATGATGCAAAGGCCGTGGCGGTCTCGGCTACGGCTCCCTCGCCGCCAGATCTGGAGCGGTTTACCGGCACCTATCGCGATTTAGAATATCCCCGCCACACCATTGGCAAGCTGACGGCTCCTTTCCGACGCATTCACATTAAACGCGGAAAGTCTGGCCTCGAGATTGAAACGCCCAGTCTGTTTTTTCGCAGTTCCATGCCCAATAGTCAGCTAGAGCTGATCGGACCAATGCTATTTCGCCATCGCGATGATGGCACCCTCACAGCCTTTGAAGCGGATGAGCAGGGCGATATTCGCTACGCCCATAATCCGGTCTTTGCAAAAATGGGGACTTATACCAAGATCGCCTGGTATGAGGGGGTTTTGCTCCATGGGGGCCTGTTCATTGGAGCGATGCTGATCTTTTTGACCGGAGTCTGGGTCTGGCCTCTTCACCCCATTTTGCACCGCCTGCGAGGCAAATCATTGGCTACGCCTCTACCCCACGCCTCGGCCTGGAGGCTAGCAGGGCTGGTCAGCAGCTTGAATCTGATCTTCCTCATTGGATTTCCCCTGAGCCTTTGGCGCTACGGAGCCTGGAAGCTAGCCTACGGCATGCCCTGGTTTGGGATCGCGTTTCTCACCCTGCCGATCGCAGCGGCGCTGCTGACGGTGGGGATGGGGGCGATCGCCCTGCTGGCATGGTACCAGTCGTGGTGGACTGTCATCAGGCGCGGGCACTACACGCTGTTAGCTCTGGCGGCGGTTCTGTCAATTGCTCTGTTGTCATACTGGCGCGTGCTGGGCTTTCAAATTTAGGGTGCTGCTGAATTGAGACATGAATTCGGGTAGGGGCAAACGGCCGTTTGCCCCTGCGAGAGGCATTCAATATTTGATTCATAACTACGTTCAGCAACCCCAAATTTAGAGGGTTCTCTCCTTGCCACCAGCCCACCGGGCCGAGATCGTTTCCAGTTTTATCTCAGCCTATGCCATAGGCCAGATGCGATAGATCTAGTCCTTACTTAAGCTAGCTAAAGTAAATAGCTAAACCAAAATTATTCGCCCAGGACAGTAAATTTTCATGTCTCAAACACTCAGTGGCAAAAAAGTGGCCATCCTCGCTACCGATGGATTTGAACAGATAGAGCTAACCTCTCCCAAACAGGCGCTCGAATCGGCTGGGGCCGAGACCCATGTGATTGCTCCTACGGGCGATACTATCCAGGGATGGAATCACCACGATAAAGGCGACAA
Organism: Phormidesmidales cyanobacterium; assembly: GCA_038256265.1. Classification (GTDB taxonomy): domain Bacteria; phylum Cyanobacteriota; class Cyanobacteriia; order Phormidesmidales; family Phormidesmidaceae; genus Nodosilinea. The sequence continues at coordinate 5,072 of JBBSKN010000149.1, forward strand.
GATTTCTGTCGATTACACCCTCGATCAGGTCAGTTCTGACGACTACGATGCGCTGATGCTACCCGGTGGCCCCCTCAACCCCGATCAATTACGAACCGATAAAAATGCGGTGCAGTTTGTGCAGGCCTTTTTTGCTGCCAGCAAACCTGTAGCGGCCATTTGCCATGCTGCCTGGACCTTAATCGAAGCAGATGTGGTGAAAGGCCGTAAGGTTACATCCTGGCCTTCGCTGCAAACAGATTTAGAGAATGCCGGGGCCACCTGGGTCGATCAAGAGGTGGTGGTTGACCAAGGCCTGGTTACTAGCCGTAACCCCAACGATCTGCCGGCCTTTAATAGTAAAATGGTAGAGGAGTTTTGCGAAGGGAAGCACGCTGACCAGGCCGAGTAGGTTACCTGCCAAAGTGATCGCATGGGTGCGTTGGCCCTGATATCGGACTGCCTCAAAACTCAGTTGTTTGGGATAGGTCTTAGGGGCCATTATGGGTGGCGGTTATCGCGGGTGACACGGCGATAAATTGGCATCATTTGGCCAGCTCATGAGCGGTTTCCCCTTTTCTGGTTACCATCGAGGCCATGGTTAGCATTGGTTCGCTTAAAAAATATGCCCAGCAGTGTATTTATTTACTGCTGCATCAGCTCTCTAAAATTTTCAATATTCCCTGGGTGCAAGGGTATCTGCGCTTAGGGCATGGGGCGAAAGGGTTACTCTATGGCCTGATTGGGTTATTTGTCACCAACGACATCCTTCACGATCAACCGATTGTAGAAGGGAGTGAGGGCGTATTAATCACTCTGGGGAGGCAACCTTTCGGTAGCCTGATTCTAGGGTTACTATCAATAGGGCTTTTAGGCTATGTGCTGTGGCGGTTGATTCAGGCAAGTATAGACCCTGGCCACAGCGAAGCGTTAACCATTCGGCAGGGGTTACAGCGATGCGGCTATTTGGGCAGCGGTTTAGCCTATTTGGGCATTGCCCGCACGGCCGCTAAACTGGCTTTTGGCTTAGTCGTAGATTTTGACGATACCCTCGAGGATGTGGCTGATGTCTTATTTGAGCAAGCGCTCGGGCCGTGGATGTTGCTGGGCCTGGGGCTCTGTGTTGTTGCGGTGGGGCTCACCTATATCTACGGCGCGGCCTCGGGCAGCTATATCAACGATTTTCGCAGCGATTTGAACAGTGAGGTGAAGGGATGGGTGATTGCGATCGGTAAGATCGGCATTACCGCCCGAGGGGTGGGGTTTGTTTTGATTGGTGCCTACCTAATGAAGGCGGCGTATTTAGTAGACAGTGATTCCGCCGGGGGCATTGGGCATGTATTTGATCAACTGGATGATCAGCCGCTGGGGGAATATTGGCTCGGCGCGATCGCCCTCGGCTTTATCGCCTATGCCGTCTATATGGTCGTTGCGGCCTGCTATCGAAAATTTCCCACGGCCAACCCTAGTACAGCAAGGCAGAAGTAGGAAGGCAGAAGGCAGAATGGGAAACCCCTAGTACGCCATTATTTTTGGACTGACAGCCACAACAGCGATCGCCCTGCTGTTCACACCCTGCCTCTACTGGCCCATTACCCCATGCCAAAGTTAGTTTTCTGCTTACCCGTGAAGAGAGTAACATAGTGCGCTTTAGTCAGTGGTTGAGTCTGGTTATTTTGGCGGTCTGCCTATATGTGTGCTGGCAAATTCGCAATGTGTTGCTGCTCGCCCTGACCGCTGTTGTGTTTGTCATCGTGCTCAATCGGGCCGTTAAATTAATCCAGAGGCGAGTCCCTGATCACAGGGCAGCTGTCCTTATTTTAGTGATCTCTCTTTTTCTCATTGCAGGAACTTTTGGGGCCATTATTGTTCCTCCCTTTTTCAATCAGCTCCAGGAATTGATTGCCCTTACACCGGCAATCATCAATCAAATTCAAACCTGGATTATTGAGCTGGGGCGGGCGGTACCGCGATTTTCTACAGAAAATTTTCAGGGCTTCAATGCTATTCTCAATCAGCTCCAGTCTTTGAATTTGGAGATATTGTTTGGTCGCTTCTATTTGTGGTTCTCAAACACGTTGACTGTCACCCTCAATTTACTGCTGGTAACGGTGGTGACGATTATGATGTTGTTCAACCCCACCCCCTATCGGCAGTTATTTATTCAGGCGTTTCCCTCATCTCGGCGGCGGCAGGTCGATCATGTCTTAGACAATTGCGAGGATGCGATCGCAGGCTGGTCTATCGGCATCCTTTTCAATATGGTAATTATTGCTTTGATGAGCATGATCGGCCTCTGGATTTTGGGCGTGCCGCTGGCCTTAGCCAATGGGTTGCTGGCAGGGTTGCTGGCGTTCATCCCCAATCTGGGTCCAGCCGCTAGCGTGATTCCGCCCGTTGCGATCGCCCTTCTAGATACTCCCTGGAAGGCGGCTGCGGTGGTGGCCCTTTACGTGGTAATTCAACAGGTTGAAAGCAATATATTGACCCCACTGGTGATGAAACGACAGGTTTCTCTGCTGCCTGCGGTTACTTTGCTATCGCAGGTGGTGTTTGCAGTCTTTTTTGGCTTTTTGGGGCTGCTGTTAGCGCTCCCCCTAACGCTGATTATTCAGCAGTGGCTCGACGAGTTTTGGGTCAAAGAGTTTTTAGAGCAACACTAGTGCAGCGTCAGGACTTAATTTCAGGGTAGACAGACGCTATTACAACGTGCGTCGTCTACCTTCATCTGCCAATCAACCCCGCGCTGGGTGGTGTTGACATCGCATGACCAAGCAGCGGTCTCAGTCTGCAAGGTTGCGATATCGCCAAAGCGACGGCCATGGATACACTGGCGAGTCAGGGCGCGCAAGCGAACAATGTATTTTTTCTGCATGGCAGTCTGCCTAACTCCACACAGAACAAGTTAGCTCACCAGGCGCGATAACCCTAACTTTTAGTGCTGACGCTGCACTAGGCAAAATCTTCTAATAGTCTGCCAAGCCAAAAGTGACGGATTATTGGGGTTCCCCGGTGTACGGTTCACGGTGTACGGGAGTCCTTGAACCGTACACCGTGAACCGTACTAGAGCATGTCACAATCAGGTTGGTTACGTCCTAGCCTCCAGGCTGGGGAATGGTGATATCCACCGGACTAACAGCGGTATTTGGGGCCAGAGAATCTAGCCCCGGCTGAATATCGTCGGGGTTGCCCACCACCAAAATCACCAGCTGCTCTGGGGTCAGCCGGGCCTGAGCCGCCGCCAAAATCTCCTGGGCCGTGGTTTGGCGCACCTGATCTTGAAACTGAAAGACAAAATCCTGCGGGTAATCATAGTATTCGTAGCGCATCAGCCGGGCCAGGGTTTGGCTGGGGCTTTGAAAGTTAAACACAAAGCTGTTGAGCACCGCATCCTGAGCCTGGGCCAGTTCCGCATCGGTAATAAGGCTGGTGCGGATGCGATTGATCTCACCCAGGGTTGAGCGAATAAAGGGCACCGTGGCCTCAGAACGGGTTTGGCCGCCGCCGACAAACAACCCCGGATGGTCGTAGCGGGGTGCCCAGAAGGCATAGACCGAGTAGGCTAGCCCCTGGCGCGATCGCACCTCGTTAAACAGCCGCCCGCTAAAGCCGTTGAGCACCTCATTCATCACCGCCAGGGCGGCGTGGTCGGGGTAGTCAAGCCG
>JBBSKN010000150.1:0-8550 GCA_038256265.1 Phormidesmidales cyanobacterium
CCAATACCTCGCCCCTTGCTCTTCCGGGTCGATCTCCGAGAGATTCACTTCTGAAGATGGTTGAATCGTCATGTTCATTACTCTACCGACTTTTGCCTGTTTCGCAATAGGCTCGTCTTGTTGCGGTGACTAATTACCATTTGCTTTTAAAGGGCAACCCGTTATTTTTTCAGGTTGCCCAATCTCAAGCAAATGATCTTAAAAGCGACGGCAGAACGCTAGCGGTGACCATGGGTTTGTTGAGGCGATCGCAAAGCACCCTGGCCATGCCCCTGCCGCACCATCCAAACAGCCGCTTCGAGCAGATAGCCAAGGACGGTCGTAGATGCAGCTCACCCCAATCAAGCAGCGCCTTGATATAGAGATTTCAGCCCGGCCTCACTGGCGGGGACGATGCCGCGCTCGGTGATCAGGGCGGTTACCAATCGCCCAGGGGTAACGTCAAAGCCGTAGTTGCCTGTGACGGCCCCATCCACCGTAATCTGCACGGGGATCACCTCGCCCGTGGCGGCCTTGCCCCAGATGTGGGTGACCTCTTCATCGCTGCGGCGCTCGATGGGGATCTCGGCGAGGCCATTCTGCATTGACCAGTCGATGGTGGTGTAGGGCAGGGCCACGTAGAAGGGGACGCCGTTGTCTTGGGCAGCCAGGGCCTTGAGGTAGGTGCCGATCTTGTTGCACACGTCACCCTGGGCGGTGACGCGATCGGTGCCGACGATGCACATATCCACCAGGCCGTGCTGCATCAGGTGGCCCCCAGCGTTGTCGACCACCAGGGTAAAGGGCACGCCGTGGTTGGCCAACTCCCAGGCAGTGAGGCTGGCCCCCTGGTTGCGGGGCCGGGTTTCATCGACGTAGACATGGACGGGGATGCCCGCGTCGTGGGCCATGTAGATGGGGGCCAGGGCGGTACCCCAGTCGACGGTGGCCAGCCAGCCAGCGTTGCAGTGGGTGAGCAGGTTGACGGGCTGGCCGGGCTTGGCGGCGGCAATCTGCTCAATAATCTCTAGGCCGTAGCGGCCGATCGCCTGGTTGGTCTCGACTTCTTCGTCGCAGATGGCAGCGGCGATCGCCCTGGCCGCCCCGGTTCTCTCTCCCTCAGGCAGTTCCTTCACCCCCTGGTAAACCTGATCTAGCGCCCAGCGCAGGTTGACCGCCGTGGGGCGAGTGGCCAGCAGGGTGTCATAGGCATTGGCCAAGGAGGCATCGCTGGGGTCTTGCCGCAGGGCAAACCCTAGACCGTAGGCCCCCACCGCCGCCAGCAGCGGCGCGCCCCGAGTCCACATTTCTTGAATCGCCTGGGCACACTGGGCGGCAGTGGCGAGCTCGACCCAGCGCAGCTCGTGGGGCAGCCATCGCTGGTCAATGATGGCGATCGCCCCATCGTCGGTTTCGCGCAGCGATCGATACCAGGTTCCTTGAATTTTCACGGCAAGCATCCCCAATTGCTAAAGGCCCATACCTAGCATTGTTACAAATCCAGCAGTGCACCATGCTGTTTGCCTGACCATCCCAGCTTTAGTTCTTCATTGGGGGCGAATGATGGGTTTTCACCACTCGTTACCGCCCCACTGACCGCTATGCTGGGACTAAGAACCTAAGTAATAAATTGCCCCCTGTCACGGATGCGCCTGGGGGTTTTACAATAGTTCATAATTAGGTGTTGTTGCCACGGCCTCAGCTCAGACTCCCCGTCATGGTCTCGTGATAGAGTCTTCTGTTGTCAAGGCTACCAACGACAACCCAGACCCCGTCTGAGTACCCCATGAAGATGGGCACCAGCGGCCCATCGCACAGAATCCGGAGAAGCAGTTATGGCTAAAGACATCACCCGTTATCGCAATATTGGCATCTTTGCCCACGTAGACGCGGGCAAGACCACCACCACCGAGCGCATTCTTTCCCTCACCGGCCGCATCCACAAAATGGGTGAGGTTCACGACGGTGCTGCCACCACCGACTTCATGGAGCAAGAGCAAGAACGGGGGATTACGATTCAGTCGGCAGCCACCACCTGCTTCTGGAAAGAGCACCAGCTCAACATTATTGACACCCCTGGCCACGTTGACTTCACCATTGAGGTGTATCGCTCCCTCAAGGTGCTCGACGGCGGCATCGGCGTGTTTTGCGGCTCGGGCGGGGTAGAGCCCCAGTCTGAGACCAACTGGCGCTACGCCAACGATTCCAAGGTGTCTCGCATCATCTACGTCAACAAGCTCGACCGCATTGGGGCCGACTACTACAGCGTGATCAAGCAGGTTGAAACCGTGCTGGCCGCCAAGCCCCTGGTGATGGTGCTACCCGTCGGCACCGAGAATGACTTTGTGGGCGTAGTCGATCTGCTCACCCGCAAAGCCTGGATGTGGGATGAGTCGGGTCTACCCGAAAACTACGAGATCAAAGATGTCCCCGAAGACATGAAAGATCAGGTCGAGGAATATCGCGAGGCGATGATCGAGCTGGCCGTCGAGCAAGACGACGAAATTCTCAATAAGTATCTTGAGGGTGAAGAGATCACCATCGACGAGATCAAGAACTGCATTCGCAAGGGCACCCGTGATCTGGCTTTCTTCCCCACCTACTGCGGCTCTTCCTTTAAGAATAAAGGCGTGCAGCTGGTGCTCGACGCGGTAGTTGACTACCTGCCCAACCCCCTCGAAGTGCCCGCCCAGCCCGAGATTGACCTAGAGGGCAACCCCACCGGCAAACTGGCCTACGCCGATGCCGATAAGCCCCTGCGGGCGCTGGCGTTCAAAATTATGGACGACCGCTTTGGCGCGCTCACCTTTACCCGCATCTACTCGGGTCAGCTGAAAAAAGGTGACACCATTCTCGACACCTTTACCGGCAAGTCTGAGCGCATCAGCCGCCTGGTCGAAATGCACGCCAACGACCGCCAGGAGGTCGAGTCGGCCCAGGCGGGCGACATCATCGCCCTGATCGGCATGAAGAACGTGCAGACTGGCCACACCCTCTGCGACCCCAAAGACCCCGCCACCCTAGAGCCGATGGTCTTCCCCGACCCGGTGATCTCCATTGCGGTGTACCCCAAGAAAAAGGGTGACAACGAGAAAATGGGTATGGCCATCAGCAAGATGGTGTCTGAAGACCCCTCTTTCCAGGTGGAAACCGACGAAGAGAGCGGCGAAGTCATTCTCAAGGGCATGGGCGAGCTGCACCTCGACATCAAAGTCGACATTCTCAAGCGCACCCACGGCGTCGAAGTCGAAGTCGGCAAGCCCCAGGTGGCCTACCGCGAGTCGATCACCAAGCGCCTAGTTGACAGCTACACCCACAAGAAACAGTCGGGTGGCTCTGGTCAGTACGCCAAGATCGACTATGTGATCGAGCCGGGCGAAGTCGGCACCAACTTCCAGTTTGAGTCGGCGGTGACCGGCGGCAACGTGCCCCGCGAATTTTGGCCCGCGGTGCAGAAGGGCTTCGCCACCAGCGTTGACCGTGGCCCTCTGGCCGGCTACCCCGTGGTTGACCTCAAGGTCACCCTCACCGACGGTGGCTTCCACGCGGTTGACTCGTCGGCGATCGCCTTCGAGATTGCCGCTAAGGCCGCCTACCGTCAGTCGCTGCCCAAGGCTGGCCCCCAGCTGCTAGAGCCGATCATGAAGGTCGACGTGTTCACCCCAGACGACTACATGGGCGATGTGATCGGCGACCTCAACCGTCGCCGGGGCATGATCAAGTCCCAAGACCCCGCTGCTACTGGGGTGCGGGTCAAGGCCGATGTGCCCCTGAGCGAAATGTTCGGCTACATTGGCGACCTGCGCACCATGACCTCCGGTCGGGGCCAGTTCTCCATGGAGTTTTCTCACTACGCCCCCTGCCCCAGCAATGTGGCCGAGGAAGTGATCAAGGAAGCCAAGGAGCGCCAGGCCGCTGCCGCCAAGTAACCCGTAGGGGCAAACGGCGTTTGCCCTTACTCTTCAGATAAATAGAACGCCCCGGTCAGACTCTGGCCGGGGCGTTTTGTGTTTGGGTAGGGGCAAACGGCGTTTGCCCTAAAGACCAAGGCATGGGCTAATTAAGCGATGCCTCTTATGCTAAATCCTGGTTGTCTCTCCAGCTTGGTTGAGGGCAAACGGTTGTTTGCCCCTACGAGATACCTGTTTTGATGCGGGGTTTTTGAACTCGGACTTGGTATTAAACCGAGCCAGCGGCGGCGGGCACATTCCGCGCCGTCTCGTCATCCAGACCCACTAGGCGAGCGCTCAGATCCCACAGCTTGCGGGCCTTGGCGTCATCCTGGGCCTCGTTCGAAACCTCCTGGGCGAAGGAGCGGCGACCCGGCTTTTGGCGGTTGCCCCAGCTCCAGTACATGCCCGACTCCTTTAACTCGGGATCGGTGACGGTATCGGCAACTCGCTCACCGGCCAGCTGCTGGGTGACGTAGCCGCCGGTGATATTCTTTTGGAACCAGGGGAAGATGGTCTGAAACGCCTTGAAGTGGTTGCGGAACAGGGGCGTATCGGCCACGCAGCCCGGATACAGCGAGCTAAAGGTAATGCCGGTCTCGTCGTGGTAGCGGCGGTGCAGTTCGCGCATGGTGAGCACGTTGCAGAGCTTGCTGTCTTTGTAGGCCTTGCCCGACTTGAATTTCTTGTTGTTGATCATCGAGATCGGGGCTTTGAACCCGGCCTCAAAGCCCTCCAGGTTGCCGAGGTCGGGCGGCGCAGGGATGGGGATTTTGCCGCCCAGCTCCTTGGGGTTGGCGGTGACGGTGCCGAGAATGATCAGCCGCTTGTCGGCGGCGGGGGAGGCCTTGAGATCATCCAGCAGCAGGTTGGCCAGCAAAAAGTGGCCCAGGTGGTTAGTCGCCACGCTGATTTCGTAGCCGTCGTCGCTGTACATCGGCTCTTTGAGCAGCGGGTAGTAGACCGCCGCGTTGCCGACGAATGACTCTAAACTGCGCCCCGTGGCCCGAAAGTCGCTGACAAACTGGCGCACGCTGGCCAGAGAGCCGAGGTCGAGATGAATGATGCTGTAGCGCCCTTCCGCCATGCCAATCTCTTGGGCCACCCGCTTGGTTTTATCGAGGTTGCGGCAGGCCATCACCACATGCCAACCGCGATCGGCCAGGGCCTTGGCGGCGTTTAGCCCCACCCCAGAGGATGCCCCGGTGACAATAACTGTTTTCTGCTGTTCCATAGATCTCTTAAGACTGAAAAATCGCTTCTAGTTTTCCAGTGTTAAGGATTACGCGGACAGTGATGCAGAGTCTTAATGTTTTTTGAGATGTTGTTACAGGGGGTTTAAGGTGTCGGGTGTCGGGTGTTAGGTGTTAGGTGTTAGGTGTTAGGTGTTAGGTGTCAGGCAAAACCCGAAACCCGAAACCCGATACCCAAAACCCAGTACCCGAAACCCGAAACCCGATACCCAGTACCCAGTACCCGAAACCCGAACCTCCTACCCAAACGAGTTCGCCCAATCCTTCGCCCAGTGCAGATGCTTGTGCACTTCGTCGAGGGTTTTGGCTTCGCTGTAGAGGCGCAGCACTGGCTCGGTGCCGCTAAAGCGGATCAGCAGCCAGCTGTCGTCGGCTAGGGTGAGTTTGTAGCCGTCGATGTCGAGGATGTGGGTGACGGCTTTGCCTGCGACTTCGGTGGGCGGGGCGGTGGCGAGGGCGTCGAGCAGCTTGGCCTGCACGTTCATGCTGGCCAGGGGCAGGTCGATGCGATCGTACTCAGAGAAGTAGCCGGTTTGCTCTTGCAGAGTGCGGTAGTAGTCGCTCAGGTCGAGGCCCGAGGCGACCACCGCTTCTAATACATAGAGGGCCGACAGCAGGGCGTCGCGCTCGGGGATGTGGTGGCCGTAGCCGATGCCACCCGACTCTTCGCCGCCGAGGAGCACCTGGGCCTCCTGCATGCGATCGGCGATGTATTTGTAGCACACGGGGGTTTGGTATAGCTCTAGGCCATTGAGCTTGGCCACCGCCGGAATCAGGTTGGAGCCGCTAATGGTTTTGACGATTTCGCCGCTGTAGCCCCGCCGCGACTTGAGGTGGTCGATCAGAATGGGGATCAGGATCTGGGAGCTGAGGAAATTGCCCTGGCCATCGACGGCGGCGATGCGATCGCTGTCGCCATCAAACACCAGCCCCACCTTGACACCCTGCTGCGCGGAATATTCTTTCACCGTCTCCAGCATTTCGCCCAGGTACTTGGGCAGCGGCTCGGGAGGAAAGCCGCCAAACAACGGGTCAGCCTCGCTGTGCAGCTCGTGAACGCTGGCTTCGCCCAGCAGCCGGGGCAGCCCGCCGCTGGCAGAGCCGTACATGACATCGGCAAATACCGTCAGCTGGCCGCTCGAAATGGCTCGCTGAATCGCCCCCACATCGACCTGCGCCTGAAGCGCCTTGCAGTAGTCGGGCCAGGGGTCAAAGGTCGAGAGGGTGCCCTTTTCTCCCAAAGGAGCCGGGGGGTTGGGCAGCAGCGCCTCGACCTGCTTCGTCACCTCGGGGGAGACAGACCCGCCAAAGGCCCCTTTAATTTTTAGCCCCGAGTAGGCCGCCGGATTGTGGCTGGCGGTAATCACAATCGCCCCCAGCAGGTTTTGATGCTTGGCGGCGTAGCTAAAGGCGGGGGTCGGTGCGTAGTCTTGGGAGAACACCACGTCAAACCCCTGGGCGGTGATCGCCTCAGCAGCGGTGCGGGCAAACTCGGCGGCGAGGAAGCGGCGATCGTAGCCCACTGCGATCGTGCGGCTGCCGGTTTCGGCCCCAAAGCAGCGGTGCAGCACGTGGGCAGACACCGCCGCCACCTGAGCCACTCGCTCAAAGGTGAAGTCGGCAGCAATAATGCCGCGCCAACCGTCGGTACCAAACTTAATGGGCTTTGGGATAGCCGGAATCGGGCCAGAGGGGGCTGCCATAGCAGAATCCAAACGACAGGACTAAGGGACAGATTTTCTCTGAGTTTACTCGCTTACTTGGGTGGCGACACGACCAGACCTAGGGCACCACAGACAATTTATCTAGCTCACCCCCTTTGCAGAAATGCTTTAAAGCATTTCCAAATCATCCTGAGGGCAAGCTGGCCGCTTTGCAAGGCTTAGACGCCCTGATCTTGCATTAGTTCAGCTGAGGCAATTTTTCTGGTAGCTCGGGCCTCCTGTGCTACCCTGATTAAGTGAATTGCGGGATGTAGCGCAGCTTGGTAGCGCACTTCGTTCGGGACGAAGGGGCCGTGGGTTCGAATCCCGCCATCCCGATTCTTCTAAAACCTACTGCGGAAGCGCCTTGTAGCCGACGCATCAACCTTTTGATGACTCTAACATATTGTCAATAGGGGGGGGAGGTTGGCTACTTTTGGACGCTTTTGGACGTCTGAGTGGTAGGAAATTGGTAGGAAGATGACTACTATGCAACCCCCCGTAGCGGCACGCCCAACGCTGAGCCGCGATCTAGATAGAAGCCTTGTCAAGGTAGAAAGCGATAAAGGCAGGCTGAGATTACGCTTTACCTATGGAGGCACACGCCATTACATAGCCGTTGGCTTGCCTGATTCCAGAGTTAATCGCATCGTGGCCCAGCAGAAGGCGACTCAGATCGAGTTGGATATTGCCTCCGGCAACTTTGATGAGACCCTCAAGAAGTACAAGCCACCCAAAGCTGCCGCTAAAAAGCGCGAGGAAACCACCGTGACTGGGCTATTTGAGAAATTCACAGCGGTTCAGACCAAAGCCAAAGACTTGCAGGTGGGCAGTCTGTGCCGATATGGAGCTACGCAGCAACACTTAGACGCATTTTTCTCAACTAAGCCAGCAGACACTGTGGATGAGGACAGTGCCACCGCTTTTGCCGAGTACTTGCGAAAGCGAGTGGTCGAACGAACGGCCAAAGACTACCTAACCCTGGTTAAGTCCTGTTGGACCTGGGCTGAGCAGACACTCGGACAAAACCCCTGGGCATCCGTTCTAGAGAGGGTGAAACCAGCCCCTAAGCAGAAGGTCAAGCCATTTACATTGGCTGAGGTTCAAGCTATCTTGGCGGCGTTTAGAACGGATCGGTACTACCAGCACTACGCCGACTTGGTGACGTTCCTATTTGGTACAGGCTGTCGTTTTGGGGAAGCCGTAGCCCTAAAGTGGAAGCATATTGCCGATGACTACTCAACGGTATGGATTGGTGAATCTGTTTCTAGAGGAGTCCGTAAGACCACCAAAACGGGGAGAGATCGGACGATAACCCTTACCCCCAAGGTGTCAGAAATGCTATCTGCCAGAAAACCTACCAACGTGGATCCTGAAGCATCAGTTTTTCCATCGCCGAAGGGAAAGCTCCTCAACGACCATACCTTTCGTCGCCGAGCCTGGACAAAAATCTTGACCCGGCTCGAAATTACCTACCGGAAACCTTACTCTACCCGCCATACTGCCATTAGCCATGCTCTGGCGAATGGCGCAAATCCTCTAGCGGTAGCAGAGCAAACAGGTCACGATCCTCAAATTTTGTTCAAACACTATGCCTCCGTCATTCAGAAGTCTGCCGTGATGGTGGAATTTTGAAGCGCTAACGTTATAGCTTGTGTCCGGCCC
>JBBSKN010000151.1:0-8549 GCA_038256265.1 Phormidesmidales cyanobacterium
CGACCTCAACCGCATTGAAAAATGCTGGGGCTGGTTGAAAAGCCGGATTCGCAAACACCTCCCCCATGCCGATGGCTTACGAGCCGCCATCGAAGCCGTGCTTAAGCAAGCCGCGTCCTAACCTACATGACCACAGCTATACTATCCCGATGCGTTTGTCACCTGTGACCAGCGCGATCGCGGCGATCGCTACATCAAACGCTATCCCAAACTGATCGCCAAAGTGCTCTCGGCCAGTACCGAAGACTGTGATCTAGACGAAAAATTTGTCGATTATCAGCAGCTCGCCTCCTTAGAAGAATACGTCCTCATCTCCCAGACCACGCAACGGGTAGAATGCCGCCGCCGCACCCAGTCACACCGCTGGGCGACCGTTGCCTATCAACCGGGCGATCGCGTTCTGCTCACCAGCATTGGTCTAGAGTTTGATCTATCCGAACTCTACCGCGGCCTCGATCCCCAAACCTAAGCAACCCCCTCACCCACCCATCCACTCACCTACTCCCTACTCCCCCTCCCTGTGCGCTCAAACCCCAGCTGAATCAGCTCGTCCACCAGTTCTTCAAAGGGCACGCCGCTGGCCTCCCACATCATTGGATACATGCTGGTGGCAGTGAAGCCCGGAAAGGTGTTGATTTCGTTAATCAGAACTTCGCCCGTGGCTTCCACGTAGAAAAAGTCAACCCGAGAGAGACCAGCGGCATCCACCGCCTGAAAGGCCGTCACTGCCATCTCCTGGATGCGGCGGCTCACCTCATCGGGCAGGTTGGCCGGAATGATGTGCTGCGACTGGCCGCTGGTGTATTTAGTCTCGTAGTCGTAAAAGTCGCTTTGGAAGGCGATTTCGCCCAGCAGCGAGGCCTTGGGTTGGTCGTTGCCTAGCACAGCACATTCGATTTCGCGGGCCACCACGCCGACTTCGACAATGATGCGGCGGTCGTAGCTGGCGGCGCTGTCGAGGGCGGCTTCGAGTTGTTTGCGGCTGGTGGCCTTGACAATGCCCACCGATGACCCCAGGTTGGCGGGCTTGACAAAGCAGGGGTAGCCCAGCTCGGCTTCGATGCGATCGCACAGTTTTGACAACAGGTCGGGGTTTGACCACACCTCAGCTCGGCTCACCGCCAGGTACTTCACCTGGGGCAGCCCCGCCTGGGCAAAGGCAGTTTTCATGGCAATTTTATCCATGCCCACCGCTGAGCCCAGCACCCCAGAGCCAACGTAGGGCCGCTGCATCAGGGTGAAAATTCCCTGGACGGTGCCGTCTTCGCCGTTGGGGCCGTGGAGCACCGGAAACCAAATATCGATCGCATCCACCCCCTCAAGCTGGGGCAGGCGCAGGCGGGGCGTAGGGGCTGAGAGACTGGAGCCACTCTGAGGGGGCGTGCCAGCGGTGAGCACGTCCTCGGCCTCTGGGCCAGCCAGCCACACCCCATCTTTGCGAATGTAGATCGGCTGCACGGTGTACTTATCGGCGTTGGCACCGCTGGCTAGGGCGCGGGCGATCGCCTGGGCTGATCGAATCGAAACCTCATGCTCCCCTGAGCAGCCGCCAAACACTAGCCCTACCGTTACCGTTGCCATAATCTACCTTCGCGCCAATTGCGGTTAGGGTATCACAGCTGCCGCCGCACCTTATCTGAGCCAAGGCAAAAAAAAGCCTTGAGATCCCTCCAGGTATCTCAAGGCTTAATAATCAGGGTGCATCTACCTTTCTTTAATACGCCGCTCCTCATCCTCATCCGGATGGTTGGCAAAATATTTTTTCTCGGGTTGACTTGGCCCTGTAGCCATCGCCAGTATTGTTCATCACGGTGCATAATGCGATGGATACCTGGTGTGGCAGAGTGAACGGTGAAATATTTTTTTCTTTCAGATGGTTGGACAACGGGCCGGGTATGGGAGTTTGGCGGTCTGTGGAATGAGCTGGGCTGGCAGCGCAAACCCCACATGCATCGCCTCAACCTGTCGATTCAAGAACAGGGCGAAACGCTGTGGCTATACCAGGTCGAAGAAACGGTGCTGATGGTCGAGGTCAAGCCCGAAAGCGCCACCGACACCCCCATTGGCCAGGTGGTGCTAAAGCGGCTGATTACCGCTGAGCAGGTAATTGAGCGGCTGTGCGCTGTGTCTGAGGGCCTGGTCTAGGCTAGCCAAACTTCTCTAAAGATTGCTAAGCCCTGGTTTCTACTGGGGCACTAATCCCCCTAAGCTGGTATAAGTCGGTACAAAAATCGGAGACTCTGACCCCCCTGGGTCGATCTACCCGTTTTTTCACACCTCGTATTTCGTATTTTTAAGGACATAGAGCGTTGGCAGTTTTGGCAATTGTGCTGCTGCTGGTGGCAGCTTATCTATTGGGCTCTATCCCCACGGGCTACCTGGTCGCTAAGGGGGTTAAAGGCATCGACATTCGGCAGTGCGGCTCGGGCGGCACTGGTGCTACCAACGTGCTGAGAACCGTCGGTAAAGGGGCGGCGATCGCCGTGCTCCTGATCGATCTGCTCAAAGGTCTGCTGGCGGTGCTCCTGGCCATGGCGACCTGGTCCCAGGTACTGGCTTTGGCTCCAGAGGTGGCCCCAAACTGGCGGCCCTGGGTGCTGATGTTGGCGGGGCTGCTGGCGATCATAGGCCACAGCAAATCGGTGTGGATTGGGTTTACCGGGGGCAAGTCTGCGGCCTCGGGCCTGGGGGTGCTGCTGGGTCTGGCCTGGCCCGTGGCTCTGGGGGCAGCGGCGGCCTTTGGCGTTACCCTCGCCCTCAGCCGGATTGTGTCACTGGGGTCGATCGCTGCGGCGATCGCCACCATGGTTCTCATGGTGGTGACAGGCCAGCCGCTGCCCTACATTGTGCTGGGTGGTCTGGCGGCGCTCTACGTGATTTTGCGCCACCGCAGCAACATCGAGCGCCTGCGGCTGGGCACCGAACCCCGCCTAGGTCAGCAATCCCCCAACCACGGCGGCTAGTCGAGCCCCAGGCCCCACAAAAAAATCCCCGGACAACGGTCCAGGGATTTTGTCAGTAGTTAGGAAGTCTGAAAATCTTAGGGGAATCCCCAATGGAAATTCCCCTAAGCTATGCCTGATCTAGAGAGCCAGATCGGGGGGCAAAATCACCTGATCGATGGCGTGGATAATACCATTGCTAGCTTGGATATCAGCCTCAATCACCATGGCTTCATTCACCATGACGCCGCCAGTAGACTCGTCAACCTGAAGGGAGATCGGAGAACCAGCAGCACTGGGGACTTCGCCAGTCATCACAGAAGCCGCGGGCACTGCGCCATCAATGACGTGGTAGGTCAAAATCTGACGCAGCGCTTCCTGGTTCTCAGGCAGCAGCAGCTCGTCTAAAGTCCCTTCGGGCAGCTCCTCAAAAGCTGCGTTGGTAGGGGCAAACAACGTCATAGGCCCATCAGCAGAGAGGGTATCAGCCAGATCGGCCGCTTGCACAGCTTCAACCAAAATACTGAAGTCCTCGTTGCTGGCAGCCACGTCGACAATACTGCCTGCGCTGACAGCACCGTAGTCAGCAGCGGGCGCTTCGGTAGACATGGGGTCTTGACCGGGAGCGGTGTCTGTAACGGTCTCGTTAGGCGCACCACAGGCCGCCAGTAGAGCAGCAGCGCCAACACTGGCGAAACCAACCATCCATCGCTTGGTTGTTGAGGAACGCTTAGTAATCATGGTGAAAAGTCCTTACACTCGAAAAAGTATGCGCAGATGGGCGGAGTTTTTGCGAATCAGCTCATCTGAAGCACTCGAGACACCTTAAACGAAACCGGCAGTGACTCCCCTCTGCCGAAAGATAGAACCCGAATGTTGCCTAAATTTCTAGGTTTTTTGCTCGTAAACCGCGATCGCACCCCGGGCAAAGGCTTTGCGATCGCCCCTAAACATCTGAGGGCGGAGCCTGGGGATCAGCGCCAGCGGCATCATCCAAGCGCTCTTGACGTCGGCTTTGCAGGGCCAGCAAAATCTGCTGGTGGCGTTCGCGGTTGATCGGGTAGCAGTAGCAAAACCACAGCCCTCCCGCCAGCAGACAGGCAGGCAGCGGCCCAATCAGCAGGCGAATCGCCCAGAGGGCAGCCGCTGGCTGGCTCTCGGCACTGGCCACGTAGCCCGTTAAGCCCAGCACCTGGCCTGAGATAAACAGCGCCACCGCCAGGCCCAGCTTTTGCAAAAATACCAGGGCACTAAAGTACAGCCCTTCTCGCCGCAGGCCGGTTTCGAGTTCGTCGAGGTCAACGACATCGGGCAGCATGGCAAAGGGCACCATGTACAGCGTGGCCACCCCAATGCCAGCGATCACGCCCAGGGTATACATCCAGGCCACCTGCCCCGGCTGTACCGTGGCCAAGCCGCCTAGGGCAAAGGCCGCCAGGGGTGCCCCCATAAGAAACACCGTGCGTTTGCCGGTGCGCTTGGCCACCCAGTCCCAGCCCCAGAGCATAGCGATCGCCGTACCCTGCACCGCCAGGGCCATCTGGGCAAAATGGGTGGCGGGCAGCTGCATATAAGCCCCCACAAAGTAAGGCAGCATCGCTGCGGTCACCTGCACACTCATCCAGCCGCAGAGATAGAGGCCCAAAATTTGGCGAAAGGCGCGGTTCTTAAACACGCTGCGCAACTGGGGCAGCAAAGCTGGAGAGGTGCTGCTAGTAGACAGCTGAGGTCGACCCCGCTGCACCTGCCAATAGCGGCGGTAGGTGCCCGCCACGCACAGACCAATGATCACCACCGCTAGGCTGGCCGACAGCGCTCCCAAAATCACGTACTGGCGGGCGGGGTCGGCCACGCGGGCAAACACCACCTGGGCCATCAGCAGCGCCACAATGCTGCCGCCAATGCTAAAGGCCGACTTCATGCCGATCAGGTCGGTGCGCTCGTCGTAGTCGTCGGCCAGCTCAGCCGCCAAGGCTGTGTAGGGCAGCTGCACGGTAGTAAAAGCCGCAAAGGCAAAGATCGACAGCACAATGTAGTAGGCAAAAACAGCCCACTGGCTGGTAAAGGGCGGCACTGTCCACAGCAGCACCGACGAGATTGCCAGCGGAATCACCCCGCCGATCATCCAGGGGTAGCGACGACCCCAGGGCGATACAGTGCGATCGCTCAGCCAGCCAATCAGCGGGTCGTTAATCGCATCCCAAAAGCGACCAAACAGCAGCACCGCCCCCGCCAGCGCCGGGCTTAGCCCCGCCACCGTGGTAAAAAAGTACAGCACAAAAAACGCCGACAGACTGGCGGGCACCGCCGCCGCTAGCTCGCCAACGCCGTAGGATACTTTGACCGATAACGGCAGGGGCGGCAGCTTAGACAACGGGGTTAACTCCAGGGCGACGGGGCATCATTATGCTACAGGTTTACCCTGTCTTCAGGCTGTCTTTAGCCCATTGGCCTGTGGTGGCGGCTGGCTCGGTAGTTACAGCCAGAGCCACAGCGAGGGTTTTAGTGCCATTCTGCGCGATTATCTTGCGCGATCAGCGCGATAAAATAGCGGCGGTGGCGTATGGGGAGTAGCACTCGTGACCAGGGTAATGACAATAGGCATACAGCTCTGGGCGGCACTGCTGCTGGTGTCGGGGTTGGCTGCCTGCGATCGCGCCGATACCACCTCTATGCCCCTCGATCAGGCCCCAGCCGCTCCCACCACCGAAGGCCCGCCCCCGCCGCCCGAGGGTGCCTTTCTGGCTCAGATGCCCCCCGACCAAACCAGCCAACTCACCAGCCTCGGCATCGATGTGGTGCTGCCGGGAGAGGTACCGCCGACGTTTTCGGTGGTGGAGATGCGGGTTGAGCCGCTGGCAACGGGCACCCTGGACGGCGGTTACTTGGTGGTCTACCAGAGTGTCACCGACCAGTGCTTTGCCGTGGAGTTTTTCGCCGGGGGCATCGGCGATATGCCCGCCACCGAAAATCGTCTGCCCATTGAGTCGCCGCTGTTTGGCGAAGGCTATGGCCTCCACTACGGCCCCTTTGCCGAGGCCGATCTCCAGGCCCAGTTTCCCGAATCAAACCTCTTCACCGACTGGATGATTGGCCCCTCCGGCGCTTATCGATTGGTCGGGGCGACCTACATTGTTGACCTGTTTGAGACCCTGCGCGGCTGCGAAGATGTGGCCCCCGAGGAGGCGGTGGCCCTGGCCGAGTCGATGACGGTGCTGACCGCAGACCCCATGGGAGAGCCGCCAGACCGCAATCCCTAGCGGCGACAACTTGACCGGCAGCAACGGCTGAGGCCAGCTTGCTGAGCGGGCGGCAAAAGATGCCTTTCCATGGGCTGCATTGGAGAATGAGCTTTTGCTGAGGATCGGGGCGCTCAATGGCTAGGCAAGTCTGAGTGCCTGCGCTGATCCCGGTATCATGAGAGAATAGGTGCTAACAAATTGCACCTTTAGATTAGGACCCTTGGCATGGCCGAAATTCAGTTTGCCCGTGGCGTTGCAGAACCCGTAATCCCTGATGTGCGTCTTACTCGAGGCAAGGATGGTACGGATGGCACGGCTACCTTTTACTTCGATCATCCCCAGGCGCTCTCGCAGCAGGAAGGGGTTGAGATCACCGGCATGTACCTGGTCGACGAAGAGGGAGAGTTGAGCAGCCGCGATGTCAACGGCAAGTTTGTCAACGGTGAACCGTCGGGCATTGAGGCTGTCTACGTGATGAAAAGCGAAGCCGAATGGGATCGCTTTATGCGGTTTATGAACCGCTACGCGGAGCAAAACGGCCTGGGCTTTACCAAGAGCTAAGGAGATCTCTAAGAAAGAAAATACCAATTTTAATCCAGGGACTGTACACCCATGCAGGGTGGGCACTGCCCACCATTAGGGAAACTATTTTCTAGAAGTCGCCTAACCCTTTTCTGCTTATTCTTGCGGCTATGGCCCATCCCCAGGCAGTATCTAGACCGTTGCGCTGTGCGGTAGTGACCGTCAGCGATACTCGCACCCTAGAGAGCGATCGCAGCGGGCAGATCATTCAAGCCCTGCTCACCGAGGCTGGCCACTGGGTGGCCGACTACCGCATCGTCCCCGACGAACCCGATCGCATCGCTGGCCTCTGCCAAACCCTGGCCCAGCGGGCCGACGTAGACGCCATCGTGCTCACGGGCGGCACCGGCATTGCCCCCCGCGACACCACCTACGATGCCGTAGCAGCGCTGCTAGAGAAAACCCTGCCGGGGTTTGGCGAGATCTTTCGTCAGCTCAGCTTTCAGGAGATCGGCTCCCGCGCCATGGCCTCCCGCGCCGTGGCTGGCGTGTTGCAGTCAACGCTGGTGTTCTCGCTACCCGGCTCTAGCCAAGCCGTCACCCTGGCTATGGAGTCGCTGATTTTGCCCGAGCTGCCCCATCTGGTCAGCCTGATGGAGAGCTAAGGGGGTTTCGGGTTTCGGGTTTCAGGTACCAGGGCAGACCCGAAACCCAAAACCCGAAACCCGAAACCCCGGCCAACTCTGACCTCCAGTCATTTAACTTGATTTGATTCCATGACCGCCGCCCCTCTAACCCAATGGCAACGCCTGCTCAAGAACCAGGGCACCTGGGTGGGGTCGTTTACCCAGCTTGAGCCGAGCGGAGCAGTGCGGCAAGACACGCCCTCGGAGGTGGCGCTACTGCCCCTCAACCAGGGCAACACCATGCGCCAGACCATTTGCAAACTGCCCCCCGGCCAGCCGATCAGCGAAACAGTGCTTGAATATAGCTCCCTCGGGCGGGGGGTGTTGTTTTGTCAGACGGGGGCCTTTTCCCAGGGGTCGATTCAGCGCAGCCCGGTGAGTGGGTTTGGGGCCGAGCTGGGCCTGATCTACGGTACCGAGCGGCTGCGAATTGCCCAGATCTTTCCCAAGCAGCCCACCCTGGGCAGCCTGACGCTGATTCGTGAGCACTTAGCGGGCACAGAACCGGCGGGCCGCCCAGATCTATCGACGGCTCAGCTGATCGGCACCTGGCTGGGCGAGGCCGAAACGGTTTTCCCCGGCCTCCAGCCGCCGCAGACGATGGCAACCCGGCTGGAGATTCGGCAGGTGGGGGCTGACATCACCCAGAATCTGTCGTTTGGCGACGGTGCGAATCTTCAATCTCGGGGCCAGCAGGTTGGCTCGGTGCTGCGCTTTGACCAAGGCAGCCAGCCGGTTACGGTGCTGCTGCTGCCCAGTGGGGCGTCGGCCAGTTTTCCCTCCGAGATTCAGGCGGGGCAGGGGTTCTTTCTTGAAGCGGGCTGGCTGATTACCCCTACCCTGAGGCAGCGGCTGATTCGCACCTACAATGCCCAGGGCACCTGGGTCAGCCTGACATTGGTGACTGAGCAAAAACAGTGATGTGGAACCGTAGCCACCAACGAGAAGAGCGATCGCCCCTCTCATCCACCTAAATAATTGACCTGCGCACGGTATACGACACCCATTCGCTCAGCCTGGAGTTTAGACTAAGGCGATAGGAAAAAGCAGCCCGAGTCTTGCTCGGGCTGCTTTTTAGCCGAAGCTGAGAAAGCACAACCAATCTCGGCAAAGGCCTATGACCTACGATAGCTTGTACGGATTTCGACAACGCGCCC
>JBBSKN010000152.1:0-8187 GCA_038256265.1 Phormidesmidales cyanobacterium
AAGTCTATCAAAAGGGGCGAACCGCGACTGACGAGTTCAAGCAGGAGATGCCCATTCGCTTTGACGAGTACCTACCGCAATGGAACTACATCGCACGGCCTCAACCCACCTAATTTTGGAAGTTATTAAATTCTCATTCCTTAGGCGCACAACATTGGCACTTAAATTTTGTTTGCGATACTTTTTGCGAAACTATATTTGTAACGATATTTTTCGAATGCAAGGTAAAGATTAAAATTAATTCGCAAAAAATAGACTTGCCTTACATTTCCTTTATATAAGATATAGGAGTAGGAAATGATTCCTGTTGCAACTTTAAAATCCTCCATAAGAAAAAACCATGAATCCTCTAAATGACGGTAACTACCGCTTTTCTGTGGTGCCAGGCACGAGGGATCACCGCGGCTTCTTTGTTCAAGACACAACCTATGAGCTGGTTGACGTTAGCGATACTGGCTGGGCGCGTATTTGTTTAGACAGTGCTGCCTGTTACTACGTTGATCCGGCAAATGTCAGAGACTCTCAATAGTTGTCACGTCATTCCACCCTTCTTGCTAAAGGTCGCCAAACTCCATGAATGCTGCAACAAGAATTTTTTCTGTGTACATGTCTGATTTTGCCATTGAACTTCGAGACGATGGCAGTCAATACTCTGGTGAGGGTCGCCTGATTTGCAGGCAGCGCAACTACGATAGCCTGTTTAGATTTGCTAGAAACCTAGCTCTGAATCGTGCTATTCCGCTACAAGACTACACCCGCTCAGGTGCCCAATATCAGTATTAGCTAGATGATCTGTCTCGGCTATGCATGATACTGCAACCCTGTCTACGATATGTTGTGGCCTGATCGCAACGCTCGTTAGATAGGGTTCATAGTCTGTACCAGTTCCATGAAGTGTGGGTCAATCCGGCGTTTGCTGCCCCCGTCGTGCAAGCTGAGGGACTCGCCCCAGGCGACCGGTCATTAACCGCAGCGCCAGGCGTTTTAGAGGAGCGAGAGAACTCAGTACCCACAGCCCGCCCCGCCGCAGCGCCATTAGCGGCAGGACCCGATTTGAAAACAGGCGGGTCAGCGCATCGGTAAAGCTGAGAATCACCCAGTTTTCAAGCCGTCGCCAGCGTTCATAGCGGCGCAGAACGCTGATGTCGCCGAGGTCTTGGCAGCGCTGGTAAGCTGCTGTCAGCACTTCGGCCAGGGCGGCGGCATCGCGAATGCCCATGTTGAGCCCCTGTCCTCCAACGGGGTGGCAGTTGTGGGCGGCATCGCCGACCAGGGCCAGGCGATGCTGCACGTAGCGATCGCACTGCATCAGCTGCACCGGAAACATGGCGGGCAGGGACAATCGCTTGAGTCGCCCCATTTGACTGCCGTAGCGCCCCTCTAGCTCAGCCATGAATTCATCTTCAGGCAGATTGAGAATGGCCTCAGCCTCAGCCTGGGGCGCAGTCCACACCACCTGGCAGCGCTGGCCGGGCAGGGGCAAAATGGCAAAGGGGCCGCTGGGCCAAAACCGCTCGTAAGCGATGTTTTGGTGCGAATGCTCGGGTTCTAGCACAGTGGTGACACAGGCCTGGCGGTAGCGCCAGCCAAAGCTGCCGATGCCCGATCGCTGCCGCAGAAGCGAGCCTTTGCCGTCGGCGGCGACCATCAGGGGCGATCGCACGGTGATTTTTCCTTCCAGCGAACTCACCTCGGCTACGGTCTTATCTCCCTGGTCGTGGGTCTCGCCTAGGGTAGCCGAGCAAAGATAGTGAATATTTGGCCAGGCCGCGATCATTCCCTGCAAGGCCGTCATCAGCACCCCATGCTCAGCGCCGTAATACACGGCCTCGGTGCCCAAATCGCTCGGCAAAAACTGCACGACCTTACCATAGTCACCATCGGAGAGCTGCACCTGGTCAAAGTGGCAGATGTGCGGCCCAATCTGCGGCCATAGACCCAGCCCCTTAAAAATATCCGCCGAGGTCAACGAGAAGGCGTAGGCCCGCTGGCGAGAGGCCGCCGCTGCCGCCGTTTGGGCATCAATTACGGCGATCGCCATGCCGCTGGGGGCTAAAGCTGCCGCCAGGGTCAGTCCGACAATGCCCCCGCCCACGATCGCCACATCCACGGTCAGTGCTGACGGTTGACTGCCCAGACTCGGCTGTTCCGATGGCGTGGGGGAGCGAAATTGCGGAGTGGCGGCGGTCATGGAGCAGGTATTTACCGTTGCTATAGCTTTATTCTGGCCTGATTTTCTGCCAGAAATCAAGGCGAGTTGGCTACTCCTCTGGCTCTATACCCGCCGCCCGGAGCTGGGCCGCCAGCCTTTCGGCCCGCTGGTGCTCCTGCTCAGCTCGCTGACGTTCTTGCTCAGCCTGTTCTTTACCCCAGGGCAATAGCTCGGCCTGCTCAGTCCACCAGCGCAGCCAGTGGCCGGTGCGATTTTCGCGGCTGCCCTGCCAGAGGCCTAGGGCTAAATCCAGCTCGTCGATCCAGTAGCGCTGCTGGTCGTTGGCAGGGCTGAGCCTGTACTGGCCCGCCGGGTCGAGGTGGTAGACCTCCAGTAGGCCGCTGGCGGGGTCAAAGATGACGTAGTTGGGCACCCGCAGCACCTGCTGGTAAAAGAGCCACTTGCCGGGGGGATGGGTGGGCTTGACGGAGTATTCACCCCCCTCGGTATCCGAGAGAAATTCCATCACGACCGCCGGGAAGTCGCCCTGAAGCTGAGGGGTGTAGCTGCGAATTACCTCGTCTCGCGGCACGCGAATCTGGGGTACATAGCCCCAGTCGGGAGCCTTGACTACGGTTTTGCCGTTCACGGTGGCGCAGAGGTCGTAGTTGGTCATGACCAGCGACTGCGCGGGTAACCGACCAGCTAACTCTAGGCTCTCGGTGAGGGCGGCAGCGATGGCCGGCTGGTTGATATTATCCACAGGTTCATCGTCGAGGATGAAGTTATCGGGCAGTTTGTCCCAGGTCACCACCCAGGTCGATTGAGGAGCTGCAACCATAGCCCACCTCGCAGACAGCATTGTACGGCTTGAATCTCTAGTTTAAGAGACCTACGCCGCCATGGGCAGCGATCGCTGGGCCAGCACCTGGCGATAAAACTGCTGAAGCTGCCGGGTCGCTGCTGACCATCCCCACCGTTCAGCTTCGGCGACGGCATTGTGGCGCATCATCTCCCGTTCGGCCTTGGCTTCGATCAGCCTACGGGTAGCGTTAATGGCCCCAGCCTCGTCCGTCGGATCAAACAAAAAGCCGTTGACGCCATTGGTGACAATATCGGGAATGCCGCCAGAGTTGGCCGCTACCACGGGGCAGCCCGCCGCCATCGCCTCCAGCAGCACCAGCCCCAGAGTCTCGGTGCGAGAGGGAAACACAAAAGCATCGGCAGAGGCGTAGGCCGAGGCCAGATCTTCGCCGCCCAGGTAGCCCACAAAATTTGTCGCCGTACCCTCAAAGTGGGCCTCTAGCTCAGCCCGGTAAGGGCCGTCGCCCACCAGCGCCAGCCGCGCACCGGGGATCGCCTGGAGCACAGGCTTAATGCGGTCAATTTCTTTTTCGGCGGAGAGACGGCCAATATATAGGAGTAGCGGGGCTTCGGGGTGGCCCTCCGTGAGGCGATCGCGCATCTCAGCACTGGCCAGCTCTGGCCGAAACAACTCGGTGTCGACGCCGCGCTGCCACACCTCAATATTCTCAACGCCGTGCTCCGACAACTCGGCTTGCATGGCGGTGGAGGTGACCAGGTTGATCTGGGCCTGGTTGTGCATGGCCTTGATCAGCTCCCACATTACCCCTTCGAGCATGCCTAGGCCGTAGTGCTCTAGGTATTTGGGCAGGTGCGTGTGGTACGACGCTACGAGGGGCAGATCGAGGGTTTTGCTGTAGTAAATGCCCGCCAGCCCAAGCACCGCCGGGTTCACCACATGCACCAGGTCGGGCCGGAAATCTGCTAGCGCCTCGCCAATGGAAGGGCGCGGCAGAGCTAGCTTGAGTTCTGGGTAGAGCGGCAGCGGAAACCCCGACACGCCGTGGATTTTTGCCCCTCGGTACTCGGTTAGCCCGCCGTCGGGGGAGAACACCAATACCTGATTACCCTGGCGCTGCAAATGGTCAACGGTGTGCTTGAGACGGGTGACGATGCCGTCAACTTTCGGCAAAAAAGTCTCGGTGAAGAGAGCAATTCGCATAAAAATCGTAGGGGGCTAAAGAAGATGATTGAAAATGAAAGAATAAGCCCGTAATCGGGGCAAAGTTGCACTGCAACTTTGCCCCGATTATCACTAATCGCGTCGCCACTGAACCTTGGGCAGAATTTGGTTTTTGTCGACGCGATCTTTGTACTTGACGGCGAAGTTGAGCAAGCTGTCGAGCAGCGAGTCAGACAGCAGGTGGGGCTGTAGACCCAGCTCGAGCAGGTTGGTGTTTTTGGCGTTGAAGTAGTGCTCTTCGGCCTCGACTCGGGGGTTGTCGAGGTGGTCGATTTCGACATCAACGCCTAGGGTGTTGCCGGCTTTCTTCACCATCAGGGCCAGGTCGCCGACGCTAAACATTTCGGTGAACTGGTTGAACACGCGGAAGATGCCGGGGTCGCCGGGGTTGGCGATCGCAATTTCGACACAGCGCACGGTGTCGCGAATGTCGAGGAAAGCACGGGTCTGGCTGCCCTTTCCGTAGACAGTGAGGGGGTGACCCACCGCCGCCTGCACACAGAAGCGGTTGAGGGCGGTGCCAAACACGCCGTCGTAGTCGAGGCGGTTGATCAGCAGCTCGTCCATGCCGGTCTCTTCGGTGAGCACGCCGTAGACCACGCCCTGATTGAGGTCGGTGGCGCGCAGGCCCCACACCTTACAGGCAAAGTGAATGTTGTGGGAGTCGTGCACCTTGCTGAGGTGGTAGAACGAACCGGGCTGCTTAGGGTAGGGCAGGGTGTCTTTGCGACCGTTGTGCTCAATGGTGATGTAGCCCTCTTCGATGTCGATGTTGGGGGTGCCGTACTCGCCCATGGTGCCGAGTTTGACCAAGTGGCAGTCGGGGAAGCGATCGCGAAGCACGTAGAGCAAATTCAGGTTGCCTAGCACGTTGTTGGCCTGGGTCAGCACGGCGTGCTCGCGGTCGATCATCGAGAAGGGGGCCGAGCGCTGCTCACCGAAGTGCACCACGGCACCCGGCTCAAACTCCAACATGGTCTTCTCTAAGAAGGAGTAGTCGTTGATGTCTCCCACGTAAAGATCGATGTGCTTACCGGTGAGGTCTTTCCACCGCTGCAGGCGGGCTTGAATGGGGGCAATGGGGGTCAGCGTCTCGACTTGAAGCTGAGCATCCCAGTGGCGCCGCACCAGACTATCTAGAATCCCGACTTCGTAGCCGCGATTGGAGAGGTATAGGGCAGTCGCCCACCCGCAATAGCCGTCGCCGCCAATTACAAGGACTTTCATAGCAATGCTTCATTCGTTTTGCCGATACCAAGACAATCTACCAGGTTTAGCGAACCTGTAAACCACCGAATAAAAGATTGGGAGATCGGCAAGATTTTCTGTATTTTCTGTTGACAACAAATTGAGCATTCCTGGTTAAAGCCCTGATAAGACCAAGCCTGCGGACCGGGAATGATCTAGTTTATGCCCTAACCTTGTCTACAAGTCAGTCCTGGTCGAGCACCGGGTGCAGCGAGGCTCACTGATCGCATCCGTGATCCTAAAGAACGACGGCGGATCATTCTCACCCTGACGACCGCAGGCACCGCAGAGATGGAGCGAGTCTACGACGCGACGTTAGCCAGGCCACCCTGCACCGCCCGCCGGTTTTGTTTCTCGATGAGCCCACGGTGAGGCTAGACCCGGTGGCCCGCAAAGCCATGGGGAGCTAATTCTGCAGAGGCACAGAGCCAGCGCCTAAATAACGAGGGAAGTTGGCCTTGCGGATTGATTTTTGCCCAACCAATGCAAACGGTAGATATTGCTTTCGATGCGAACCTTTCCAAAGAGAGAGGGTACCCCTGAGTTCTTACGGAACCATGAAGCTTGTGAGTCAATGGCATCCTCATCAAACTTCTAGTTGGAGATACATCTAATGACTGATATGACAACCTTAGCCACCAAGCTTGCTGACCTAAAGCTTTTTCAAACTATCTTGATTGACAGTGAGCAAAAGCTAATGGCGGCCACCAGTGACAGCACCATTCGTGAGCGTCTCGAAGGGATGCTAAAGAGCGATCGCGAAAACCTCAGCACTATCGAAGGGATTGCGACCAAACTAGGCTCCGCATCAGAGCCGCGCGATATCACCCAAAAGCATGCTGAGGCCGTTATCACAATGATGGACGGTTCAGAATTGTCTCCCTACGACAAGTTTTTTCAGCTTGAATTGCTGAAGCACCAGCAGGTGATGACGGGTTTGGTGCTGCATAAAGTCGGTCAAACCTTGAGCGATGTGCTTCAAGATGCCATGGAGCCGCTCAACAAAGTTAACTTTGAAAACCGTGCCCACCAAGAGGTGCTCAAAGGCGTGCTTTACTTTGTCGGCACCCGTGAAATAGCGGGTACAGAGCCTGATATGGGCCTGTGGGCCAGCGTCGAGCAGGGCATTGCGGCGCTCAAAGGGGCGATCGGCAGCGCTGCTAGCTAGTCAGGTTCTTTAACACCAAATCTCGAAAGAATATCCCTGATATGTAGGGGCGCAGCATGCTGCGCCCCTACGGGTTCGCCGATTAGAATTGGGGTTTACAAATCGGATTTTGAATTAAGACCGTTGCTGGGAACGGTAGCGCCACGTCTCTGGGGCAGATGTGCGGAAGCCATCGCCCAGAGGATGGTTTTGCGGGATAGAAGCCCTACATCTGCAAACGCAGCAGCAGGAGCTGGGTGGCGCGATCGCCCTCAAAGTTGTTGTCGCTCACCATCAGCAGACTCTGGCTACCGTCGGGCAGGCGCGGCCCCAGGGTCATACCCTCTAGATTGTCCACTGCCAGGGGGGTGTCGGCAAAGTCGAGCACCAGCTGCTTGCGAATGGGGGAGATGCCTGAGACATCGCCCCGCAGGCTGGCAATGGTCGAGGTATCGGTGGCGCCGCCGGTCGCCAGCTGAAACAGCTTCACCTGTAGCCCCCGCAGGCCAAAAGCCCGTTCTAGGGCCAGAAAATGACCGCCCGAATCAATCGCCAGCAGGGCCGTTAGGCCATTGATCACCGCTCCAGAGGGTTCTAGCTCCAGGGGGTAGCGGTGCTCGGCAATTGGCGTGGCTTGGTCATCGCCGATTAAATAATGCAAAAAGCGACTATTCAAGGGCTGACTGGGGTCGTCGTCGTAGTCTTGCACCAAGGCCGACTCAGTGGCGGCAAACAGCCGAAAGGGTTCGACCATGCCCGCGCCGGACGACCCGGTCACCGTCAGAGCCTCAAAGCTGAGGTTATTTTGCGCGCCGCGAGTGGGGCGGTCAGGGTCATCGGGCAGGTAGCGTTCCGGCAGACGCAGAGTTGAGATCACCTGCCCCGTGACGCGGTCAAACTCACCGATAAAGGACGGCGCATTCTGCCGTACATCCCCCTCGCTGCTGATATATAACGTGTCGCGGGGTGACAGGGCCATGCCCTCAGGGTCGACGCTGCCCCTGGGATAGGGGTTGCCGTCGGCATCGAGCAGGGGTGTGAAAGCTTCGATGCTGACGGTATCAAACCGGGGCTGATCGGCACTGCCGCCGATAGTGACGGCTAGGGTGTAAAACCGAGCGGGGCCAAGGCGGCTGCGATCGTCGGAGAGGGCGTAGAGCAGGTTGCGGGGGCGATCGTAGGTCAGGGCCGACAGCCCGCCGACGGTGGTGCCTTGAAACTCTTGGGGTGGCAGGTTGTAGACATCGAGCAAGTCGACGGCTACGGGCAAAAACAGCCGATCTTCGGCCTTAAGCTGGGGTATGGCACAGCCAGTCAACCCCACCATCAACACCGCAGCCAGCATTGGCCACAGCCCCCATCGTCGATTAGAACGCATCCAATCCATTAATCACCCCCACCCATTCATCGTTCAGCAACATATAGGATAGGTCACCGCTGCGATTATCAGGTTTATCAAAAAAATGGGTTGAAAACCCCGTCATTTTAGGACGGCTTTTCTTGATTCTCAATATAGGTTTTGAGGACATCCAGCGGTGCGCCGCCCACAGACGACACAAAGTAGCTAGGACTCCACAGAGAAGGCTTGCCGTG
>JBBSKN010000153.1:0-8183 GCA_038256265.1 Phormidesmidales cyanobacterium
CTATCCCACCGTCCGAAAACGCGCGAGTCGTCCTAAAAAAAACTCAAAAACCGTCGCTTAGCTCTCGAACCATCCTCGAGTAGCCAATATTTCTCCCCTCTGATGGCAGGGGGGAAATTCGCTTTAGTCTAAACTCCAATGCGCTTCCATCGGGAAGAAAAGTCGGCATCACCCTCGGGCAGAGTCCAAATGCTGTGGATGTGGTCGGGCAGGACGACGATGGCGTCAATGGTGAAGGGATACTCTGTTTTGACGATGTGAAAGGCTTTGCGGAGTAGGCCTATAGTTTCGTCGTGCTGAAATAGGGGTTGCCGATTGTAGGTAACGACGGTGAAGAAGTAGGTGGCCCCTGAGGTTTGGGCGCGTCGGTAGCGCATGGATGTGGTTGAGGGAATTCGTGCGCTTAGGGTAGGTTATTGGGCAGAAAAACTATCAGAAGAGTTGGGTTACGCTGGCGCTTCACTATCAGGGGAGTTGGGTTACGCTGGCGCTTCACCCAACCTACATAGGTTTGAATCGGTGTTCTAGGCTCTGTAGCGATTTTGACTTGATTCGAGAGGCTGAATGCGGTACTTTACTGAGCTATGGCTGTCTGCGTGCAGCCTGAGCTTCCCAAAAATTTGGTCAAACGCCACTGGAAGGTGCTACCAACACCAACCAGCGGCTAACCCCGTCGACAGATATGAGCTGTCTCGGAGGCTAAGGTTGATTTTACCTGGCCGCCCCGAACTGCACTACGTCTGGGGCGGCCAAGTTTTTGGGATTCCTTACCCACTCTCAAGAAAAGGAATCCCTTAACTATGTTGTGTTTTACCCGCCAAGACCTCCGAGTTCTTCAAGAACTCGGAGGTCTTAGTCCCCTGCACCTTGTCAACCCCAGCCCCCGGCCAGAGCGGTTACGCCATTTGGTAATTGGCTCGCCAGAGAGGGTGCGCTCTGCCATCCATACCCTGCATGTGCTCAACTACGCCGAGCAGGCCACCTGGAGCCAGCTGGTGACAATTCCACCGTCAGGAATTTTGATTACCCCAGAGCAGGGCGAGGTATTTAGTCTGCTGAGACGCGACAGACAAATAGATTGAGACATCTAAGGGGTCAGGTGCCTTCTATCGCCATGACGTTACCAGTCGTAGCACCAAAGGCATCTGACCTCTGAGTCATGCGATCGCCCCACCCGACTAATCCGTAAACTTCAGCCGATGGCGATAGTTCGCCACCGACTCCACCATGCCCAGGGCAATAAAATTCGTCAGCAGCGCTGATCGCCCGTAGCTCATCCAGGGCAACGGAATGCCCGTCACCGGAGCTAGGCCAATGGTCATGCCAATGTTGATCATAATTTGAAACACCAGCATCGCCAGCACGCCCACCACCAGCAGCGAGCCAAAGTCATCTTTGGCGTTTTGGGCAATGATCACCAGGCGGTAGCAAATCAGCCAGTAGACCGCAATCAGCACCATCGCCCCCACAAAGCCCCACTCTTCGCCCACCGCCGAAAAGATAAAGTCGGTGTGCTGCTCAGGAATAAAGCTCAGCTGAGTTTGCGACCCCTGGCCCAGCCCCTGGCCCCACAGCTTGCCCGCCCCAATGGCAATGCGCGACTGAATCAGGTGATAGCCGCCCCCCAGGGGGTCTTTGTCGGGGTCGAGAAAGAGAATGAGCCGGTCTTTTTGGTAATCTTGCAGCAAACCCCAAAAAATATCTCCCAGTTTGCCCGCCACCAGGTTGATCGCCGTCGCCACCACCGTGCTAAACCAGCGCCAGGGCAGGGTAAACCAGGCGATCGCCCCCATACTCAAACTCCACACCAGCCAGCCCGGCAGCACCAGGTGAAACAAAATCGCCGCCACCAGGGGCGACACAAACAACACCAGCCAGCCGGGGTTGCAGTTGGCCCAATAGAGCATCGCCAGGGTAATTACCCCAAACACCAGCGAAGTACCCAGGTCGGGCTGAATAAACACCAGCGCCCAGGGCAAAATCGTCACCACCAGCGCATTGGCCACCCCCCATAGGGTCGAGGCATCACGGCGGCTGAGCATGACCGCCAGGGTAATAATCAGGCCCAGCTTGGCAAACTCCGACGGCTGAACGTTAAACCCGCCGATGGTAATCCACCGCTGGGCACCGAGACCCACGGTGCCGATAAAAATCACCAGCAGCAGCAGCGCATTGATCACCGCGTAGATGATCCACTGCCAGCTGATCAGCGTTTCGTAGCGAATCCGGGAAATCCACAGAGCCAGGCCCAGGCCAATCGTGCCCAGTACTGCGTGGTTAAACCCGTAGGCCACCGTGTCGGTATTCTGCTGGGTGCTGTAAATAACAACAGCCCCAAAGATAGTCAGCGCCACAGGCAGCGCAAACAAAATCCAATCGACGCCCTGCCAGCCCGCCGCCAGCGATCGCCAGCGCCTTTGCACATCGGTTACAAACATAGCCGTCGCCTAGGAGTTCACCCAAATGATTATGACAAGGGGGAAGGGTTTTGGGTTTTGGGTTTTAGGTTTCGGGTTTTGGGCCTGCCCCTGAAACCTAGCACCCAAAACCTAAAACCCTCTTCCTAAGACGCCAACGCCGCCATCGATACCTTCGCCGCCACCTGCTGAGCCATCGCCCGCAGCGCTTTGGCGCTCTCCGAGTCGGGGTGCTGTACCACGATGGGGATGCCCGCATCGCCGCCTTCGCGCACCGCCATCTCTAGGGGAATGCAGCCCAGCACCGGCAGGCCCAGCTCCTTTGACAGCAGCTCGCCGCCGCCGGAGCCGAAGATGTCGTAGCGCTTGTCGGGTGCGTCGGGGGGAATAAACACGCTCATGTTTTCGACAATGCCCAGCACCGGCACTTGCAGCTGCTGAAACATCTTTAGGCCGCGCCGCGCGTCGGAGATGGCGACGGCTTGGGGGGTCGAGACAATCACCGCCCCGGCCATGGGCACCGCCTGGGCTAGGGTGAGCTGGGCGTCGCCGGTACCGGGGGGCAAATCGACGACTAAATAATCTAGCTCGCCCCAAGCTACCTGGTAGAGAAATTGGCGAATGATGCCGTTGAGCATGGGGCCGCGCCAAATCACCGGCTGGTCGCGGTCGATCAAAAAGCCCATGGAAACGAGCTTGACGCCGTGGTTAAAGGCGGGTTCGAGCACTTCGCCCTGGTTGACCACCACTTGGGCATCGGCCAGGCCCATCATGATCGGCGCGTTGGGGCCATAGATGTCGGCGTCGATCAGGCCGACCTTAGAGCCCATCTGGGCCAGGGCCACGGCCAGGTTCACCGCCACGGTGCTCTTGCCCACGCCGCCCTTGCCGCTGGAGACGGCAATGATATTTTTGATGCCGTCAATGCCGGTGCGATCGGGCAGGGCCTTTTGCTGGGGGGTTTCGGCGGTGACATCCACCTTGACCGTCTCAACGCCGGGCAGAGTGCGCACGGCTTTCTCGCAGTCTTCGACAATGAACTCGCGCAGGGGGCAGGCGGGGGTGGTGAGCACCAGGGTGAAGCTGACGGTGCCGTCGGCGATCGCCACGTTGCGGATCATATTGAGATCCACCAGGCTCTTTTGCAGTTCAGGATCCTGGACGGGGCGCAGCACCTCCAGCACGGAGTCAGAGTTTAGGGATAGAGTCATGGGGCCGATGGTAGGTGAGCCAGGCAACTGGCTTGAAAAGGGTTAAACCGTTCTGAGGAGATTTCTAGGCAAGAAGATCCCTGTTTGATCCGACGGCTGTAGGGTGGGCAATGCTCACCATTGGAGAAAAAGCTTTCCAGAAGCCGCCTTAGATCATCTTAGAGGGCGCTGACCCCAATTGAGCCAGTCTGCTCGACCCAGGCGATTACCTGGTCGCCCAGGCGCACGTCGTTGAGTCGGTCGATCTCGCGAATGCCGGTGGGGCTGGTGACGTTGACCTCGGTGAGGTAGCCGCCGATCACGTCGATGCCCACAAAGTAGAGGCCGTCGCGGCGCAGGGTGGGGGCGAGCTGGCGGCAGATGTCGAGCTCGCGATCGGTGATCTCAGCTTTGGCCACCCGGCCCCCCACCGCCATGTTGCCGCGAAACTCGCTGCCGGTGGGAATGCGGTTGACCGCGCCGATGGGCTCACCGTCGAGCAAAATAATTCGCTTGTCGCCGTCTTTGGCGGCAGGCAGGTAGGTCTGCACCATCACCGGCTCTTTGCCCTGCTGGGTGCTGATCTCGACCATGGAGTTGAGGTTGCGATCGCCCGCCTGCAAAAACAAAATCCCCTCCCCGGCCTTGCCCCCCAGGGGCTTGAGCACCGCCTCTCCCCACCGCTCTACGGTTTCGCGAATCACGGCCTTGCTCTGGCTGACAATAGTTTCAGGGATCGCCTCGGCAAATTGCAGGGCATACATTTTTTCGTTGGCCGCCCGCAGACCGCCGGGGCTGTTGATTACCTTGGTCTTGGCCGGGTCCACGTAGTCAAGAATGTAGGTGGCGTAGAGGTAGGGCACCGTGACCGGCGGGTCGGTGCGCATAAACACCGCATCCATGTCGCCCAGGGGGCGCTGCACCGCCTCGCCCAGCTCAAACCAGGGGTTGGCCGCGCCCCATAGCCCATCCACCAGTTCCACCGGGGTGAGGCTCACCGGCTGCATCAGCGCCAGGGCCTGACCACCCACCACGCTGAGGGCGTTGGCCGCCATCACCCACACTTCGTGGCCTCGCTGCTGGGCCGCTTCCATCATGGCGACGCTGGTGTCGTGGCCGGGGTCAAGGCGGTGAATGGGGTCGATGATAAAGGCAACTTTCACAGGTAAAACTCACTACTCTAGGTAGAGTTCTAGCATCCCACGCAGGGGTTAAGAATGAGGGAGCAGCACCTGAGAATTTGTTGACCGGCGGTGTCCGGTATCTCCCCAAACTCCATCTCTTATAGGTTTCTTATTGTTAGTGTCTTAGCCTGTAACTAACCTTTTATTTTCCTTGAGGTAAGCCATGAGCGACTACGCGATCGCAGAGCTACAAACCCTAGTCAGAGCGCCGATGATGACCGGGCTATCGGTGGCGATGATCGACATGGGTCTGGTGTCGACCGCCATTGAGGCGGCGGCCATGTCAAAGCAGATCTCCGGGGCGGCCCAAAAGTACCGGAGCAACTCGATTATTCAAGCCGCCTTTGGTGAAGAGACGCTCAAAAGCGGCGACGTCAAGCTTGAGAAGCCCGACATCAAGCCTGAAGACGTGAAATCGGGGGTGATGATTGACGGTGCGATCGCCGACATCAACGCCGCCCTAGTGGTGGTCGAGGGCAAAGCCGCTGCCGAGGAAGTAGCCGAGTACAAGCAGTTTGTCTACGACTGCGGCGTAGCGGTGGCCGAAGCCGCTGGCAGCGGTCTGTTTGGCACCGGCACCAAAGTCAGCCAAGCCGAAGCCGCCGCCCTGTCTCGCTTCAAAGTCGCCCTGGGGCTTTAAAGGCCTGTGACCAAGGCCAGTGGACTGGGGATCCGGTTCACGGTACAAGGTATACGGTTCACGGCCTGCCTTGCACCGTATACCTTATGGAACGTTATGTTTCTGTGACAGGGTCAACGATAATTGGCAAAGGCCCCAGAGCAATCTGCGGTTCTGTTAAACAATCTGTCTGTGCCTCCCACAATTTGCCTGAGAAGGAGAATGTTATGAGTTTTACCCGCTGGTTGCGGCGGCTAGCGCCCCTGATGGTGTGCCTAGTGTTGCTGGTTACGGCCTGTTCATCGGCCCCATCTAAATACGACCAGGTGCAAAAAGACACCACTGGGTTTGGCTCTCCGGCCGCCGTCGACAAAAAGGCCGAGAAGGGGGGCACCTTCAACCAGTTCTTTCCCGGTGATGAGGGCGGCTACGATGTCATCCCTTACCAAGAAAAGAAAGGCTTTGCCGAGTATAAGCTAGAGCAAAATGGCACCACCATGGCCATGCTCACCATCAACGACACCGCCAGCCTGCCCAGCGCCGCAGAAAAATTCAGCAGCGCCACCCAGAGCGTGAAGGGGTTTCCGGCTGTAGACCAGGGCACCACCGCCACCGCCCTGCTGGTCAATGGCCGCTACCAAGTTAAAGTGCTCTCCCGCGACCCGTCTTTCACCCAGGCCGACCGGGTGACCTGGCTGCAAAAGTTTGACCTTCAAGGATTGGCCCAGCTGCAGGGCGCGGCTAACCCCGCCGCCAAGCAGGCCCAGGCACCCGCCGCCGCCGCCAAGAAAAATCCGGGCTTTAGGCTGCCCAGGGTGCAGCTGCCAAGACTTGATCCCGTTCTCCAACCTGCCTCTTAGCGATTTAGAGAATTCAACTTAAGAGATTTCTAGAAAAGAAGATCCCCGATTTGTCTGGCGACTGTAGCCACCGTAGGGTGG
Source organism: Phormidesmidales cyanobacterium (assembly GCA_038256265.1). Taxonomy (GTDB): domain Bacteria; phylum Cyanobacteriota; class Cyanobacteriia; order Phormidesmidales; family Phormidesmidaceae; genus Nodosilinea. The sequence continues at coordinate 6,352 of JBBSKN010000153.1, forward strand.
GCACTGCCCACCATTGGGGAGAAAGTTTTCCAGAAGTCGTCTTAAAAAATCACTTGACTAGCCCCTCTACAGCCGCCCCCAGGGCAGAACTAAGGAGATAAATTGTGAGCAAAAAAATCTACGAACTCGTCGACAAGCTCCCCACCGGGGGCCTGACCGTGCGGGCACTCAAAACCCTCGACAATGTGGTGCCTGGCCAGTGGAACAACCTGGTGGGGTTTGACAACACCATCAAAGCTGTCACAGGCGAAACCGACGAGGCCATGGTGCAGGCCATTGGCGAGCGGGTGATCGCCCTCTTCAACGACAAAAAGCAGGGCTACCAGAGCGCCCTCTGGCTCTACCAAACCGTCGACTCGGCCTCTGGGGCACTGGGGGCGGCGGCCCTGGCCAACCGCATTGGCCAAGATACATTTTTGAGCTTTCTCAAAAACCTCACCCCCAAGCCCGAAAAAGCTCAAACCATTGATCTGGTGGTGAAGCTGGTGGCTGAGGTGGTGGCCTTCTGCAAGATCAGCGGCATCCCCGGCGACAGCCTGGGCGATTTTCTTGCCGCCCTGGGCGACTACAGCAGCGAGTCGCTGATTCGAATGGCCGCCCTGGTCAGCTTCGACGGCGTCATTCCCCTGGGGGCCGACTATTCGCTTAAGGCGCTCAATGCCATCAAGGGGTTTAGCCCTAGCGACATCGACGGCAACCAGACCTTTAAGGGCATCAAAGACGAGATTCCCGGCGGCAACGACAAAGCCAAGCTCTCGTTTATGACCGAGACCTTTGAGTCGACCAAGGGCTGGATGGACCGGTTTGTGAGCGACCACAACATCACCCAGAGCGGCCTGGTCGACAACCTGGGCGGCTTTATCGAAGGCTCTAAGGGCAAGCTCGACTACCTGGGCGCATTTCTCGATATGTCGGTGAAGTACTACGAGCACACCGGCACCCAAACTCTGGCCCGCCGCCTGATCGAGCGCGCCGTCGCCGAAATCTAGCCCTCGGCCAGCGCGATCGCCGCCCCCGCCCCAGAGACAATCTGCACCGCGTCGGGGTCGGCCCAGAGCACCAGTTTGGGGTCGTAGGGGCTGTTGAGGTATTTGTGCTTAGGCAAAATCCGCAGCGACAGCCCCTGCAAGCCGCTGGCGGCGTACTCCATCTCTAGGGCGTAGAGGCTTCTGCCCTGGGGGTCTGGCCCCTGGTAGGCCATGGGCACCGCCACCCCCGCTTGAATTTCGCCATCTACCGAGACCGTGCCCTGGTAAAGCTCGGCCTGCACATCGTCGGGGGTGAGGTGGCCGAGCTGTAGGGCGGCGGTCACCTTAAAGGGCTGGTTGACCTGGATGTCAGCGGCGGCGGAGATAGCCACTTCCTCAAACCGCACGTCGTACCAGTGATTGGTGATGTGGGCCTGCCAGGTGGCGAGTTCTTTGCCGGGGCCGTAGTCAGCCGAGACCAGGGTGTAGGCGCGATCGCTGGCCGCAAAATACCCTTGGGTAGCGTAGTCTTTGACCATGCGGGCGGTGTTGAACTGGGGCGTGTTGTAGTAAATCGCCTGCTTCATCTTGGCCACCCAGCCCCGAGGAATCTCGTCTTTGTCGCGATCATAAAACAGCGGCACTACTTCTTTTTCGAGAATGTCGTAGAGGGCGTTGGCTTCGACATCGTCCTGGTAGTCGGGGTCGTCGTAGTCTTCGCCGTGGCCGATGGGCCAGCCGGTGCCAATGTAGTCGGCCTCATCCCACCAGCCGTCGAGCACGCTGAGGTTGGGCAGGCCGTTCATGGCCGCCTTCATGCCGCTGGTGCCGCTGGCCTCGCGGGGGCGGCGGGGGGTGTTGAGC
>JBBSKN010000154.1:0-7990 GCA_038256265.1 Phormidesmidales cyanobacterium
CCACTGGGGCTCAAACTGCTGGCAGAAGTCATCGATGTGGCAAAACAGAGCGTCTAGACTATCCATAGAGGGGCCTGCTGATACTTGTTTTCACCTTTCAGCTTACAAAGCCCCTCCTTTCCTTATCCCGAACTCAGGTTAGGTAGTTACCGCCTGGGCGATCGCCCCCCAGGGTCTACCACGTGGGGTCTACATATAGATTGATGACTAGTTTCTCCTGCCCCGGCGGCACCGCCGTAATGCAGGCGCAAATGGGGGCTGCTTGCCCTTCTAGCTCCACCTCGCAGGCATGGCAAGACCCCATTAGGCAGCCGGTCGGGATACTCACCCCAGCGCGATCAGCTACGGCCAGCAGAGGTTCTCCGACTTCGGCCTCGACCGTCACGCCGTCGGGCAGAAATTGAATTGATACGCTCATGGCAGTGGGTCCGGGCGAGTGATGTAGGCGCACGGGCATTCGCCCCTGCTGTTCTACTGGGCTGTGGGGGGCAGAGATCTCTAAGCCTTGACTCTGGCCTGCTTGAGCATAGCCACGAGGGTGTGGTGGGCATCTTCAGCCCCCTCTAGGGTGTGGTCAAAGGGCACTCGCACAGAAGCCGGTGCGCCGTCTACGGTCACCGCTAGGGTCATGCCCTCAGGGTCAACCGCTTCCATCACGGCGGCGGTGGCGGTGGGCTGGTTGCCGTAGGCGGTGGCGTAGAGCAGTACCGCTTCGGCGTGGTCGTCGTTCATGTGCTTGCAGATGCGATCGCTCACCGCTGGGGTAATTGGCTCAGCCATAAAAAATCTCGTAGACTACGTCAACATTGGCTATTGGTTACAGCTGTTATGATACCGCCCCTGCCCCCCCGCTCAGAACATCCCTGGCCTGCGGGTCATGTTTTTCAAAGCCCAGGGGCGCACCTGACCTACCGGGTGGTTGGCCCCTGCTGCCGACTGTTTGATCGCGAGCAGTTGCCCTGGCCCTGCTGCCGCATTCAGTGGCGGGGCAAAGAGCCCAGCTGGCGGCGCGTGGGCAAGCGGCTTGTGCCCGACATGGCCACCCGCAAATCTCCGTCCTACTGCGTCGAAATTGTTGGCCAGGGCGATGGCGCTCAGGCCTTTGTCACCACCCTCTACACCGCCAAGCTCGACCGCGACACCCAGTCCTGGTGGCATGCCCGGATCCCTGTGGACGAGAGCAAAGCGGCTGACTGACCCAGAGTGAGAAAGTTTGTAACGAAATAGACATGTGGACTGCCGATTCGCAGTAGTCTGGTGCTCAACGCTGTGATGTTGCTCTTGAGGTAAGAAACCCTATGCCAGCTGCCTTTTTACCCTCGATTTTGGTGCCCTTGGTGGGCCTTGTTTTTCCCGCCGTGGCCATGGCCTTTTTGTTCCTTTACATCGAGCGAGAAGACGCTGCGTAGCGCCTAGTTAGAGAAATCTAAGACGCTACGATTGACTCTAGGAAAAGAGGCTCTAGGTAAAGAAGACCCAAACGTTCGTGATTCAAGCCCATTCCACCGAACTGCTTGAGGCCCCCAAGCAAGACTTCAAGCAAGATATTCGGGCCTACTTTGACCATATTGCCCCCGAGCTAGATCGCTGGAGTCGTCGCAACCGCTACTACTACAACGATCTAGCTCGGCTTCATCAATTCATTATTCCCCCCGGCTGCCGGGTGCTAGAGATCGGCTGCGGCACTGGCGACCTGCTCCATGCCACGGCCCCAGCGGTGGGGGTCGGCATAGACTTTGCTCCGGCGGTGGTGGCGATCGCCCGCCAAAAACATCCCGACCTGTGTTTCTACACCCTCGATGCCGAAGCCCTAGCCCCAGAGCAGCTGGCTCTGGGACACCGCCAGTTTGACTACATTGTGCTCTCGGGTTCGCTGGGCTACCTGGGTGATATTCAGGCCGTGCTTCAGCGGCTCCAGCCCTTCTGTCAACCCCACACCCGCCTGATTCTAACCTTCCACAACTACCTGTGGGAGCCGCTGCTGGGGCTAGCCGAGCGCCTGGGCCAGCGCCGCCCCCAGCCGCCCCAAAACTGGCTGAGCATGGATGACGTGGCTAACTTGCTCACCGTCACCGGCTACCGCCCCCTGAAGCGGGGCAGTCGATTTTTGTGGCCTAAGCACCTGCCTGGGGTAGCGGGGCTGATCAACCGCTACCTGGCACCGCTGCCCTTGGTCAAGCACCTGTGCTTGACCACATTTATAGTTGCCCGCCCCCAGGCCGCCCCGGCGGCGGCGCCGACTTGCTCAGTCGTTATCCCCGCCCGCAATGAGGCGGGCAACATTGCTGCCGCCGTGGCCCGGCTACCCCAGCTGGGTGCCCATACCGAGGTGATTTTTGTTGAAGGCCACTCCCACGATCAGACATGGGAGACGATTCAAAATCTGGTGCAGAGCTACCGGGGACCATTTACCCTCAAGGCGTTTCAGCAGAAGGGCCGGGGCAAAGCCGATGCGGTGCGGCTGGGGTTTGACCAGGCCAGCGGCGATATTCTGATGATTCTCGATGCTGATTTAACGGTGCCCCCCGAAGACCTGCCCCACTTCGTGGAGGTACTGGCCTCGGGCAACGGCGAATTTGCCAACGGCTCGCGGCTGGTCTATCCCCGGTCAAAAGTGGCGATGCCCTGGCTCAATACCGTAGCCAACAAGATTTTTGCCCTGCTATTTTCGTTTTTGCTAGAGCAGCCCCTCAAAGACACCCTCTGCGGTACCAAGGTGCTGTGGCGACGCGACTATGAGCGTCTGGCCGCCGGGCGCAGCTACTTTGGTGACTTTGACCCCTTTGGCGATTTTGACCTGTTGTTTGGGGCAGCCAAGCTGCATCTGCACATTGTCGAGGTGCCGATTCGCTATCAGCCGCGCACCTACGGTAGCTCAAACATTGCCCACTTCAAAGAAGGGCTGATTTTGCTGAAGATGTGTCTTTACGCCTCGCGCAAGCTTAAGTTTTGGTAGGTTAAGTTTTGGTAAGTATTTAGCTAGAACACTCTAACCGAGATTCCCCAGTTCTCTATTAGGTCATGATCGCGCCACCCATGAGCTTTTCGTAGCGGCGCTGTAGCTCCTTCGCCAGTTTGGGCCAGTGGGCCAGCTCCGGGTCTTCTTTCAGCATGGCTTCCGCCGCTTCGCGGGCCAGCATCAGCACATCTTGGTCTTCGATCAGGCTAGCCAGGGCAAAGTCGGGCAGGCCCGACTGGCGGGTGCCCAACACCTCCCCAGGGCCGCGAAAGCGTAGATCCATCTCGGCGATAAAGAAGCCGTCTTGGGACTGCTCTAGCACCTTGAGCCGCTGAATGGCGGTTTCGCTGCGGCTGGCGCTGAGCAGTAGGCAGAACGACTGCGCGGCTCCGCGCCCCACCCGGCCCCGCAGCTGGTGCAGCTGGGAGAGGCCAAAGCGCTCGGCGTGCTCGATCAGCATCACCGAGGCGTTGGGCACGTCTACCCCGACTTCCACCACCGTGGTCGATACAAGGATATGGGACTCCTGGTTGCGGAAGGCGGTGATCGCCGCATCTTTCTCAGCGGAAGACATACGCCCGTGGAGTAGGCCGACGGTGAACTCGGGGAAAATTACCTCCGCTAGGCGCTGGTGTTCTTCTACCGCCGATTTGAGATCGAGCTTTTCTGACTCGTCCACCAGGGGCAGCACCACGTAGACCTGGCGACCCTGGGCGATCTCGCGCTTGATCAGATCGTAGGCGTGAGGGCGTTCTTTGTTGGTCAGCAGGGTGGTTTGAATGGCCTTGCGCCCCGGCGGCAGCTCGTCGATCTGGCTTACGTCTAGATCGCCGTGCATGGTCAGGGTCAGCGTGCGGGGAATCGGGGTGGCGGTGAGGGTGAGCACGTGGGGATTGGCCCCCTTTTGGGTCAGCCTGGCCCGCTGCTGCACGCCAAAGCGGTGCTGCTCGTCGATCACCACCAGGCCCAGGTCGCGGAACTGGACGGGGTCTTCGATCAGGGCGTGGGTGCCAACCAAGATAGGCAACTCCCCCGTCGCTAGCTCCCCCAGCATTTTGCGGCGCTTAGCGGCGCGGGTGGAGCCGGTGAGGAGCTCCACGGGCAGGTGCAGCTGGTTAAACCACTCCACCAGCTTGCGGTAGTGCTGCTCAGCCAGCACCTCGGTGGGGGCCATGATCGCCGCCTGGTAGCCTGACTGAATGGCGGCCAGAGTGGCGACCACGGCCACGACGGTCTTACCGGAGCCAACATCGCCCTGCACTAGGCGGTTCATGGGCATGGGCTTTTGCAGGTCGGCGAGAATGTCGTTGACCACCCGCTGCTGGGCACCGGTGAGGCTAAAGGGAATGATGCTGTAAAAGCTGTCGATTAGCGCTCCGGTGGGGGCGAGGGCGATCGCAGTTTGCTGGGCCTGCTGCTGCTGGCGGCGACGCAACAGGCCCAGCTGAAGGTAGAGAAATTCGTCGAACACCAGGCGGCGGCGGGCCTTGGCCAGGTTGTCTTCGTTGTCGGGGAAGTGGATTTGGGCGATCGCCTCCGCCACCTTAATCAGCCCATACTGCTGCCGCAGATTCACCGGCAGCGGATCCTGAAGTTCGGGCACCGCCGGGAGAGATGCGGCCACCGCCTTGCGTACCAAATCCGCCGCGACACCCTCGGTGAGCGAGTACACCGGCACCATGCGGCCAATGGTGAGGGACTCAATGCGATCGCCCAGACTGTCCAGCACTTCCAGATGGGGATCTTCTAGCGTCACTCCAAACTTGCTGTCTTTTACCAGGCCCGAGGCGGCGACGATGGCTCCCTGGGGGTACTGGCGCTTTTGCTGCTGCTGCCAGCCGGGGGTGGCGTAGCGGTTGCCGGGGTAAAAGCGGTTGAGCTTGAGAATGCCGCTGCCGTCGGAGAGCTGCAGCTCAAAAATGGTGAGCTTTTTGTTGCGGGGACTGGTGAAGCAATTGACCCGCTTGACGGTGCCGACGATGGTGACAGTTTCCCCCGGTTCTAAATCGCGAATTTTGACCTGCTGGGCGTAGTTGATGTGGTCGCGGGGGTAGTAGTAGAGCACATCCTGCACCGTGAACAGGCCCAGCTTGGCCAGCCGCTCCCCATTTTTTGGCCCAATGCCCTTCAGGTAGGTGACCGGTTGATCGAGGCCAAAGCGAAAGCTGCCAGTTCCCGTCGCCTCCGCCAGCTGAGTTGTCTTGGGCGTCGCTTTGGGCTTGCGGGCGGCCTTAGCAGAGGTGGGTTTCCCAGATTCTGCGGCGGCGCTTTCTCGGGTGCGGAGAGATTTAGTTTCAATAAATTTCTCTAGCAGGCGCTGGGTGCCGTGGAAAAAGCGGCGGGTTTCGGCCACCAGGTGCTGGCGCTGGGCAAAGCTGAGGTTGACATAGCCCTCATACTGTTGGGCCAGGCCCTGCCACGACTGCTGCTGATCCGCTGGGAGAATAGCGGGGGGCTGTTGCAGACTGTCGTGCAGAAACTCGCTAAAGCTCTGCTGTTTGCCCACCAAGTTGTTGAAGCCGGTTTCGGCCTCGACCGAGAGCGCCCGCTGGAGCCGCACCCAGTCGGGTAGGGAGGTCTGTGCTTCTGTCATAGATTTCCCAGCCCCTAGCGGGATGAGTTGTCGTGCCAGACAGAGCGCCAGGCTTGCTCGGCCTGGGCGATCGCCAGCTCGCGCTCGGCCCGCTGATACTGCTTGCCCAGCTTCCGCAGCCGCCCCACGGAGGTGCGCAGCTTGCTGCGCCAGAGGGCCGTCTGCACATCGCCAAACTCTAGGTCGCTGAGGCGCAGCTGCACCGCAGCCAGGTGGGTCATGGTGCCCTCTAGGGCTTCCTCGTCGTCATCCTCTATGTCCTGAATGTCTTGAATGCCCTGAATATCCTGAATATCCTGAATGCCCTGAATGCCCTGAATGTCCTGGGGTTCATCATCGTCATCCTGATGGTCGAAGTCGGCGGCCCCATCGCCCGCTATGGCCACCAGCACGTTCAAAACATTCGGCGCCGATCGCCCCTTGGGCATGACCCCATCGACATCGGCGGCGGCTTCTACCACCGCATCGGGCAGGTCAGGGATAACCTGGGCCTTTCTCAGCAGCTGGTTGGCCTTTTTAGACGCCCGCTGCAAGACCTCGCGAATCATCTGTTCTAAAAGTAAATGGTGCTTGGCCACCAGAGTGGGGGTGAGGGTGTCGCCGGTAAAGGGGCGATCGCTAAAGGCTTCCTGCACTTCGCTAGAAATCGCCGCCATAATCACCGACTGCATCAGCTTTTGGGGGTCGAGCGCCAGGGCTGTGTCCTCGGCTGACTCAGACTCCTCAGCCGTTTCTGGGGCCGTTTCGGGAGCAGTTTCGGGAACAGTTTCTGGAGCCGTTTCAGGAGAATCTACTTGAGAAACGTCGGGGGCGATCGCCTCTGTCTCGGGTAAATCAGCCCGATCAGATAGACCAGGCTCGTCCTCGTCCTCGTCCTCGTCCTCGTCCGCCGCCGTGGCCTCGTCAGCATGGGCCAGGGCCGCCAAGGCCGCCTCCAGGCGGTTTAGATCGCTGGGGTCGAGGCGCTGATCGGCATCTGGCGATAGCTGATCGGGTTCCATCAGCTGCTGTAGCCAGCTCTGGGCCTTGCGCCCCAGATTTTGAATGCCCTGCTGTAGCCGGGTGCGATCGCTCACCGCCAGGGCCAGAAACTCTTCTGGGTAGACCTGGGTGCAGAGGTGGTAGGTAGCCATAATCACCTGCCTCCGCATGGTGTGGCCCAGCACGGTGAGGTAGGTAGCATAAATTTGGCTAAACTCTTCGGCCAGAGTGGCGGTGGCCTCCTCTAGCGCCTTGAGATCTTTGCGAATGCTTTCGACCGGCCTTACCATACCTCTCTACCCATGCCATATCTGATTATAAGGAAATATTAAAAACGGGGGCGCTATAACCGCACCCCCGCCTCGGGTAGCCATTCATGGCAGCTCGCTAGCGCAGCAGCCCCGAAACTACGATTGAGCCTACTTCTTTAGACCGGCCTGAGCCGCCACTTCTTCGGCGAAGTTGGTTTCTTCTTTCTCGATGCCTTCACCCAGCACAAACCGAGAGAAGCGTCGCACCTGAATGTTTTCGCCCAATTTAGACACCACCTGCTTAATCAGCTCTTCCACCGAGATGTTTTGATCTTTGATGAAGGGCTGATCGAGCAGAGACAATTCCTTCAGGCGCTTCTGAATGCGACCTTCCACAATTTTCTCCTGCATGGCGGCGGGCTTGTTGGCGATGTCATCGCGGCCCATTTCGATTGACTTTTCTTTCTCGGCCACATCGGCGGGGATGTCGCTGACGCGCACAAACTCCACGTTGGGGCAGGCGGCGATCTGCATAGCAATGTCGCGCACCAGAGCTTTAAACTCGTCGCGGCGAGCCACGAAGTCGGTTTCGCAGTTGACCTCTACCAGCACGCCCACCCGGCCGCCGGTGTGAATGTAGCTATCGACTAGCCCCTCAGCCGCTACCCGACCTTCTTTCTTCGTGGCCGAAGCAATACCCTTCTGGCGGAGCCACTCAACGGCCTTCTCAATGTCGCCCTCGTTTTCTTTGAGGGCTTTTTTGCAGTCCATCATGCCTGCGCCGGTTTTGTCGCGCAGGTCTTTAACAAGCTTTGCAGAAATATCTGCCATGGTGATTTAACGTCCTAACGCGATGTCGTCGAACTCAATACAAACAAAGAAAAGCGTGACTTAGGCGACTTCTGGAAATAGCTTTCCACTGGTAGGCAGTGCTCACCCTACGGTGACTATGGCCGCTGGATTAAAGCAGGTATCTTCTTTCCCCAGAAATCTCCTTAGCCCAGCTTAAACCCCTGGGGGCACCTTTATAAAGGCCAGCCCCTGCCCCTCTCTCATAGAAAGAGGGACAGAGGGGAGGGCGAGACCCTAGCTGTCGCTGTCGGCGGCGGGGGCGTCGTAGCCAAACTCGTCGTCGTCGGCCCCGTCGTAGTCGTCGTAGTCGTCATCGCCGCTGGTCTGACCGCCGTGGGAGCCTTCGTAGATGGC
>JBBSKN010000155.1:0-7953 GCA_038256265.1 Phormidesmidales cyanobacterium
ACGCCCAGGTACTTCAGCAGGTCATCCGAAAGCTAGAAGCCTCCTGGGAGTCATGGCGGCTAAAGCGTTCAGGGTTTCCACGGTTCAAAAAGCCTAACCGGATGCGGTCGTTTGCTTTCCCTCAAATGCTTAAAAACTGCATTGCCAGCGAGGGGATTAAGCTGCCTCAATTGGGCTTGATTCGGGTGCGGTGGTCGCGGGAAATCCCCGAGCTGTTCGAGGTGAAGCAAGCCCGGATTGTTCGTAAGGCGTCGGGTTACTTCGTCATGCTTAGCCTTCAGGCTGATATCGATGTCCCCGCCCCGGTGCCCCACGGGCATCCGGTCGGGATTGATGTTGGGCTGGAATACTTTCTTTCAACCTCAGACGGAGAACAGGTCAAGCGACCTCGCTTTTTTGATCGTCTGCACCGCAAGCTGCAATTGCTGCAACGCAGGCTGAAGACGAAGCACAAGGGGTCGGCTAACTGGCTAAAACTCCAGAAGAAAATTGGGAGAGTTCATCAACGCATGGCCGATACTCGCAAAGACTGGCATTTCAAGCTGGCTCATCACCTCTGCAACAGTGCAGGGATGATCTTTGTGGAAGACTTGGACTTCCGCATCATAGCCAAAGGGATGTTGGGCAAGTATACTCTTGACGCTGGACTGGGGCAATTCACCAACCAGATCCTGCCCTGGATATGCTTTAAGCGCGATGTATATTACGGCAAGGTTGATCCGAAGGGCACCTCTCAGGAGTGCCCGGATTGCGGGGCAGAGGTTCGCAAAGACCTCTCAACCAGAATCCATCACTGCCAAAACTGCGGGTCTATTAAGCCCCGTGACGTGGCAGCAGGACAAGTTATTTGTACCCGTGGGCAACGGGGAATAGAAAATGCCTGTGGAGTCGAGGTGACGGGGGTTGGGGTCACTCAGCCTAGACAACTGGCTTTGAAGCAGGAAATCTTTGGGGCGACCCAAGGAATCACCACGCATAATCTTTGATTTGCGTGGTGAGGATGTCAAAGCCGACCCACCAGCCAGTAGGTCAGCATTTGCCCTCGCCCCTTGACAGCTATGTGGCCCCGCGATTCAAACTGAAATTTGTCCTTGAGATTTTCGTATAGGTTGGGGGTCACCTGAATGCGCTGGGCTTCTCCGGTGGCTTCCATGCGGCTGGCGATGTTGACGGTGTCGCCCCACAGGTCGTAGGCAAATTTGCGCCGCCCGATCACCCCAGCCACCACCGGGCCAGTGTTGATGCCAACGCGGATCTGGAAGGTTTTGCCGTCGGGGCGGGGAAATTGCTTAATGGCCTCGCAGATGTCGAGGGCAAACTGGGCGATCGCCTCGGCATGGTCATCGTTGGCGCTGGGCAACCCCCCGGCCACCATGTAGGCATCGCCAATGGTTTTAATTTTCTCTAGCCGGTGAAACTCCGCCAGCTGGTCAAACATCGAAAATACTTCATTGAGCATTTTAACTAGCTGACGCGGCGTCATCTCGCTAGAGGCGGCGGTAAAGTCAACCAAGTCGGCAAACAGAACGCTTACCTGGTCCAGGCTCTCGGCAATGGTGCGGGCACCGCCCTTGAGCCGCTGAGCAATGCGGTAGGGCAAAATGTTGATCAGCAGCCGGTCCGCCTGCTGCCGCTGCTGCCGCAGCTCGGTTTCCATCTGGCGGCGTTCGCTGATGTCGTGGACGATGCCCTCGTAATGCAAGAATACGCCGGTTTTATCCCACACCTGCCAAATGTCTTCGCTCACCCAAAAGATGCTGCCGTCTTTGTGAAACACCTCTGACTCGGCGTCGGTAATTTTGTCGAAGCGCCTGAGATAGACCACCAGCTCATCTCGCCGCTTCGGCTCAGAATAGATTTGGCGGCTGATGTTTTCTACGGCAGCTACCATCTCCTCAGGCGAGTCATAGCCGTAGAGCCGCGCCATGGATGGGTTAACGCTGAGCAGCTGACCCGATGCCGAGGCCTTAAAAATGCCCACCGTCGCGTTTTCAAAAATGCTGCGGTAGTTCATCTCAGCCGCCGTCAGCGCCTGCTCAATCTGAGTGCGCTCCTGCATCTCTTGAATAAGCAGGGTATTTTGCTGGCTCAGCTGCTGCCGCTGCTGGGCCAGGTGCAGCTGGTTTTCTACCCGCACCAGCACCTCTTGCACCGCAAAGGGTTTGGTGATGTAGTCGGTGGCCCCGGCCTGAAAGGCTTTGACTTTATCTAAAGAATCGACCAGGGAACTCAACACAATCACCGGAATGTCGGTGGTGAGGGGGTTGGCCTTGAGCTGCTGGCACAGGGTGTAGCCGTCCATATCGGGCAGCAAAATATCGAGCAGCACCAGGCTGGGGCGGCGCTCTTGAATCAGGGAGATCGCCTGTTGCCCACTGACCGCCGCCTGAATACGGTACCCCTGCTGGCTCAATAGCCGCTGTAGCAGGCGCGAGGTTTCCGCGTCGTCATCAACAATGACTAGGTCAGTGGCAGCGGGGGCATCATCCACGGTGCGGTGTAGGCCAACTACATGAGACTAGGTAATTGGTTTAAGCATAGGGGCATTAGACCAAAACGATTTAACGAACCTGAAGAGTTTGGCCTTGATTGCGGTAGCCGCTCACTACCCCCTGGCGAAAGGTAACCTCTCCTTCGCGGAAGTGAAAGACTTCTTCGCAGTTGTTGTCGTTGCGGCTAATGGCCACCGGAGTCTGCCCTTCAACCCGCAGCACCTCGGCGCGGCTAGACCCCATCGACCAAAACTCGGGCACTCCCTGTCCCTGGGCCAGCGGCGGCATCTGCAGCGCTACCTTGAGGGTGTCGTCTGAGTTGAGATAGCTAATCACCTGGCCATTCTCAAACATGACCGAGCTTTGGCCAAAGTGCAGCGTGGTAAACCGGTTAGAGGTGTACTGTTCTTGACGGGTGGGGGTGCCCTGGATCTGCACCACCTCGGCTTCGCTAGACCCCAGGGTCCAGGTGCCCGGGGCGGCCTGGGCAGAGAGTACCATTGGCCCATCGGCCAGCACCCTGAGGCTGCCGTCTAGATTGTTGTACTGCTTGACGTAGCCGTTGTTGAGCTCGACTAGGCTGTCGCCGTAGCGCAGGGTTTGCTGGCAGCTGGTTTGAAACTGCGTCATTTGGGAGGGCGTGCCCTGAATGGCTAGCACCAAGTCGCGATCAGAACCCAGGGTCCAGTAGGTTTTATCGCCAGGGGCACGGCTGGCCCGACTAGCCACGTTACTCTGGGCGTACTGGAGGTTGCGCTCGTATTCGGCGACTTTTTCTTGGGCCAGGAGGCTGTCGGGGCTAGCCTTGGGAACCGCCTGCATAAAGGCGATCGCCCGTTGCCACAATAGGGCGACCTCGGCCCATTCTTCGCTAAATGCTGCGGTTTGGGTCAGCTCGGCCGCAGACATGGCCTGCTCTACCCCCTGACGAAAGGGAGCCTCGACCGCAGTCTTGCCAGCATTGCCGGTGAGGTTACTCATGAAGCTATTGGGGGGCCACGACCACGACTGCTCTTCAGCATTGAGCAGTCCGTAACCAGCGGCTAGGCCCAAGCCTACCGCGAGCCCCACCGCCGCCCAGGTCAGTCGTTCTCTCAAGACTTGGCCTGGCCGCTTGAGTTCAAATGTATATAGAGTTTGAGGATTTTGCCCGTCTAGCTCAGGGTGGCTACGTTTGGTCATAGTGGTTAGCGAGGAGAATGACGACTCCAGACATACGGCGTGAAGCCGCGCTGGCCTAAGAGCTTCCGGTAGATCACGTGTTAAGGGTATGGGTCATGGCCTAACCATTCTGGCGATGGCCATAAACCTCATCCACGCTCAGCAGGGGAGTTTGTCCGGAGAAAAGCCCCAGATCCCCAGCTGGACTTGGTATAAATGTATTCAGTTAGATCTATGCACCCGCCTTGCTTGCTCACCTTAGCCCAGGAGATCAGCCTAGTATGTTGGGTTATTTGCATTTTACGGAAGCTTATTTAAATTGCCCCGATAGGCCCTGTTTACACCAATCAAATCTCACCTTTTCATGATTCACTCCGGTTCAGAAGGCTGCATGCGATGCGCCCCTGCGGTTTGGCCTTTTGGGAGTCGGAGTGATGTGATTCTGATCTGGTATTAGATGCTATGGATGTACTAGCGCTGCGGTGGGATATGCCAGGGGCAGATGGCTATTTGGAAGATAGCTGGCCCGACGGTTGGCTAGAAGCATTGTCCCAAGCGCTGCCGGGACATGGCCGCCCCCGCTGGCTAGCCCAGGTGCTGTGGCAGCGGCAGTTGGGCGATGCCGTAGATCTGGCGGGCTGGCTTAACCCCCTGGCCTATGAGGCGACCCCGGCTAGCGCGTTTGGGGCAGATATGGCGATCGCCGTCACCCGCCTCCGCCAGGCAATTAATCAGGGTGAAAAAGTCGCCATCTGGGGCGACTTTGACGCCGATGGGGTGACCGCCACCGCCGTGCTGTGGGACGGCCTGGGTCAGCTGATCCCCAAGGGCGATCGCCTGACCTACACCATTCCTAACCGTCTCAGCGAGTCCCACGGGCTGTCGCGACGGGGTATTGACCAGCTGGCGGCCTGGGGGGCCAGCCTGATGGTGACCTGCGACACCGGCAGCACGAGCGGCGCTGACATTGCCTACGCCACAGCCCAGGGCATCGAGGTGATTGTCACCGATCACCACACGCTGCCGACTGGGGATATTGGCGCTCTGGCGCTGATCAATCCCCGCCGCCTGCCGCCCGACCACCCGCTGGCGACGCTGTCGGGGGTGGCGGTGGCCTACAAGCTGCTGGAGGGGCTGTACGACGCCTTAGATACTCCCCCGGCCCAGCCCCTCGACCACGTGCTCGACCTCGTAGCCATTGGCCTGATCGCTGATCTGGTAGAGCTGCGGGGCGACTGCCGCTACCTGGCCCAGGTGGGGCTACAGCGGCTGCAAACCCAAACTCAGCCGCACCCGCCCTACCCGCGACCGGGGCTGACCAAACTGCTGGAATTGTGCAAACGCACGGGCGATCGCCCCACGGATATTTCCTTTGGCCTTGGCCCCCGGATCAACGCCGTCAGCCGCATCCACGGCGACGCCAGCTTTTGTGTGGAACTGCTGACCAGCCCAGACCGCGATCGCTGTCACGCCCTAGCCAACGAGGCTGAGCTGGCCAACACCCGCCGCAAAGCGCTTCAGCGCGACCTCTACAACCAGGTGATGGCGCGCGTGACCCAGGTCGATCTGGCCACCACCCGCTGCCTGGTGCTGGCCGACGAGCAGTGGGAGCCGGGCATTTTGGGCCTGGTGGCGGGGCAGGTGGCCCAGGCCCTGGGGCGGCCCACTATTTTGTTGCGCCTCGATCCCCCCGCTGATTCAACCACGGAGGACGGTGGCCCCCGGCTCGCCAGGGGGTCGGCGCGATCGGTGAAGGGGCTAGATCTCTATCAGCTCTTTCGGGCGCAGGCAAACCTGCTCACCGGGTTTGGCGGCCACCCGCTGGCGGCGGGCTTGACCCTGCCGGTGGAGCACATTGACCTGCTGGCGGCGGCGCTCAACCGTATGGTGCGGGAGCAGATGGGGGGCGATCGCGCACCTCAGCCGGTTCTAGAGATCGATCTAACGGTGACCGTGGCCGATCTGGGGCAGCCACTATTTCGAGAGCTCAAGTGGCTAGAACCCTGCGGCATGGGCAACCCGGTGCCGAAGCTGCTGATTCGCGAGGCCTGGTTTCAGAATACAAAGCACCGGAAACTGCGCGATCGCGCCAATAAAGCCGTAGGGTTTATCAAAACCGAGTTTGAGCTGTGGGACGATAGCGCCCAGATGGGGTTCCCCGGCGAGTGGTGGGGCCACTACCGCGACGAGCTGCCCTCAGGTCGCTGCGATCTGGTGGTTGAGTTAGACTTCAACAGCTACAGCGGCTACCACGTCAAGCTCGTCGATCTACGCCCGGTGCTCACCGAAGCCAACAGCGCCGCCCCTGGCCCAACGCTACCCGTTCTCGACTGGCGGCAGGCGATTCCCGACGAACCAGAGGCGGTTTTAGTCGTAGACCAGGCCCCGGCCCAGTGGAGCGACTGGCAGGCCTGGCAGCGGCAAGCGGCCCAGGCGGGGTTGCCCCTGGCTCTGACCTTTGCCCCGGTGGTGGATGAGCGATCGCCCGTCGACCAATGGCAAGAGTTGGTGGGCCTAGCTAAGTACCTCACCCGCACCGAAATTACCGTCACCAGGGCACAGCTCATCCAGCGGCTAGGCCTTTCACCCGCCAGCCTGGCGCTGGGCTTAGCGGCCCTAGAGACCGCAGGCTTTGAGGTGGTCGAGATCGACCCCGACACCATGGCGATTCGGTCAGAGCTAGATCCAGTGGCCCCTGACCCGGTGGCCCCTGAGGCGGGGACGCGGCGCTTTCTCGACGCCCTGCAAGAAGAGCAGTTTCGCCGTCGCTACTTTGCCCAGGTGCCGGTTTCGGCCCTTTCTGGGTAGCTTATTCCTGGTAGGGTAGGCACGGCCACACATTTTCCGCATTTTCCGCCGCCATGACCGCCGACTGGTTCTACCCCTTTCCCCCCCTGATCGAAGGCACGCTGCTAAAGCGCTACAAGCGTTTTTTTGCCGACATTGAGCTAGAGACCGGGGAGGTGGTGACGGCCCACTGCCCCAACACCGGGCCGATGACCGGGGTCTGCCACATTGGTGGCCCCGTGTGGGTTTCCTACAGCACCAACCCCAAGCGCAAGCTCGCCTACACCTGGGAACTGGCGGAGGTGCGCGACACCGTGCCCACCTGGGCGGGTGTCAATACGGCACTGCCCAACCGGGTAGTAAAAGCGATGCTAGCGGCCAAGCAAATTCCAGAATTGGGCGACTACAGCACCACTCGCCCCGAGGTGCGCTACGGGGGCGACGGCAGAAGTCGGATCGATTTTGTTATTTCTGGGGCAGAAAATGCCCTTCCCACCTACATTGAGGTAAAAAATACCACCTGGGCCAAGGGCACCCTGGCGCTGTTTCCCGATACGGTGACCACGCGCGGACAAAAGCATTTGAAAGAACTGGCGGCGCTGATTCCCCAGGCCCAGGCGGTGATGCTTTACTTCATTAACCGGGGCGACTGTACTGAGTTTTCACCTGGTGATGAGACTGACCCGACCTACGGGCTGCTGCTGCGGCAGGCCATGGCCAGGGGGGTTAAGGTGTTACCATGCCGGTTTGAGGTAACTCCGGCAGGGTTGCGGTATCTGGGGCTGGCTGATCTAGCGTTTGACGTTTAACGGGCTGAATAGGTGAGCGATCGCCAGGCAAAGTGGGGCAGCGCCAACATCCGCCGCCAGCGCCAGGGTTCTTTGTAGAGGCGATAGAGCCATTCCAGATGGTTGTCGCACATCCACTGGGGGGCGCGAAACTTGACCCCGGCCCAAATGTCAAAGCTGCCGCCGACGCCAATCCAAATGCTGTTGGGGCAGAGATAGCGGTGGTCACGAATCCACAGCTCTTGGCGAGGTACGCCCATGCCGACCAAAATCACGCTGGGCTGGAGCTGCTCTAGGTGGCGCAAAAATTCGGGCTGATTCTCTCGCCCCAGATAGCCGTGCTGGGTGCCCACTATCTTTAGCCCAGCTACCTGGCGCTGCCAGATCATCGCGGCGCGATCAGTGACGCCGGGAACACCGCCGTACATAAACACGGTTTCTTTGAGCGAGAGGCGTTTGAGCACCGTCGCCGCCAGCTCAATGCCGGGAGCACGCTCAATGCGTTGCCCCTTGGTGCGAAAATAGAGCACAACCCCAGCTCCATCAGGAATCACCAGCTCAGCGTTGAGAATGACCTGGCGTAAGTCAGGGTTGCGATCGGCCTGCATCGCCATCTCGGCGTTGAGGGTGACGACGTGGGCACCGCGCCCCTGGCGGTACTGATCAACCAGCCACCCCGCGTAGTCGGTGTGCCAGTGAACGGGCAGACCCATAACCTTCAAGAC
>JBBSKN010000156.1:0-7708 GCA_038256265.1 Phormidesmidales cyanobacterium
ACCGTTGATCCTGAACCCTGCTTTGCTTCTAAGAAAGCTGAAGCCCAGTATTATGACCGCATTTGGTTCTCTAGGATCCAGTCCTTGTGCTGCCAACTACCACCCTGGGAGGCCGCCTAAAGATGTGTCAGGCAGTCAGCGTTCAATCTTGTCGAGGGAATTATCAATCACCATATCCTTGGCATCCATCACGTTAAGTCAAGACCCAATGAGCTTGCCTGGGATCTAGGGTTTTTAGCTGTTGGTGCGCTTCTAGCGGTGATTGGCTGGCTGCTATTACTCTTTGGCCAACAACAACTAAATTATTAACCTATCGAGCCGAAAAAGATGCTATTTCGTCAATTGTTTGATAAAGAATCCAGCACCTATACTTATTTGATTGCTGACCCAGACACCGAAGCAGCAATCCTCGTTGATCCAGTGCTAGAGCAAGTCGAGCGAGACCTTAAGTTATTGCACGAGTTGGGATTGAGTTTACATTATTGCCTAGAGACGCACATTCATGCCGATCATATTACAGGCACTGCTAAAATCCGTCAGGCAACAGGTTGCCTTGGTGTTGTGCCAGCTCGCGCCCAAGCGGGTTGTGCAGATCGTTACATTCAAGATGGTGAGACGCTGCAACTGGATAGTATTTCGATTAAAGCGATCGCTACGCCTGGTCACACCGATAGCCACATGACCTATCAAGTCAATGGTGACCGAATCTTAACAGGCGATGCTTTACTGATTCGAGGTTGTGGACGCACAGACTTCCAGAGCGGTGATGCTGGTATGTTGTTTGACTCCGTCACGCAACGGCTCTTTACCTTGCCAGAAGAAACACTGGTGTATCCAGCCCATGACTACCGGGGGCATACTGTCTCCACCATTTGGGAAGAAAAACGACATAATCCTCGATTTGTTGGGCGAAATCGAGCTGAGTTTATTGAATTCATGAGAAGCCTAAATCTACCCGATCCCAAAAAGATTATGGAAGCGGTGCCAGCTAACGAGCATTGCGGCAATCTTGTTGAGGGAGGAATGAACGATATTCCTAGAGACCCTACCTTAAGTAAACAAGGCTAGTCTTGAGTTCGTCCTTGCATCTGACGCTCACAAACTTCTAGCGTTGCCAATCTATTCAGTAAAGCTGTTTTGTGATTTCATCAATTAACAGGTTAAAAGCATCATGAGCAGTTGGATTGTTGGACATCTATTGGCGATTGGCATTGGTGTGAGTTTGGGTTTATTAGGGGGCGGTGGTTCGGTTTTGGCTCTTCCTATCCTGGTCTATGCGATGGGAATTAATCCGAAATCAGCCATTGCTATGAGTTTGGTGGTTGTAGGAATAGTCAGCTTAATGGGAGCCATCCGGCACTGGAAAAATGGCAATATTAATCTTAGAACCGCCTACATCTTTGGGAGTGCCACAATGCTTGGTGCTTTTGGAGGCGCAAAAGTAGCGACCTTGCCGTTTGTAACTGGTACGCTCCAGATGCTGCTATTTGCCATCCTGATGCTGGTAGCAGCGGGTTTCATGATTTGGAGCAGTGCCAGGTCCACTTCCCAAGCTTTTGCCCACCAAGAACGAGATTTGTCTCTGTATCCTAAGCCAGTTTGCAAACATTGTTGGCTGTGGCTGGTTAGTGAAGGCTTTGGGGTAGGGGTTCTGACAGGACTAGTTGGTGTGGGAGGTGGATTTGCGATTGTTCCAGCTTTAGTTTTGTTAGGGAACATTCCTATGAAGCAGGCTATTGGCACTTCTTTGCTGATTATTGCAATGAATTCAGGGGTTGGTTTATTAGGTTACCTCGGGAGGGTCGAGCTGAATTGGGCGTTGATCGGCTCATTTACCCTTGCTGCTGCTGTTGGAACGGTAGCAGGAACCTATTTAGCTCAATTTGTTCAAGCTAAGCAGCTGCAAAAAAGCTTTGGCTATTTTCTCTTAGCAGTTGCTACATTTGTACTATTCCAGAATCGTGATGCGTTTGTATCTCCTCAGCCAGTAACCTTGGCTAAAACTATCTTAGTGGTGCAGAAAACTCTAGGGCAGTCTCAAGACGAGAACATAACGGCCTTAGAGAACTCAGTAGTGTTCTAGATATGTTGAAGTTGAGCAGGGTGATAGTGACGTTACCCAGTGCTGACGATGGCTTTAAAAGGCCCTAAAGTAGTGAAGCTACGATTTGGGGCAATTTGGTCCCTTTGTATTGTCTGGATAGTTGCACTGCAGGTAGCCAGTCAACATGAGGTGGATGGTTTCAGACTTTGGCGGAAACGAGAAAATTCAGATTTTGGGCAACTGGCACAAGGATTAAAGCTAAGAACGGGTGAGGTAACAGTGACAATCTGGCTTTTCAATAAGCGTTTCTACTAAAGAATTCAATGCCACTGAGGCTAAAAGCCCACCACCAAAGCTGCCTTGAACTGTGATGTGGGGAACTTTTGTCGCCGCCAGTCGCCGCTTTGCCGCTGGAGCATGGCTAAACCCAATCGGCATTCCAATGACAAAGGCGGGCTCGATTTGCCGCTGCTCGATCAGCTGGCAGGCCGCAAGTAGCACTGAGGGGGCGTACCCGATGACAAGCACAGCCCCCCTGGGGGTTTGCTGCAACCGTTCCCGCCAAATACGATGATCATAAAACGCCTGCTCTGCTTCACTGACTCCCGTAATGTGAGGGTCCTCAATCAGGCTTTCAAGCGGACATCCCAGATGAGCTAACCGAGTGTGATCGAGGGTGGCGGCAACGGCTGGCAGATCTGTCATGATGGAGCATCCAGCCTTCAACGCTTCGCGGGCAGATGCAACGGCACCATGGCTCAAGCGCACAAAATTAATCAGGCTGACATCACCGCAGGCTAGCACCAGCTGATGCAACAGATGCACGGTGACTTCGGAGTAGTGAGATAAATCGGGAAGCAGGCGCTGCAAGGATTCTTGAAATGATTCTGGGTGCGCTGCTGTAGCGGCATCCAGGTTTGACCAGAGCTGGTCGAGTTTGCCTAGCTCTTCGTGGGCATTCACATCTAGCTGCTTGATCTGGGCCAGCACCTCGGCCTGGGTACTTTGGCAATCGTGGTCGCGCCCCAGCAGCCCCTCTAGCGCCGTCGCCGTCTGCCGCAGCCGGGTGATTTGCTGAATCACGGAGCGATACTGCTGCAGTAGCTGGGCCATCAGCGTGGGATTGGTGAGTTCTTCAGACTGACTGTCTAGTAGCTGACGAATGTGGGAGAGCTGAAACCCCTGCTGTTTCAAAGCGATCACGCGCTGTAGCCGCTGCATGTCTTGCTGAGTGTAGAGGCGGTAGTTGCCCCCAGAGCGCTGCACAGGCGGGAGCAGCCCCAGCGTATGGTAGTGCCGCACCATGCGGGGGGTGACGCCGCCGCCAACGGCATCTGTAAGTTCTTTGATGGTCAAGTATGGAGCCGTCATGCCTCTAGTTTACTCAAAACATTGACATTGACACTAATGTCAATGTTTAGGATGAGGGAGTAGCTACTTCACGGTTTCGGTATGGTTTCTGCGAGCCTGTCTGCGCCTCGGTTTTCTAGCCTGGTTAAGGATCACTCGGATGCGATCGCATCCTTTACCTGCGCGGTTCTAGTTCTCCTGGGTTGGCAATCACTCAATCTCGGCTGGGTTGGGGTGGCCATTTTGACTCTGACGGCAGCCTACGTGATCGGCGGGTTTGAGAGTGCGCGGGAGGGTTTGACAACCCTGTTTAAGGAGAAGGAGCTAGACGTAGATCTGCTGATGATCGTGGCGGCCCTAGGCGCGGCAAGTCTGGGGCTGTGGCGGCGAGAGTATTTCATGATTGTGGATGGTGCAGTTTTAATCTTGATCTTTGCTATCAGCGGGGCGCTTGAAGGGTACGCGATGCAGCGAACGGAGCGCAGCATTCGCGGACTGATGAGCTTGACCACCGATACGGCGTGGGTGATCCGAGGAGGGCGCGCTGAAACTGTGCCCATTGCAGCGCTCGCCGTTGGCGATCACGTGCTGGTCAAGCCAGGAGAGCTGGTGCCAACCGATGGCCTGGTCATCGAAGGCGTCAGCACTTTGAACCAGGCACCGGTTACTGGAGAATCCATTCCAGTGGAGAAGGCCATCGGCGACGAGGTTTTTGCAGGCACGATTAACGGCAGCGGAGCCCTGCGACTCAAGATTCACCAACCGCCCGAAAGCAGCCTGATTCAGCGGGTCATTCGCCTAGTGCAGCAGGCCCAAACCGAAGCACCGCCGTCGCAGCAATTTATCGAGCGCTTTGAGCGGGGCTATGCCAAGGTCATTGTGATCGCTGGGATTTTGCTGGCCGTGCTACCGCCCTTTTTGCTGGGCTGGAGCTGGGAGCAGACCATTTACCGGGCCTTGATTTTTTTGGTGGTAGCGTCGCCCTGTGCGCTGATGGCGTCGATTATGCCAGCGCTGCTCTCGGGCATTGCCAACGGTGCGCGGCGGGGGATTTTATTTAAGAATGGAGCACAGCTGGAGCGCATGGGGCGGGTGCGCGCGATCGCATTTGACAAAACCGGAACGCTGACAACAGGCAGGGTGGAGGTGGCCGGGATGCTAGCAGTTGAACAGTCTGCGCAGCTGTTACTTCAGGTTGCGGCAGCTCTGGAGAGCCTGTCTGAACATCCCATCGGGGAGGCGATTGTGCGGGCTGCCCGTCAACAGAATCTTACCTGGACCGAGGCAGTCAACGGTCAGGCCCAAGCCGGGCAGGGTATTACTGGAGAGATCAATCATCAAACAGCGGTGGTAGGCAAAGCGGCTTTTGTCCAGTCCCAAGCCAAAGACACTTCCCCAACCCTGAACCAGCAAAGCCAGCAGTGGGAGGCCGAGGGCAAAACGGTGGTGTGGGTCGCCTATGAAGGTGAGGTGTTGGGCATCATCGCCGTTGCTGATACCGTGCGCCCAACTGCAGCGCGGGCCATTGCCCAACTTAAACGGCTGGGAGTTGAGCAAATTGTCATGCTGACTGGGGACAATGCCCGTACAGCACAGAGCATCGCTCAGCAGATTGGAGTGGATCAGGTGCATGCCGAGCTGCTGCCTGAAGACAAGGTGGACGTGATTCGGCGCTTGCAAAGGCAGTATCAGACGGTGGCGATGGTGGGGGACGGTATCAACGATGCCCCCGCCTTGGCCCAGGCTTCCGTGGGCATTGCCATGGGAGTGACGGGCAGCGACGTGGCCCTGGAAACCGCCGACGTTGTGCTGATGGCGGATCGATTGGAGCAGCTAGAGCACGCGATTCGGTTAGGCCGCCGCGCTCAAAGCGTGGTCAAGCAAAATATTGTGTTTGCCCTCGGGTTTGTAGGGATTTTGCTGATTTCAAACTTTGCAGGCAACTTGACGCTGCCCCTGGGGGTACTGGGGCACGAAGGCTCAACGGTGATGGTGACGCTGAGCGGGCTGCGGCTACTGAGAAACTAAGGTGGATTGATCTTGAATGGTAGCTAGATCGAGGATGTGATCGCTCAAGCGCCCCCATTCCTTTACTCAGCAGGGTTCTAACTGAGCGGTGAGTGGAAGTGGAGATGGCTATGGATTGCCTGCATAGATAGATATCGCGAATGGTGATGCTGGTGATGCTGACCGTGAGTATGGTTATGGTCATGCCATGAGCCGCTCTTCCAATCAGATTGTTGGCCGGGGTGGAAAGCTAGGTTGGCGATGACCCAAATCACTGCACCAATCAGGCTGCTACCCAGAAAAACAGAACCGGGCAAGTGACTCGCCATCCATCCCGCGATGGGATAAGCAAAGACCCACCACAGATGGCTCCAGGCAAAATGAGCCCCGTAGACTCGACCCTGAATTTCAAGATCAACCCGATCAGCAATTAGGGTTTGGGTAAGAACATTAACCAGAGTTTGCCCCACCCCTGCAACAGTCCACAACAGCAATAGCCCACCTAGGCTAACCCAACTGGCGGGCAAGAGCGCGAGGGTAATTAGAGCAGCCCCCAGACCCGTGAGCACCCTCTGTTTCTGCCTGGGGTTGAAGGTGCCCAATCCAATGGATGCCAGGGTTGCTCCGATACCAAAGGCGGCCATAACCCAGCCATACTCCAGCTTGCCTAGCTGAAGATTGCCCTGGACATACCCGACGGTGTTGACCAGGATAGCGGCCCCGGCGATCGCCGCCACAAGCTGCATGGCTAAGGCATATCTAATGAGCGGATCGCTCATTAGGCAGGTCGTGCCCAGGCGAATATCCTGTAACGTTCTGCGCACGGTCCTAGCCTCTTGCTGGCGTTGTTGAGGGATCATCAGTTGCCCCGGCAGAGTCAGCACCAACAGGGCGGCCACCAAAAACGTGACGCTATCCAGGAAGAAAACCTGTCGGGTGCCCACGAAAGCAGCGACGCTTCCGGCTAAACCAGGGCCGAGAACGCCCAAAAGTTGGTACGTAGCACTGGAAAGGGCGATCGCTTGAGGATACTCGGCCTGGGCCACCACCAGGGGGATAGTCGCGGTGTAGGTGGGCGTAAAAAAGGCCGAAAAAATATTGAGGGCCAGGACGATCGCGTAAAGTTGCCAAGCCTGGGTGACAAAGGGCAGCAGACACACAATTCCCATCCGCGCTACATGGGTAATCACCATGATGCGCTTGCGGTCAAACCGATCGGCGATCGCTCCCGCCAGCGGCGACAGCACCACGTAGGCTGCCACCCGCAGGGTGAGGGCACCCGACAAAATTAGCCCAGCCTGGTCGCCCGCCAGCTCAAAAGCCAACAGCGCCAGCCCCAGCCAGGTCAGCGCATCGCCAATCAGGTTGATGGCCTGGGCCGCATAGAGGCGGGCAAAGCGGCGATTCTTGAGGGGTTGAAATAGGCGTGGGGTGGAAAGCATCGGTTTTAAAGAGAGTTTCAGGAGGGCGATAAAAAGCTTAGCTATGGCTCCACTTTATATCCCCCCAGGGGGGATTGAGCAGATGGGATTAGATGCAGCACTGCGACCGCAAACGCCCGCCCATAGCAATCCCTGTTGCAGTCCATTGATTTCCCCTCACCCATCTAGCCTTGTGAAGTCTAAAGCCATCAGGGGCTGGCCCGTTGCTGAACCAGGTGAAGGTGTTGGTTGCCTAGCTAAAGATGCCTCTGCCCAGTCAGTTCAACTAGAAGGTGAAAGCTCAGATCGAAGTTCTCTGGCTAGAAATTCTCGATATAGGGCAGGTAAGTAGGGGGTTATCGAGTTATCTTCAATGCCGCTACCCAGGCTTGTCCAAACATCGGACAGCTCAAGTAAGACCTCCTCAACCCGGTTGTCTTGCAGCCGAGCGACAATGTCAGCCTCCCACTGGTGATGGTCTTTGAGCCAGCGATAGACCACAACATCTTGATACTCGGGCGCAAAGCTATAGGTCAGGCCGTGGGAGGAGCTGTGGGGATGGGGGTGGTATTGTGCCGCTTTTTCCTGCCAGGTCGCAGTTAAGAACTGGTATCGCCCAGCGGCGGTGGAGCAGTCACCAGCGTTGGGGCCAACGTTAATCGGCTGACACTGGTTAGGATGCTGGCTTAAATCGTGGATATGGCTGCCGCCATACAAGAGAGAGTAGGTATTGCGGGTATCAACGTAAGGCGGGACAAAGGGATATTGGGTGCAATGTATTAATGAGCACCCTGTTTAGAAGAGATAAAAGGCTCTGCGGCATTGACCAGAGCCCGGTATCGTTACCGGTACGAATTCATATCGGGAACGATGTCAACTATTTTAC
>JBBSKN010000157.1:0-7675 GCA_038256265.1 Phormidesmidales cyanobacterium
ACAAGCTATCGTAGGTCATAGGCCTTAGCCGACATTGGTTGTACTTTCTCAGCTTCGGCTAAAAAGCGGCTCGAGCCTTGCTCTGCCGCTTTTTTCTATGGCCTTAGTCTAAACTCCAGTAAATAACAGCACTCACCCTGGTGCCCTAGCTCCGCCTGGGCATCCCGGTCTTGCGGCTCTGCCGCTCATTGGAGGAGGCAGAGCCTCCGACGAGCATTCCAATGCAGAGTATTGGAGCGAGGGGCAGCAAATATCCAATGAAGAGCAAGAGAGGGCAGGTTTGAAATCAGGTGGTGTATTCGGCGTTGATTTTGACGTAGTCGTAGCTCAGGTCGCAGCCCCAGGCCTGGCCGCTGCCGGGGCCATCGCCAATGCTGACTCCAATGGCAACGGTGTCAGTTTTGAGGTAGTCGCCCTGGGTAGCCGCCGTTAGGTAGGCGCTGGCGGCGGGGCGATCAAAGGTGAGGGGCTGGCCGTGCTCCATCAGCAAAATATCGCCCAGCTGCACCCGCAGGTCGCTTTGGTCAAAGCTGACCCCGGCTCGGCCAGCGGCGGCGGCAATGCGGCCCCAGTTGGGGTCGTGGCCAAAGATGGCCGCCTTGACCAGCGATGACCCGGCGATCGCCTTAGCCACCTGCCCCGCAGCGGCAGCGGTGGCAGCCCCGGTGACGGTAACTTCGATCAGACAGGTGGCCCCCTCGCCGTCGCGGGCGACCGCCTTGGCCAGGTACTGGCAGACAGCGGTGAGCATGGCTTCAAGCTGGTCGGCCTCGGCCCCCTCGTCGGTGATAGCAGGGGTGCGTGACTCGCCGTTGGCCAGGGCGATCAGGGTATCGTTGGTGCTGCTGTCGCCGTCGACGGTGATCTGGTTAAAGCTGCGATCAACGGCGCGGCGCAGCATGTCTTGCCACAGGGTAGGTGACACGGTGGCGTCGCAGGTGACAAAGGCCAGCATGGTGGCCATGTTGGGGTGAATCATGCCCGAGCCTTTGGCGATACCGCCGATGCGCACGGGGCGATCATGGATGGTGGTTTCCATGGCGACGGCTTTGGTCACCAGGTCAGTGGTGATAATGGCCCCAGCGGCGGCATCAGAACCTTCGGTTGATAGACTCTTCACCAAAGAGGGGATACCCGCCTTAAGCTGATTCATTTTGATCCGCTGGCCAATCACCCCGGTGGAGGCGATCAGCACCGCTTCGGGGGGCAGGTTGAGGGCAGAGCCTAGGGATACGGCACTTTCGACCGTATCCACCCAGCCTTGGTTGCCGGTGCAGGCGTTGGCCTGGCCCGCGTTGATCAAGATGGCGCGGGCGCTGGGGCGGGCTTCGAGGCGCTGGCGGCAGTAGTCGACGCAGGCGGCGCGCACGTGGCTGGTGGTAAAGACCCCGGCTGCGATCGCCTCACAGTCGGAGTAAATCAAAGCCAGATCCGGCGCACCCGAGGGTTTGAGCCCCGCAGTGATCCCCGCTGCCTGAAATCCTTTGGGTGCCGTAATGCCCCCCTCAATCACCCGCCAGTCTGCCATACCGTTGTTACCCATAGGTGTTGCCGGGGATTATACCAAGCTTCTAGGGACTGCTTAGGGTAGGGCATGCTGCAAGAAGGCAAAATCTTCGACAATTTGCCCGCCGATCAGGTGTTCTTGAATGATGCGCTCGATCACCGCTGGGGTGGCGCTGTGGTACCAGACACCCTCGGGGTAGACGAGCAAAATCGGGCCTCTGTGGCAAACCCGCAGGCAGTTGGCCTTGGTGCGAAAGACAGAGGTAGGGCGCTCGGCGGTGGGCCGATCCAACCCCAATTCTTTTAATCGATTCTTTAAGTAGTCCCAGGCGACGATGCTCTCGGCTTTGTCGCAGCATTTGGGCTTGGTCTGGTCGGCGCAGATAAACACATGGCGCTGAATGGTGTTGAGCGCCAGGGCATCTACACAGGCGGCCAAAGAAGCACAGGCGTCGGGAGCGTTACTCATCGGGGGTGATAGCAGGTTTTGTGGGGTCTGTGGACTCTACAAGTTCGGTGGACACTGCGGGTTCAACAGCCTTTGCCGGCCCAGTTTCAGCCGGTCTAGTTTCATCCGGCCCCGTTTCAGCAGACTCAACCCTGGCGGCAGGGGCCTCGGCTACAGGATCAGGGGCAGGATTGGGGTCTGGGGTCGTAGATGGTGGCAGCACCACCTCCTCGACCGGGGGCAACTCAGGGCGCACTCGGCGGATGGGCAAGTTGGCGATCAGGGCGGTCATGCGCTGGTCGCTTTCGAGGGTAAATTCCAAATGCTCTTGGTCTAGCTCGACGTAGCGAGAGACTACCTCAAGAATTTCTCGGCGCATTTTTTCGACCACTTCGGGGGTGAGGTCGGCGCGATCATGGGCCAGCACAAATTGCAGTCGCTGTTTCACCTCGGCCCGACTAGAGAGGTTGCGGTTGCGGTTAAACAGCTTGTCGATAAGTTCGCTTAGCATCGGCACTGGCGGCTGGGTAAAAAAACATCAAACACCGGATTTATGCTCTTGAGTGGGCTTCATAACCTTTTGAACCAGGGGCCTAACCCCGAAAAAATCGGCGCAGGCGACTAAGCAGATTGTCGTGGGTAGCATTGAGGTCAATCAGGGGAACCTCTTCGCCCACCAAACGGCGGGCAATGTTGTTAAAGGCGACTCCTGCCAGCGACGGCTGCTGGTCGAGCACCAGCGGCTCGCCCCGGTTAGAGGCCACAATCACTCGCTCGTCGTCGGGCACCACCCCCAGCAGGGGCACGGCAAGAATATCGAGCACGTCGCGCACCGACATCATCTGGTCTTCTTGCACCATCTTGGGCTTGATGCGGTTGATCAGCAGCTTGGTAAATTTCACGTCGTTGGCTTCGAGCAGGCCAATCACTCGGTCGGCGTCGCGCACGGCAGAGATCTCGGGGGTGGTGACGACGATCGCCTCTTTGGCCGGGGCGATCGCATTTTGAAAGCCCATCTCAATGCCCGCCGGGCAATCGATCAAAATAAAGTCGTGGCTGGGGGCCAGGCCCGCTACCAGCTGTTTCATCTGCTCGGGGGTGATGGCTTCTTTGTTGCGATTTTGGGCGGCGGCCAGCAGACCCAGGCTGGGCTGACGCTTGTCTTTGACCAGGGCCTTTTCTACCGTGCAGTCGCCCGCCAGCACGTCCAGCGCCGTGTAGACAATGCGGTTTTCTAAGCCCAGCAGCAGATCGAGGTTGCGCAGGCCAAAGTCGGCATCGACGACGGCAACCCGCTGATTTCGCTGGGCTAGGGCCATGCCCAGGTTGGCGGTGCAAGTGCTCTTGCCGACACCCCCTTTGCCCGAGGTCATTACGATAATGCGAGTCATGGCCAAACCCAACTTTCCTTAAAGAACCAACAAAGAACTAACTGCCCGACGAAAACAACCGTTAATAATACGCCATGGGCGTAGGCTGAGGACCGCGAATTGGGGCAATTTATCAGGTTTGCGGTACAAGGTTTGCGGTATACGGTGTCCGGCCGTTCTTGAACCGTATACCGTACACCGCAAACCGTATAACCTGCACCGTACACCGCGCTCCCCTCACCTGCCACCGTTGGTTTAGACCTTAAACGCATCGGTGAGCTGCGCTCCCTGCCCCAGGGTGGCGTCGAAGTTTTGGCGGGCAAAGGCCTGGGCCTGGGCAATGCGGATGGCGTTGTCGCCCACGTAGGCCACCTCGGGCAGGTATTGGTGGGTGGGGCCGTCGGGGGCGCGGGCCACCAGGTCGGCCAGGCGCAGCTGGGTGGGGTGCATTTGCAGAGCCATGATGCAGCGGCTGCGATCGCCCCCTGCCCCCGCATGGGCGGTGCCCCGCAGGCGGCCCCAGACGAGAATGTCGCCCTCCGACACGAGGGAACTGCCGGGGTTGACATCCCCCAGCACAATGATCGTGCCGGGGTGACGAATTTCAACGCCGCCCCGCACCGTGGTTTGCAGGTACAGCGGCTCCGCCAGGGGCTGGCCGGGGGCCGGGGGCGACTGCACCAGGGTATCTTCCGCCGCCAGCTGATCGACCGAATAGCCAGCGGTGACGGCGGCGATCGCGGTTTGGCGGCGGCTGGTAATCACCCGCTTGAGAGTGAGCTGGGCGGCGGAGAGCAGTTCTTCTAGCGCCTGGAGCTGGCGGGCGTCGAGCAGGCGATCGCGGGCGGCCAGATGCACCACCGTCTGGGGCTGCCAAAATCTTTCTCCGCCGTTGAGCCGCTGCTTGAATTGCTGCAATAGCTCGCCCCAGGCCAGAGCACCAGCTTCTGCCTCAGCGCCATTGGGCATGAGCAGCACCAGGTGATCGGTTTCACTGCGCAGCCGCAGCTGGGTACGAGGATCAATGGGTGGAGCGGGGGCCGGGGTGATGGGTGGCTGGTCGGCAGCTAAAGCCTCGGTCGCGCCTGGATTGGGTACAGTAGAGTCCGCTACTACAGCAGGGACAGAGTCGTCAGGAACCATAAAATTTTACGGGGACAAATACTGGCAGGGACAAAATACTGGGCGCAGGTCGGTGCTGCCATAGTAGATCACAGCGGTTGGGATAGCGGCCCAGAGAAAGGTCGGGTTTCCCCTTGCGGTTTGACCCAGGCTGTTGGTTATGATGGGATCAAGTTCCACTACGGCGTTGGTGACTGCCAACAATGTTTGTCGATCTATGTTTGTTCCGAACGGGAGCCAAACCGCACCGGCGGCAGTAGACCGAGCTTGTACTCGGAAACTTTAAGCCAAGTGCTAAGGCACCCACCTGGTTTTCCCAGGTCGGAAACTGAGGTAAGACGGCGCTGCGGTGGAACCCTTAGGATATCTCTGGGAAAGAAAATACCAACTTCAATCCAGCGACTGTACACCGCTGTAGCACTGCCCACCATTAGGGCAACTATTTCCTAGAAGTCACCTTAGTGTTTTAGAAACAATATTATTTAGAAAAATAAATTTTTGACGTTCCCCTGTCCAGCTGGATGGGGGAGTTGTTGTTTGAGTCTTGAAGATGAGTCGCGAAAGTGTGATTTAGTTTACTTGAACGTTAGTATTAACAGCAGGGTTAACCTGCGGCTAAGGATTTCCTTCTGGGGTCTATTCTCTGGGGCAGCTTACCTAATTAAGCCTGTTCTAAGTCCAGACGTGGCGTTCTGCCTGGGGAGTTCTGCCTGGAGAAAAGCTACAGATCTCGGGCTGGACTTGGCGTAGCTCAGGAGTTTGATGATGTGTGTTTTAAAGGCTTGGGCCGTTGAATTCGGTTGATTTTCCCGCCAGCGTGATTCGTTTAGAAAATGGACTGACCCTGATCCATCAAGAGATTGCGGCGACGCCCGTGGTGGTGGCCGATGTCTGGGTAAGGGCCGGGGCGATCACCGAGCCAGCGGAGTGGGCGGGCATGGCCCACTTTTTAGAGCACATGATTTTTAAGGGCACCGACCAGCTGCCGCCCGGCGTCTTTGACTACGCCATCGAAACCCAGGGGGGCATGACCAACGCAGCCACCAGCCACGACTACGCCCACTTTTTTGTCACCATTGCCGCCGACATGCTGCCCCAGACGCTGCCCTACTTGGCCGATCTGCTGCTGCACGCGGCGATTCCGGCCGATGAGTTTAGCCGCGAGCGTCAGGTGGTGCTCGAAGAAATTCGCCAGGCCCAGGATGACCCCGACTGGCTGGGCTACCAGGCCATGTCTGAGTCGGTGTACCAAGATCACCCCTACGGTCGCCCGGTGCTGGGCACCGCAGAAATTTTGCAGCGGCGATCGCCCGAAGAGATGCGCTGCTTTCACCAAGCCCACTACCAGCCCGACAAAATGACGGTGGTGATCGCTGGCGGCATTGCCCTAGAGCCGACGGTGGCCATGGTAAAGCATGCCTTTCGCGGTTTTGCGTCGCCGCCGCCCTGTCCAGCGGCGGCGGTGGCCCCCGTGCCGACGCTGCCGGGGGTGCGCCGCGAAATTCTCCATCTGCCGCGCCTAGAGCAGTCGCGGCTGACCATGGCCTGGCTCGGCCCCGGCATTGACCAGCTCGAAACCGCCTACGGTCTAGACCTGCTGGCGGCCATCTTGGCGGAGGGGCGCACCTCTCGACTGGTGCGCGAGCTGCGAGAAGACCGCCAGCTGGTGCAGGATATTGGTGCTGGGTTTTCGATGCAGCGGGAGTGCAGCCTGTTTACCATTCAGGCCTGGCTCGATGGCGACGAAGTCGACCGGGTAGAGGCGATTGTCTGCGATCGCATCAGCGAGCTAGCCGCCAAACCGATTTCCGACGCCGAAATGGCGCGGGCCAAGCGCCTGCTGTGCAACGACTACGCCTTTTCTACCGAAGCGCCGGGTCAGCTGGCGGGGCTGTACGGCTACTACGGCACCATCGCCGCCGCTGATCGCTGTCTGGCCTACGTGCCCACCCTGCAACAGTACCAAGAAGCCGACCTCCGCCATCTGGCGGCCCAGTACCTGACGCCGCTGCGCTACGTGTCTACGATTCTGCGCCCGGCCTGAGGCCCCTTAGGCAGACTATAGTTCTATAGTTATTGTGGCCATTGCCCCCCAGTGCTCACCGCCGTTTTTTGCTTTGCTCGTAATTCTCTTCACCCACTAATTTTTGCCCGTGACAGCCTCTCTTCTTCAAGCCCCGCGCCTGCATCGCACTGTTTTAGCCAACGGCCTAACGGTTCTCGTGTTAGAAAACCCCGTCGCCGACATTGTCTCAGCCCGCATGTTTATTCGGGCGGGCAGCGCCTCTGAAGCCCCCCACCAGGCAGGTCTAATGAGCTTTCTGATGGGGCTGCTCACCAAGGGCACCACGGCGCTGTCGTCGATGGCGATCGCCGAAACCGTCGAATCGGTCGGGGCCAGCCTGGGCACCGATGCCGCTGCCGACTACAGCGTCATCAGCCTCAAAACCGTCTCCGCCGACTTTCCAGAAATCTTTGCCCTGGCCGCCACCCTGCTGCGTCAGCCCAGCTTCCCTACCGAAGAAATTGAGCTAGAGCGCAAGCTCACCCTGCAACAGATTCGCTCAATGCAGGAGCAGCCCTTCACCCTGGCTTTCAACCAGCTCCGCCAAGCTATGTATGGCGAGCACCCCTACGCCCGGCCCGGCATCGGCACCGAAGCTACGGTGGGGGCGATTACCCAAGCCCATCTAGTTGACTTCCACCGCCAGCACATGCGCCCCGACAGCATGGTGATTACCATTGTGGGCCGCATCACCCCCGCAGCGGCCCTGGCTCAGGTAGAGCAAGCCCTGGGCGACTGGCTGGTGTCTAACCCCTCACCCCCGCCCGCCCTGGTATTTCCGGCGGTGCTGACCTCCCCCGCCTGCTCTATGGTGGCCCAAGAAACCAACCAGGCGATCGTCATGGTGGGTTACCCAGCTGCCTCAGTGAAGCACCCCGCCTACGCCGCTCTCAAGCTGATCAACACTTACCTGGGCAATGGTCTCTCTAGCCGTCTGTTTGTCGAACTGCGCGAAAAACGCGGCCTGGCCTACGATGTCTCGGCCTTTTACCCCACTCGCCTGGGGCCGTCTCAGTTTGTCGCCTACATTGGCACCGCTCCCGAAAACACCGCCACCGCCCTAGAGGGATTGCGGTTTGAGATCGAGCGTCTGCAAGAGACCGTGCTCTCTGACGAAGAGCTGCAATCGGCCAAAAACAAGCTGCTGGGCCAGTATGCCCTGGG